>DATBEN010000189.1:0-218938 GCA_036276055.1 Caulobacteraceae bacterium
CTGCTGGACCCCACGTCCGAAGCAGCTCTGGTCGATACCTTGAAGCTGGCCGCCGACAATCAGGCCGCGACCGCCGTGGCCCAGCGCAACGCCCTGCCCGCCGCCGGACGCTAGGCGACCTTCACCCGCGCCGCGCTTTCCGGCAGGTCCGTCCCGAAGGCGCGCTGGTAGAATTCGGCCACGGTCGGCCGCTCCAGCTCGTCGCACTTGTTCAGGAACGTCAGGCGGAAGCCCATGGCGATGTCGCCGCCGAAGATCTCGGCGTTCTGCGCCCAGGTGATCACCGTGCGCGGGCTCATCACCGTGGAGATGTCGCCGTTCATGAAGGCGTTGCGGGTCATGTCGGCCACGCGGACCATGGCGGAGATGGTGCGCCGGCCCTCGGGGCTGTCGTAGCTCGGCGTCTTGGCCAGGACGATGCCTTCCTCGACGTCGTGCGCCAGGTAGTTCAGCGTCGTGACGATCGACCAGCGGTCCATCTGGCCCTGATTGATCTGCTGGGTGCCGTGATAGAGCCCCGTCGTGTCGCCAAGGCCGATCGTGTTGGTCGTCGAGAACAGGCGGAAATACGGATTGGGCCGGATCACGCGGTTCTGGTCGAGCAGGGTCAGCCGGCCCTGGGCCTCCAGCACCCGCTGGATGACGAACATCACGTCCGGACGGCCAGCGTCGTACTCGTCGAACACCAGGGCCATGGGCCGCTGCAGGCACCAGGGCAGCATGCCCTCACGGAATTCGGTGACCTGCTTGCCTTCGCGCAGGACGATGGCGTCCTTGCCCACCAAGTCGATGCGGCTGACGTGGCTGTCGAGGTTCACCCGGATCATCGGCCAGTTCAACCGCGCGGCCACCTGCTCGATGTGGGTGGACTTGCCCGTGCCGTGATAGCCCTGGACCATCACGCGGCGGTCGTAGGCGAAGCCCGCGCAGATGGCCATCGTCGTCTGGGGGTCGAACCGGTAGGCCTCGTCGAAATCCGGGACGTGGCTGTCACGGGTCGAGAAGGCCGGGACCATCATGTCCGAATCCACGCCGAAGACTTCGCGGATCGAGACCTTTCGATCCGGGATCAGCGTCAGGAGGGGATCGTCGGAGTTTTCGAGCACGGCGGGCATGGCGGGGGGTTCACTAACGCGGCCCATTCGCGGACGCAAACGCCGCGGGACCAGTTGATGCAGGGTCAGACCATCTTCGCCTTTTGCAGCGTCTTATAGGCCCGGATCACCTTCTGCAGGCGCCCTTCGGAAGATCTGTCGCCGCCGTTCGCGTCGGGATGGCAGAGCTTGACGAGGTCCAGGTAGCGAGCCCGGATCGCCGGGCCGTCGGCGGACACATCGAGGTCGAGGTCGTCGAGCGCCACGCGCTCGAGCTTGCCCAGGCGCCGGTCGACGGGGGCGCCGGCTCCGGTGCGCTGCTGCTGTTCGGCGAACATCCCGAGGGGATCCTGGAACTCGCCCCGCGAGGCCGCCGCCTCGCGGTTGCGCGCGCCGGCCTTGAACGACCAGGTCGGCCGGCCGCCTGTCGCCTGGTCCTTGGCGATCTGCTCGGCCACCTCGGCCTCGCTCATGCCGGCGAAGAAGTTCCAGCCGCGGTTGTACTCGGCGGCGTGGGGAACGCAGAACCAGTAGTGGTCGCCGGGGAGGTTGCGCGACTTGGGCGCGCGCGTGGTGGCCGGCGCATGGCAGCCGACGTGGTCGCACAGCCGCTCGCCCGGCTGGTGACGGGGAGCTGACGCCTCCTCTTCCGCCGCCTTTGGGGGACGGACGCGGATGTCCACGAAGCGTGGCCTGTACTGGAATGCCTGCGGCATGCCGAAGATTAGGGTCCCCGAAGGAGGCACTTCAAGAATTGACAATCCGGTTCGCGCCAGCGACCCTTTCGCCCATGGGTCCCGTGGCCAGCGCCATACGCGACAAGCTCACCGCCGCCCTCGCCCCAACCCTCCTGGAGATCGACGACGAGTCCGCGCGCCACGCGGGCCATGCCGGCGCGCGGGAGGGTGGCGAGAGCCACTTCCACGTCACGGTGGAGTCCGCCCTCTTCGCCGGGGAGTCCGCCGTCAGCCGTCAGAGGCGCGTCCACCGAATTCTCGCCGAAGAGCTTACGGGGCCGGTGCACGCCCTCTCGCTGACGCTGCGCGCGCCGGGCGAGGCCTCAGGCCGGTAGGACGCTCAGGCGACCTTGAGCGCGGTGGCCAGGGTGTCGGCCAGATCCTTGGCGCGATAGGGTTTCTGCAGGACGGGCGCGCCCCGGTCCGCGTCGCGCAGGCCGGCGTCGCCATAGCCCGTGCAGAAGATGATCGGCACGCTGCGTGCGCGCAGGACATCGGCGACGGCGAACACGGGCTGCCCAGCCAGGTTCACGTCCAGCAGGGCGGCGTCCAAGTCCGTGCTGTCCTCCGCCAGATCCATTGCAGCCTGGAGGCCGTGCGCGGGTCCGACCACGGAACAACCGAGGTCCGCGAGCATATCCTCGACGAGCATGGCGATCATCATCTCGTCCTCGACCACGAGGACGCGGCGGCCCTTGAGCCCGTCGTTTTCATTCATTCCTGGTTGTCCGCATGTGACACCTCGTCGCGGACCCTAGAGGAACCAACGGAGCCGCGCAAACCCAGTCGGAAAAGCTCCACAACGAACGGGTTCAGAGCGCCTCGTTCTCCGGCAGTGGCGCGCTGACCCGCAGGAGCGTGACTTGGTTGCGCTGGCGGCGCAGCACCTGGAACCGGTGGCCATGGAAGAGGAAGCGCTGGCCGGGTTCGGGGATGGCGCGCGCCTCATGGATGACGAGACCCGCCACGGTCACCGCGTGCTCATCCGGGAGATTCCAGTCCATCGCGCGGTTGAGGTCGCGGATCGTGACGTCGCCGTCGACATGCACGGTTCCGTCGGGCTGGCGGCGCACGCCTTGGACCGGCTCGTCATACTCGTCCTGGATCTCGCCGACGATCTCCTCGAGGATGTCCTCGAGGGTCACCAGGCCCTGGAGCGCGCCGTATTCGTCCACCACCAGGGCGAAGTGCGTGCGCCGCTTCAGGAAGGCGGCGAGCTGGTCCTTCAGGCTGGTGGTCTCGGGGATGAACCATGGCGGTCGCATGATGGCCGCCACGTCGACCTTCTCGGCGACGCCGCCAGCCTGGACCAAGCCCTTGAGCAGGTCCTTGGCATGCACGACGCCGACGATGTTCTCCGGCTCGCCCCGATAGACCGGAAGGCGCGTGTGCTCGGCGTCCATCACCCGGGCGACCAACTCGCGCGGGGGAAGTTGCGCGTCGAGCATGATGATCGATTTGCGGTGGACCATGATCTCGGAGACATCGAGGTCGGAGAGATCGAGAACGCCGCCCAGCATCTGCCGCTCGCGGGCCTCGAAGGCCCCTTCGGAATGATGGAGGGCGACCGCGCCGCGGATCTCCTCCCGGGCCGCCAGGACGTCCGCGCCCCGGTCGAGCTTGATCCCGAAGAGGCCGAGCGTGAGGCGCACGATCCACTGCACGGCGACGATCACCGGTCCGAGGACGCGGGTGGCGAGCAGCATGGGGCGCGAGAGGGCGCGGGCGACGTCGTCCGCTTCCACGATCGCCAGGGTCTTGGGCATCACCTCGACGAACACCACCACCAGCAGGGTCATCACGCCGGTGGCGATGGCCACGCCTTCGGCCCCGGGAATGGCGTGGGTGATGAGGACCGTGGCGAGGGACGAGGCGAGGATATTGAGCGCGTTGTAGCCGATCAGCACTGCGCCGATCATCCGCTCCTCTTCCGCCAGCAGGCGGTTCACGCGCCGCGCCGCCGGATCATGCTCGCGCTCGAGCTGGTGCATGCGCCCGCGGCTTGCGCGGGTGAGGGCGGTCTCGGCGGCGGAAAAGATCGCCGAAACCGCCAGCAGGGCCAGGATCACCAGCCCCATCAGGGCCATGGCGGGCGTCACGGGCGCGCGCCCTCCGCCAGCAGGAAATCCCGCAGGGGACTTCGCTCCACGCCGCGGGCGACGAAAGCCTCGCCGATCCCGCGGACGAGGATGAAGGTGAGCGCGCCGCCCTCAGCCTTCTTGTCCTGCGCCATCGCCTCGATCAGGGCGTCGGCGCTTGGGGCTTCATCCAGAACCTGATCGAGCCGGGTGGGCAGCCCCACTGCCGCGATCGCCGCCTCGGCGCGCTGGGCGTCCTGGCGCGGGCACAGGCCCAGGGCGGCGGAGAACCGGAACGCCTGGGCGCAGCCCAGGCCCACGGCCTCGCCATGCTTGACCGCCTCGCCGAAGCCGGTGAGCGCCTCGACCGCATGCCCGAAGGTGTGGCCGAGGTTGAGCAAGGCGCGGCGGCCGCCCTCCCGCTCGTCCTCGGCGACGATCTCAGCCTTCATGTCCACGCAGCGCGCGACGGCGCGGGCCAGCGGTTCGGGCGCGAGGTCGAGGACCTGCGGCCCCTCCGTCTCCAGCCACTCGAAGAAGGCGAAGTCTCCGAGCAGGCCATATTTGATCACCTCGGCATAGCCGCAGACCAGCTCGCGCCTCGGCAAGGTGGCGAGGACGCCGAGGTCCGCCAGGACGAGGCGCGGCTGATGGAAGGCGCCGATGAGGTTCTTGCCGCGTGGGGAGTCGATGGCGGTCTTGCCCCCCACCGAGGAGTCCACCTGGGCCAGAAGTGTGGTCGGGACCTGGATGAAGTCCACTCCGCGCTTGAGAATGGCCGCAGCGAAGCCCGCCAGATCGCCCACAACTCCGCCGCCGAAGGCGATGATGCGGTCGCTGCGTTCCACGCCCAAAGCGAGCAAGCGGTCGCACACATCGGCGAGGCCGGCGAAGCTCTTCGTCTGCTCGCCCGGTGGAATGACGACCGCAGGGCAATCGACCCCAGCCGCCTGCAGCGATCGGCGAAGCGCCTCCCCGTGCAGGGCCGCGACCGTCTCGTCCATCACCAGGGGGGCGAAGGGGCGCCGCAGGAGCGGGCGCACGTGCGCGCCGGCCTGGGCGATCAGATCCGGTCCGATCAGGACGTCGTAGCCGCGTCCGGCCAGGGCCACGCCAAGGGTGCGTACCGTCACGACGAGCAGGCCGCCGGATGACGCTCGAGGGCTGCGATCACCGCCTCCACCGCGACCTGATGCGGAAAATCGCCGACCTCCACCGTCAGGTGGGCGGTGGCGAAGGCGGGATAGCGGTCGCGGGCGTGGGCCTCCAGGACCTCCATGGGATCGCGTCCGACGAGGAGAGGCCGGTGGTCGCGGCGCGCGACGCGGCGCGCCAGGATGGGGAGGTCCGCCTTGAGCCACACGGTGAGGGCCTTGGCGTGGAGCAACTCGCGCGTGAGGGGCTGGGCGAAGGCGCCGCCTCCGGTGGCCAGGACATGGGGCGGCTCACCCAGCAGGCGCGCGATCACCCGCCGTTCGCCATCCCGAAAGGCGGGCTCGCCAAGATCCGCAAAGATGTCCGAGATCGACTGGCCGGCAGCCGCCTCGATCTCGGCGTCAGCGTCGCGGAAGGGCATCTCCAGGGCGAGGGCAAGTCTGCGGCCGATGGTGCTCTTGCCCACGCCCATCAGGCCAACGAGGGCGATGGTCTTGCCGTTGAGGTGCGGTGGGGCGCTCATGGGATGGTCAGGATTACAACAAGGGACGGCTCAGGCGAATGGGCGAGGCGCCATCATGGCGAAAGACGCCCCCCCCCCCGCGCCTCGGCTGGAGCGATGACCCGTTGGCCAAGGAGCCGCCGTACGATGTTCTTTGCCTGGACTGCGTTCTACCAGACGATCGGCTCGGCCTCCGCCGCCCTGGTCGGCCTGCTGTTCATCGTGGCCACCCTTTCCTCGCGCCAACAGCAGGGCGGCGTGCACCTCGGCATGCAGCTTTTCACCACCCCCACCGTCTTCCATCTCTCGCTGGTGCTGATCGTGAGCGCCCTGGCGCTCGCGCCCCCCTCGCCCATGTACCGCCCGGCGGCGGCGATGACCTTGGTCGCGCTTATTGGCTGCGTGCATTCCATCCCTCTGGCGATCCGGATCGCCCGCCTGCCCAACCCGAGCCACTGGTCCGACTTCTGGTGCTACGGAGCGGCGCCGGGAGTCGCCTACCTGGCGTTGGCCGGCGCGACGGGCGCCACCTGGGCCGGAGCGCCTCACGCCTCCCATTGGATCGGGCTGATCGTGCTCGTCCTGCTGGCGCTGGGGATCCGCAACGCGTGGGATCTCGTCACCTGGCTGGCGCCCCGGCGGCCGGGGTGAGCGAGGCGGCGAGGATCAGCGCGAGGACCCGAGCAGATGTACCTTGAGCGTTCCAGGCTGGACGGCCGCACGGCGGGTGACAGGCGGGGGAGAACCCGAGGAGGTCGCTTCGGTCATCCTCTTCCTGGCTTCGGACGCCTCGGGCCTGATGACGGGCGCGATCGTGATGGCCGACGGCGGTTACAACTGCTGGTGGGAGCCCGGAGGACGCCTTAAGGCTCCCGAAATCCAGGCGGGGCAGACTGGCGCCATGAGCGCGAACGCCTGGACCGAAGCCTTCCTGGAGATGATGTCCGCCGAGCGCGGCGCTGCGGCCCACACCCTGCGCGCCTACGCCAAGGACCTCGAGGACGCCGCCGCATTTCTCGCTGGGCGGAGATCGGACCTTGCGGCGGCCGCGCCCGAGGACCTCGAGGCCTATTTCCGGTCCCTCGCCTCCCGCGGCCTGGCGGCGTCCACGGCCGCGCGGCGGCGTTCGGCCTTACGGCAGTTCTACCGCTTCGTGCTGGACGAGGGCTGGCGCGAGGAGGACCCTACGCGGCGGGTCGCCTCGCCTCGCCGCGGCAGGCCGCTGCCGAAGATCCTCAGCCGGGCCGAGGTCGAGGGCCTGATCGCCGCGGGCGTGGCGCGCGATGGCGCGGACGGCGCGCGGCTTGGGGCGATGATCGAGCTGGTCTACGCCTCGGGCTTCCGTGTCTCTGAACTGGTGGCCCTGCCCCTGGCGCCGTTCCTGAAGGACAGCGACCACCTGATCATCCGCGGCAAGGGGGGCAAGGACCGGCTCGCGCCTCTGAGCGGCGCCGCCCGCCGCGCGGTCGCCAACTACCTTCCTCTGAGGGACGCCCACCTGCCCAAGGGGATGAAGAGCAGCCCATGGCTGTTCCCCTCCCGCGGACGCAGCGGACGACTGACGGCGCGGCGGTTCGCCCAACTGCTGGAGACGGCCGCTATCGACGCGGGGATCGATCGAGCGCGCGTGAGTCCGCACGTCCTGCGGCACGCCTTCGCCACCCACCTGCTCGAGGGCGGGGCGGACCTTCGCGTTGTGCAGACCCTACTTGGCCACGCGGACGTCGGCACCACCCAGATCTACACCCACGTCACGCAGGACCGCCTGCGCGCCCTGGTGGAGCGCGCCCACCCTCTCTCCCGGGGCGCTCGCTAGCGCGGCGGCCGACGATTTCGCCCTCTGCGCCAAAGCGCTACACCGCCGCCATGATCCCTGAGAACCTCCGCACCGCCCCAACCCGCCGGGGCCTGGGCAAGCTGCTGGCCTCGATGGGCGCGATCCTTGCCGCGCCGCGCGCCCTGGCCGAGGCCCAGAGCCCCTACGACATGGTCGTGACCTCGAATGTCATGATCCGCATGCGCGACGGCGTGAAGCTGGCGACCGACATCTATCGGCCCGCCCGCGATGGCAAGCCGGTTCCCGGTCGCTTTCCGGTCATCCTGGAGCGCACGCCCTATGGCAAGACGGTGGTCAGCCGCTCGGAGCTGAGCGTCGCCGACCCGATGCCCAAGAGCCGCGCCGAGGTCGCCCGGTTCTTCGTCAGCCGCGGCTATGTGGTGATCTACCAGGACTGCCGGGGCCGCTACGGCTCGCAGGGCGAGTTCGTGAAATACCTCAGCGACGGGGCCGATGGGTACGACACCTGCGCATGGATCGTCCGCCAGTCGTGGTGCGACGGCAAGATCGGGACCATGGGCCTGTCCTACGCGGCGCATACCCAGGGAGCCCTGGGCTGCGCCGGCGCGCCGGGCGTCGCGGCGATGGTGATCGACTGCGGCGCCTTCGCCAACGCCTACCAGGGTGGAATCCGGCAGGGCGGCGCGTTCGAGCTCAAGCAGGTGACCTGGGCGCTGCCGGCGGCCATCGAGAGCCCGCAGGTCGCCAATGACCCGGTCCGGCTCAAGGCGATGAAGGCCATCGACCTGCGCGCCTGGTTCGCCCGCATGCCGTGGAAGAAGGGACACTCGCCCCTCAGCGACGCGCCCGAATACGAGGACTACGTCTGGGACCAGTGGGAGCACGGGACCTTCGACGCCTACTGGAAGCAGATCGGCATCTACGCGGAGGGCTACTACGACCCGTTCGTGGATGCGGCGATGATCCACATGTCCGGCTGGTACGATCCCTATTCGCGGACGGCGACCACGAACTACATGGGCCTCTCCCGCCGCAAGCGTGGTCCGGTCCGCCTGATCATCGGCCCGTGGACCCACGGCGATCGCAGCCTCACCTACGCCGGCGACGTCGACTTCGGGCCGCAGGCGACGCTGGACGGCAATATCGCCCCCGACTTCCTGACCCTGCGCCTGCGCTGGTTCGACGCGTGGCTGAAAGGCGAACGTAACGGCGTCCAGGCAGAGCCCGCAGTGCGGATCTTCGTCATGGGTGGCGGCTCGGGGCGGCGCAACGCCCAGGGCCGGCTCGACCACGGCGGCCGCTGGCGCGCCGAGCGCGACTGGCCGATTCCCGATACGCGCCTCGCCGACTACCACTTCCATGGCGACGGCAGGCTCTCGACTCAGGCGCCGGCGGCGGGCGCCGCGCCGCTCGTCTACGACTTCGATCCCGACCGCCCCGTTCCCAGCATCGGCGGAACGATCACCTCGGGAAAGCCGGTGATGGTGGGCGGCGCGTTCGACCAGGTCGAGGGGCCGAGGTTCTTCGGTTCGCGCGAGCCCTACCTGCCGCTGGCCGCGCGTCCGGACGTGCTGGTGTTCGAGACCGAGCCCCTAAGCGAGGACGTCGAGGTCACAGGCGCGATCGAGGCGCATCTCTTCGTCGCCTCCGACCGGCCCGACACCGACTTCACCTTCAAGCTGATCGACGTCCATCCGCCCAGCGACGATTACCCCGAGGGCTTCGCCATGAACCTGACGGACGGGATCCTGCGCGCCCGCTACCGCAAGTCCTGGGCGCATCCGGAGATGCTGACGCCCGGCGAGGCGCAGGAGGTTCGCGTCGACGCCTTCCCGACCTCCAACCTGTTCAAGGCGGGGCACCGGATCCGCATCGACATCTCTTCCAGCAACTTCCCGCACTTCGACGTGAACCCCAACACCGACGCCCCCGAGGCGCTGGGACTGACGCGGCAGGTGGCCCGCAACACCCTCTTCGTCGACGCCGCCCGCCCCTCCCGGGTGATCCTGCCGATCATCCCGCCGCGGAGCTTGTGAGGGGTCGGCTTGCCCCTGCGTGGCTGTGCGCTTAGGTTGCGCGCCTTTTTGGCTGGCGGGCGTCTGCGCGTTTAGATGGTCGGACATTACCTGGAATTCGAGCGGCCGATTGGCGAACTCGAAGCCAAGATCGACGAGCTTTCGAAGCTGTCGGACGCCGGCAATCCCGGCGCGTTCGACGCGGAGATCGCCGCCCTGCGGGCGCGGGTGCGCCAGGTGCGGGCCGACACCTACGCCAATCTCGACGCCTGGCAGAAGACCCAGATCGCGCGCCATCCGCAGCGGCCCCACTTCGTCGACTACGTCGCGGCCCTGATCGAGGACTTCGTCGAGCTCAAGGGCGACCGCGGCTTTTCCGACGACCAGGCCATCATGGGGGGCCTGGGACGGTTCCGCGGCCGGCCGGTCATGGTGATCGGCCACGAGAAGGGCCGCGACATCGCCACGCGCACCAAGCACAACTTCGGCGCGGCGCGTCCCGAGGGCTATCGCAAGGCGATCCGGCTGATGGACCTGGCCGAGCAGTTCGGCCTGCCGGTGATCTCCCTGGTCGACACCGGCGGCGCCTATCCGGGCATCGGCAGCGAAGAGCGCGGGGTGGCCGAGGCGATCGCCCGTTCCACGGAGCGCTGTCTGACGCTCGGCGCGCCGATGGTGGCGGTGGTCACCGGTGAGGGCATGAGCGGGGGAGCGATCGGCATCGCCGCAGCCAACCGCGTGCTCATCCTCGAACACGCCATCTATGCGGTGATCTCGCCTGAGGGCTGCGCCTCGATCCTGTTGCGCGACCGCAACCTCGCCGAGGGCGCGGCCAAGGCGATGAAGATCACCGCCAACGACCTGCTGGCGATGAAGATCGTCGACCGCATCATCGAAGAACCGCTGGGCGGCGCCCACGCCGACCCCGCCGCGGCGATCAAGTCCGTCGGCGACATCGTCGAGATCGAGCTGGCGGCGCTGGCGGGCCTCTCGGCCGACGCCCTCAGGAAACAGCGCGCCGACCGGTTCTACGCCATCGGGCGGAGCTGAGGCCTCTGCCCCGCCCCGGAGGGGGCCGGAGGGAGATGCTCAGTGCTGGCTTTCGGGCATCCGGACGACCAGGCCGTCGAGGGCGTCCGTCACGTTGATCTGGCAGGAGAGGCGCGAGTTCGGGGCGACGTTCTCGGCGAAGTCGAGCATCGACTCCTCCATCGCCGACTTGTCGCCGGTCTTCGGCAGCCAGGCCTCATCGACGTAAACGTGGCAGGTGGCGCAGGCGCAGGCGCCGCCGCAGTCGGCGTCGATGCCCGGGATGTTGTTCTTCACCGCGCCTTCCATGACGGACATGCCCGGCTTCACGTCGACGACGTGCTCCGCCCCGCTGAACTCGATGTAGGTGATCTTGGCCATGGGCCTCCCCCGAACTCCCTTGAGTGCAAAGCGCCCCGCCGGTCAGGCGGCGACCTCTTTCATGGAAACCGACGTGTCTGCAAGCTTCGCGCGTGAGACGCTGCGTCGCTGCCCGATGAGCTGGCGCCCACCCATGAACTCGGCCGGAGCGTTGACCGCCTCGACGGCTTGAATCTTGTCCCCGCAGAGATGAAAGACGGCGAACTTTGCGCTCGCCGGGTCGCCGCGTATGACCACGTCGTCGACGTCGAACGGCAGACCCGCAAACTGATATTTGAGGTCGTACTGGTCCGACCAGTTCCAGGTCACCTCATGGGCGGGCGCGGGTCGGCCGACGATGGCGCTGGCTGCCTGGCGCGCCTGCTCCAGTGCGTTGGCCACGCTCTCCAGGCGGAACATGCGCTCGTACATCGGCAAGGGTCGGTGGGTGACGTCGCCGATGGCGAAGATCGAGGGATCGGCCGTGCGGGCGTGCTGGTCCACCACCACGCCGCCGGTGCACTCGAGCCCCGCCTCTCGCGCCAGTTCGTCCGCCGGCGGCGCGCCGATGCCGACGAGGGCGACGTTGCACGGGATCGTCTCGCCGGAGCCGAGGCGCACGCCCGTGACATGGCCGTCCGCCCCAACGAAGGCCTCGACCACTGCATCGAGCTTGAACGTCACGCCGCGGGCGCGGTGATAGTCGGTGAAGAAGTCCGACAGGGTGGCGCAGGAGACCCGGGCCAGGATGCGGGGCTCACGCTCGATCACCACCGCCTCGCCCCCCAGGGCGCGGGCGGAGGCCGCCACCTCCAGGCCGATGTAGCCGCCCCCGATCACCGCCAGGCGCGTGCCGGGGCCCAGCGCCGCCTTGAGCGCCTCGGCGTCGGCGGCGGAACGTAGGACGAGGACCCCCTCGAGGTCGGCGCCGGGGACCGGCAACTCCCGCGGCCGCGCGCCGGTGGCGAGGATCAGGAACTGGTAGGGGCGCACACGCCCGTCGGACAGGGTCACCGTCTTCTCGGCCGGGGAGATGCGGACCACCTTCACGCCCAGGATCAGCTCGATCCCAGCCTCGGCGTAGAAGCTCTCGGGCTTGAGCGTGAGGCTGTCGGCGTCGGCCTCTCCCTTCAGCCAAGCCTTCGACAGCGGTGGCCGCTGGTACGGCGCGATCGGCTCTTCGCCCACCAGGACGATGCGTTTGTCATAGCCGTATTGCCGAAGCAGACCGGCGGCCGTGCCACCGGCGTGACCCGCGCCGACAATGATGACGCCTGCGTCGCTTTCTCCCATGGCCGCTTCCGATGCCGTCAAATGCGCCCGTGGTCAACGCGGCAGATGCACAGAGCCTTGAACAGGCGACCTGATATGGCATGATACGCCGTATGAGCGAGATGCGAAAAATTACGGCGTTCGTGCCTGCCGATGATCTAGACGCTGCCCTGCGGAACTCCGGTGAAGGGGTTTCCGAGACGCTGCGGGAGGCCCTCCGGCAGTACAATCATCGGGCCGCGAGTCAGCGACTCCTGGCGGCGGAGGGGCAGGTCCCGTTCGAACTCAACTGGCGTGATCTTCGCGGGAAGGACGAGGCTTGATCGCGGTCGACGCTTGCGTCGTCATCTCGTTTCTGGCCGGCGATCAGACGCGCGAGACCGGAATGTTCGTCGACCTACTTCGCGCCGCCGAGGCCGTGCTGGCCCCCTCGACCGTCGCCGAGCTGCTGTCTGACCCGGGAGGTGGGACGCGTACGGACGCGTTGATCAATGGGCTCGTCCTGCTGCCAACGCTCGACGGCTACTGGCGCAGAGCGGGGTTGTTGCGCGCAATGGTTCGGCGGACAGGACGCAAGGCGGCGCTCGGCGACGCTCTCGTGGCTCAGGCCTGCCTTGACGCGGATTGCCCGCTCTTGACGGCGGACAAGGATTTCAGCGCCTTCGCCGAAATCGTCGGCCTGCGCCTGGCCTTGTGAGGAAGGTCAGGCGGCGCGCACCGCGGCGCCGCTGACGCGGTCACACCACCCGGTCGACCAGCATCACCTTGATCTCGGAGATCGCCTTGGCGGGGTTGAGGCCCTTGGGGCAGACCTGCGCGCAGTTCATGATCGTGTGGCAGCGGTAGAGCTTGAACGGGTCCTCGAGGTCGTCGAGGCGCTCGCCCGTGGCCTCGTCGCGACTGTCGGCGAGCCAGCGACGCGCCTGAAGCAGGGCGGCCGGGCCGAGGTACTTCTCGCCGTTCCACCAGTAGCTGGGACAGGAGGTCGAGCAGCAGGCGCACAGGATGCACTCGTAGAGGCCGTCGAGCTTCTGCCGGTCCTCTTCCGACTGGCGCCACTCGGTCTCAGGCTCCGGCGTCTCGGTGTGCAGCCAGGGCTCGATCGAGGCGTACTGGGCGTAGAACAGGGTCAGGTCGGGCACGAGATCCTTGACCACCGGCAAGTGCGGCAGCGGCGAGATCTGGACATCCTTGGCCGGAACCTCCTCCCAGCCGTGCGTGCAGGCCAGGGTATTGCGCCCGCCGATGTTCATCGCGCACGACCCGCACACGCCCTCGCGACAGGAGCGCCGGAACGCCAGGGTCGAATCCATCGTGTTCTTGATATGGAGCAGCACGTCCAGAACCATGGGACCGCACGCCGCGACGTCGACGTCATAGGTGTCCCAAACCGGATTTCCTGACCCTTCCGGATCCCATCGATAGACCCTGAAGGTCTTCACATTCTTGGCCCCGGCTGGAGCCGGGTAATGGCGGCCCTTGCCGACGCGCGAATTCTTCGGGAGATTGAGCTGGACCATCTGCGTCTTTCAGTAAACGCGCGCCTTGGGCGGGATGTAGGCGACGTCGTTGGTCATGGTGTAGCTGTGCACCGGACGATAATCGATCGTGACACGGCCGGTGGCGTCGTCGAACCAGGTCAGGGTGTGCTTCATCCAGTTTGCGTCGTCGCGATTGGCGAAGTCTTCCCGGGCGTGGGCGCCGCGGCTCTCGGTGCGGTTGACCGCCCCGGCGACGGTGACGATCGCCTGGCCGATCAGGTTCTCGAACTCGAGGGTCTCCACCAGGTCGGTGTTCCAGATCATGCCCCGGTCGGTGACGCGCAGGTCGCGCCGCTTGGCCTGGATCTCGGCCAGGCGCTTCCTGCCGCTTTCGAGGGTCTCTCCGGTGCGGAACACCGCCGCGTCCTCCTGGGTGGCGTGCTGCATCTCCAGGCGAAGGTCCGCGGTGGGCGACGAGCCGGAGGCGTTGCGCAGGCGATCGAAGCGCTCGAGGTGGGGCTCGGTCCAGGCGTCCTGGAGCTCGCGCTGGGTGGCGCCGGGCTTGAGCACGTCGCCACACCGAAGGCCGATGGCGCGGCCGAACACCACCAGGTCGATGAGGGAGTTGGACCCCAGGCGATTGGCCCCGTGCACGCTCACGCAGGCCGCCTCCCCCACGGCCATCAGGCCGGGGACCACGGCGTCCGGGTTGTCACCGTCGACGGTCACCACCTCGCCGAAGAAGTTCGTGGGGATGCCGCCCATGTTGTAGTGGACGGTGGGCAGGACGGGGATCGGCTCCTTGGTCACGTCGACGCCCGCGAAGATCTTCGCGGTCTCGGAGATGCCGGGCAGCCGCTCGTGCAGCACCTTCGGATCCAGGTGGTCGAGGTGCAGGAAGATGTGGTCCTTCTTGGGACCCACGCCCCGTCCCTCGCGAATCTCGATGGTCATGGCCCGGCTGACCATGTCGCGCGGCGCGAGGTCCTTCACAGAGGGCGCGTAGCGCTCCATGAACCGCTCGCCCTCGGAATTGGTGAGGTAGCCGCCCTCGCCCCGTGCGCCCTCGGTGATCAGGCAGCCGGCGCCATAGATGCCGGTGGGGTGGAACTGCACGAACTCCATATCCTGCAGCGGCAGGCCTGCGCGCAGGGCCATGCCCCCGCCGTCGCCCGTGCAGGTATGGGCGCTGGTGCAGGAGAAATAGGCCCGGCCGTAGCCGCCGGTGGCCAGGACGACCCTCTGGGCCGAAAAGCGGTGCAGGGTCCCGTCGTCCAGCTTCCAGGCGGTGACGCCGCGGCAGGTCCCCTCGTCCATGATCAGGTCGAGGGCGAAGTACTCGATGAAGAAGTCCACGTCCCGGTTCAGCGCCTGGCCGTACATGGTGTGCAGCATGGCGTGGCCGGTGCGGTCGGCAGCGGCGCAGGTGCGCTGGATCGGCGCCTCGCCGAAGTTGCGCGTCATACCGCCGAAGGCGCGCTGATAGATCTTGCCCTCCGGCGTCCGCGAGAACGGCACGCCCCAGTGCTCCAGCTCGTAGACCGCCGCCGGGGCGTTGCGCACCAGGTACTCGATGGCGTCCTGATCGCCGAGCCAGTCGGAGCCCTTGACGGTGTCGTACATGTGCCAGCGCCAGTCGTCCTGGCCCATGTTGCCGAGGCTGGCGGAGATGCCCCCCTGGGCCGCGACGGTGTGGGAGCGGGTGGGGAAGACCTTCGTGATGCAGGCCGTCTTCAGGCCGGCCGCGGCGCAGCCGATGGCGGCGCGCAGGCCCGAACCGCCGGCGCCCACGACGACGACGTCGAACTTGTGGTCGATGAACTTGTAGGCGGCCACGTCAGGCTCCCGCGCCGAAGGCGATCTTGAGGATGCTGACGGTGGCGATCGCCGCCGCGCCCCAGCCCACGAAGGCGTTGAGCATAAGCAGAGCGGCCTTCGTCAGCGGCTTGTCGATATAGTCCTCGACGATCACGCGCATGCCGATCATGGCGTGATAGAGCCCGACGACCACGGTCAGAATGGCGATCGCCGCGTGCACCGGCGAGGCGAGAATGGCGCGCGCTTCGTCATATCCGCCGCGCGCCACCGCCAGGGCGACCCAGACGAGCCAGATGGTCAGGAGGATGAGGGCGACCGAGCTCACGCGCTCGGCGATGAAATTGCCCACGCCATGCTTGGCGGAGCCCAGACCCCGCGCCCGCGACAGACCCGTGCGGTAGAGGCTCACGACGCGCTCCCTTGGCCGAGGTGGGCGATCACGAACACCACGATCGCGGCGACCGCTGCGAAGACGAAGGCGGCGATGGCGCTGGCGCTGGCGGTTCGCGGCATGAAGCCCTTGCCGGAGTCCCAGAACAGATGCCGCACGCCCGCGGCAAGGTGGAAGAAGAGGCACACGGCGACGCCGAAGAGGACGATCTGGCCGGGGATCGAGGCGAGGACGCTCGTATAGGCTCCATAGGCGTCCGGGCCCGAGGCCAGGGCGAGGGCCCAGCCGGCAAAGATCAGCCAGCCAACATAGAGACCCACGCCGGTGACGCGGTTGAAGATCGAGGCCGCCATGGTGACGTGCCAGCGCCAAACCTGCACGAAGGGCGAGAGCGGGCGTTCACGCAGGCCCGGGGAAGCGTCGGCCATCGGCTGTCTCAAACCCTCCGCAGTTGCCGGGCTATCTAGGCCGCACGGACACGCTAATCAACGAACCGCCGCGAGCCAGTCCTCGGAACGCATTTCCTCGAGGCGCGAGGCCGCGCGCTCGAACTCGAAGGCCTGCTCGCCGGCGGGATAGATCGCCCCCGGCTCGGCCTGGGCGAGCACGGCCAGACGCGATCGCGCCTCGTAAAGGGCGTCGATCAGCGTCGCCAGGCGACGCGCCTCGTTGCGCTTCTCCGGCCGCAGGCGCGGCACGCCTTCGAGGAAGACCGTGTGGAACCGGTCGGCGAGGGCGAGGTAGTCCTCTGGCCCGCGCGGATGCACGCAGGCTTCCTCGAAGGTGACCCGCAGCATCCCCCCGGCCGCGCGCGCAAAGGCCTCCCGCCGCCCCAGGACCTCCAGCACCGTCGGCGCTTCCGCCACCCCGTCGAGCAGCTCGCGCCACAGGTGGTCGAAGGCGCGACGGTTGTCCGGATCGTCGGGTGAGAACCAGGTCCCCGCGGCGCGGAGTCGCCTCACCCGGTAGTCCCGTTCGCCCGGAACCTCCACGACTTCGAGCCGCGATGCGATCATCTCGATGAAGGGCACGAACAGCTGCCGGTTCAAGCCATCCTTGTAGAGGTCCCAGGGCGGCCGGTTCGACGTCGCCACCAGGCTCACGCCGCGCTCGAACAGCGCCTCGAACAGCCGGCCGAGGATCATGGCGTCGGCGATGTCGGTGACCTGAAATTCGTCGAAGCAGAGCAGGCGGCCCTCGGCGGCGATCACGTCGGCCACTGGCGGGATCGGATCGTCCCCGCGCGCGGTCCCGAACCTCGACCGTCGGGCGGCTGCATCGCCGCCGCGCCACTGGGCCACCAGACGGTGGACCTGGGCCATGAACACATGGAAGTGAAGGCGCTGCTTGGACTGGGTCGGCGCGGCGGCGAAGAAGAGGTCCATCAGCATGGACTTCCCGCGGCCGACGGGCCCCCAGATGTAGGCGCCGCGCACGCCTTCAGGTTTTCGGAACAGCCCGGGCCTGGGCGCGCGCGAGAGATCGGCCTCGACGCGCGCGAGCGCTTCCAGGGCCGCCGCCTGGGCTGGATCCCCCTGGATCTCCCCGGCCGCGATCTTGACCTCGTAGGCGGCGCGGGTATGGCCGGGCATGGGCGCGGGGGTTAGCCCAGGGTAGGAGCCGCCGTCAAAGGGCGAGGCCATCGGTCCGTCATTCTACCCGCTGGTCCGCGACACGTCGGGCCAGCGACGTCGCTTGCGGCGCTTGCCCTCCTGGGGGGCGCTCGCTCAAGGTGGGCGGCGTTCTCACACCCGAGTCCAAAGATGATTGTCCCTGCCGAAGGTGATTTTCGCTTGAATGACGAGGCCGCCACCGCACGCCTTGGGGCGGCGATCGCCGGCTCCCTGCATAAGGGCGAGGCGGTCTGCCTGTCGGGGCCGCTGGGCGCCGGAAAGTCGGTGCTGGCGCGGGCTCTGGTCAAGGCCCTGGCGCCGCTCGAGCGGGACGTCCCCAGCCCCACCTACACGCTCGCCCAGTTCTACGAAGGCCGGAAATTCCCGATCGCCCATTTCGACCTCTACCGCCTGGCCTCCGGGGAAGAGGCCTATGAGATCGGCGTGACCGAGGCCCTTCGGGACGGCGCGGCGGTCATCGAATGGGCGGAGCGGCTGGGACATCACCTGCCGCCCCATCGGCTGGACGTCGAATTGGAGATCGACGGCGAGGGCCGCCGCGCCCGTCTCACCCCCGAAGGCCGCTGGGAAGGTCGACCGATTGATCTCTGAACGCGAGGAGACCCGCCGCTCTTTCCTGGCGGATCACGGATTCGCGGATGCGCGCCGCGAGCGTCTGCCGGGGGACGCCTCCACGCGCGCCTATGAGCGCCTTCACGCGCCCCCGGGCTCGACGCTGATCTTCATGGACCAGCCGCCGAGCCTGGAGACCCATCCCTGCCCGCCAGGCGCCACGCCGGAGGAACGCGCGGCCCTGGGCTACAACGCCCTCACCCGCCTGGCCGCAGGACGGGTCGAGGCTTTCGTTGCTTGCGCCGGTTATCTTAGGTCGCTCGGCCTCTCGGCGCCGCAGATCCATGCATTCGACCCCGCCCTCGGCCTGGCGGTGATCGAGGACCTCGGCGACGACCTCTTCGCCCGTCTGATCGAGGCGGGAATGGACGAGGGGCCGCTCTATGACGCCGCGACGGACGCGCTGGTGGTCCTGCACCAGGCGCCGGCGCCGGTGCGACTGGAGAGCCAGGGCGCAAGCTGGCCGCTGCTGGACTATGATGAGCTCGCCCTGACCACCGCCAGCGAGATCCTGCTCGAATGGCTGCCCCAGCTGGAGCCGGGCGTCAGCTTCTCCTGCGGAGCCGCAGCCGAGTGGAGGACGCTGTGGGCGCCGATCGCCGCGCATGGGGCGGCGGGAGCGAGCGTATTCTGCCACCGCGACTACCATGCGGAAAACCTGCTCTGGCTGCCCGATCGCGCCGGGCCGGCGCGCGTGGGCCTGATCGATTTCCAGGACGCCGTGCGCGCCCATCCAGCGTGGGACATGTCGATGCTGCTGCACGACGCCCGCCGCGACGTCTCGCCCGAGCGGGAGGCGGCCGTGCTGGCAAGATATTTCGCCGCCCGCCCGGAGGTCGACCGCGAGGCGTTCATGGCCGACTTCCACGCCCTGGGCGCCCTGAACGTGGTGCGCATCCTGGGCATCTTCGCGCGCCTGGTGGCGCGGGACGGCAAGCCGCGCTATCGGGCCTTCATGCCCAGGCTATGGCGCTATCTGGACCGCTGTCTCGAAGCGCCTGCGCCTCCCGGGCTGGGGGACTGGCTGGCGCGCCACGTCGGGGCCGTCTTCACGTGACGCGGCCGCACACGGCCATGGTGCTCGCCGCGGGCCTGGGCACGCGCATGCGTCCCATCACGCTTGATCGCCCGAAGGCCCTCGTCGAGGTGGGCGGGCGGCCCCTGGTGGACCACGTGCTCGACCGCCTGGCGGCGGCGGGCGTGCGGCGGGCGGTCGTCAACGTCCACGCCTTCGCCGACCTGCTCGAGGCCCATCTGAGCCGCCGCGCCGACCTGGAGATCGTCATCTCCGACGAGCGCACCGGACTGCTGGAGACCGGGGGAGGGCTCAAGGCCGCGCGGTCCCTGCTGGGCGTAGATCCGGTCCTGGTCGCGAACATCGACACGATCTGGACTGAGGGCGCGGTCCCGGCGATCGACAAGCTCATCGGCGCCTGGAAGTCCTCCGAGATGGACGACGTCCTCCTGCTCGCGCCAACCACGGAGTGCATGGGCTTCGACGGGCCGGGCGACTTCTATCGCGACCCCGCGGGGCGCCTCGACCACCGGGGCGAGCGCGAGAGCGCGCCGTTCGCCTATGCGGGCGTGCATCTCATGGACCCCCGCCCGATCGCGGAATGGCCCGACGAGGCGCACGGCATCTTCAGTCACTGGATGCGGATGGCCGCCGCCGGGAGGCTGCACGGGGTCGTCATGGACGGCCTGTGGATGCACGTCGGCGATCCGGCGGCGCGCGCGGCGGCGGAGGCGCGACTGGCGACGGTCGGATGAACGGCCTCTTCGGGCGCCCGGCGCCACGCTGGTTCACCATCCCGCCGCATCGGTCGTTCCTGGACGACCTGGCCTCCGGCCTATGGCGCGAGCTGGCCGACGAAGGGCCCGAGGGACTGACGCGGGCGGTGGTGTTCCTGCCCACGCGCCGGGCCGGGCGGGGTCTTTCCGAAGCCTTCCTGGCCGCCGCCGGCGGGCGCGCGGTGCTTCTCCCGCAGATCCGGGTCCTGGGCGACCTGGACGAGGGAGAGCCGCCGTTCGAGCCGGGCGACCTCGCTCTGGAGCTTCCCCCGCCCATTTCCGCCGAGCGCCGGCGCTTCGAGCTAGGCGGCCTGATCGTCGAGCACCAGGACCTCATCGCCCGCCGCCTCGACGCCGAGGGGGCGCTGGAGCTGGCGGACGCCCTTGGCGCCTTCCTCGACAGCTGCCAGCTCGAGGAGCGCGGCGATCCGGCCGCCGTGGCGGCGCTCGCCGAGGGCGAACTGGCGCGCCATTGGGCGATCTCGGCCAGGTTCCTCAACCTCGCCCTGGAGGCGTGGCCCAGGCGGCTGGAGGCGCTGGGGATGATCGACCCCCAGGCCCGCCGCGTACGCCTGCTGCGCCGCCTCGCCGAGGGCTGGGCGGAACGACCGCCCCGTCATCCTGTCGTCCTCGCAGGCTCCACGGGATCGACGCCGGCGGCGGCTGACCTGATGGCCCTGATCGCGCGCCTGCCGGCCGGCTGCGTGGTGCTGCCTGGCCTGGACGTCGCCCTCGCGGAGACCGCCTGGGCCGAGGTCGAAGAGGCCCATCCGCAGGGCGCCATGAAGCGGCTGCTTGCCCGCGCCGGTCTCCAGCGAGGCGACGTCGCCCCCTGGGATCCGGCGGCGGAGCGCGAGGCCGCAGGACGCTGGCGGCGGCGGCTGATCAACGAGGCCCTGCGCCCGCCCGAGTCGACGGCGGACTGGCTGCCGCTCATCAAAAGCATCCGCGACGAAGGCGCCGCCGCAGGGGTTGAGCCGATCGCCGAAGGCCTGAACGGCCTGCGCCTCGTGAGCGCTCGTGACGAGGAGGAGGCCGCCGCCGTCATCGCCCTGATGATGCGGGAGGCGCTGGAGACGCCGGACCTGACCTGCGCCCTGATCACGCCGGACGTGGAGCTGGCGCGGCGGGTCAGCGTGCGGCTCACGCGCTGGGGGGTCGAGGCGGACGTGTCGGCCGGCCGGACTCTGGCGGCGACGCCCGTCGCGACGCTGGCGGCCCTGCTCGCCCGCGCCGCGGCCCAGCCCCTCGACCCGATCCTGCTCCTGGCGCTGCTCAAGCATCCGCTCGCCCGGCTCGGCCTCGATCCCGCAGGCCTCTCCCTGGCCCGGCGGCGGCTGGAGCGCAGCGGCCTGCGGGGCGCGCGCCCGGCCGACTGGCCGGCGCTGGAGGCGCGACTGGAACGGGCGCGTCGGGAAGAGGACGCCGACGGCGCGCGCAACCGTTCGATCGACGCCGCCCTCGACCTGACCCGCCGGGCGCGTCGGCTGCTGGGTTCCCTGGTCGCCCCGTTCGCGGACGGAACCGCCCCCGTGGCGAGCGCCGCGTCCGCTCTCGCCGAGGGCCTCGAGGCTCTTTGCGACGGGCCCGACGCGACTTCGCCATGGGCGGGACCAGCCGGCGAGGCGGCCGCCGCCCTCCTCTCGTCGATGATCCACGAGAGCGGCGCCCTGCCGCCTGCGACCGCCTCCGGTTTCGCCGACCTGCTGGAAGGTCTCCTGGCCCGGCAGATGCTGCGCGCCGGCCACCCCGCCCATCCGCGGCTGCGGATCCTGGGCGTGCTCGAAGCCCGCCTCACCCACGCCGACCGCCTGATCCTGGCGGGTCTGGAGGAGGGCGTCTGGCCGCCGCCGGCGCCCTCCGATCCCTTCCTCTCGCGTCCCATGCGCGAGCGGCTCGGCCTGCCGCCGCCGGAGCGGCGCATCGGCCTGTCGGCGCACGACTTCGCCCAGGCCGCCGCCGCGCCCGACGTCGTGCTGGTCAGCACCGAAAGGCGCGGGGGCGCGCCGGCCGTGGCGTCCAGATGGTTGTGGCGCCTGCGGACCCTCGCCCGCGGCGCAGGCGTGGTTCCGGCAGGTCGGCCGGAGGCGATCGCCTGGGCGAGGGCGCTCGACGCGCCCATTGCCGAGCCGCCGGCCGAGCTCGCCCCGGCCAGCCGACCCCGCCCGACGCCGCCGCTGGAAGCGCGGCCGCGCACCCTGCCGGTCACGGCGATCGAGCGCTGGGTGCGCGATCCCTACGGTCTCTATGCCCGGCACATCCTGAGCTTGCGGCCGCTCGATCCGCCCGACGCGCCGGTCGAGGCCCTCGCCCGCGGGACGGCGACCCACGCCGCCTTCGAGCGGTTCGCCCGCGAACATCCCGACCTCCTGCCGGAGGACGCCGAGGCGCGCTTCGCCAGATTGTTGATCGAGGCCCTGGCGGAGGCGGGGATGCCCGCGGCGGCCCTGGCGCGCGAGCGCGCCCTGGCGGCCAACCTGGCGCCGTGGGTCGCGCGCTTCGAGCGGGAGCGACGCGAGGGCGCGCGCCTGGTGGTCGAGACGGAAGGCCGGATGACCCTCGATGGGCCGCTAGCCCCGTTCACTCTCACCGCAAGAGCGGACCGGATCGAAGTACGCGGCAGCCAGGCCGACGTGCTCGATTTCAAGACCGGCGCGGCGCCCACGCGGCGGATGATGGAGGCCGGCCTTGCGCCCCAGCTGACGCTCACCGCGGCGATCCTGGCGGCCGGCGGCTTCGAAGCACTCGGCCCGCTCTCTCCGCGCGAACTCGTCTATGTCCGCGTCAGCGGAGGCCGGATTCCGGGCCGCGTGGAGGACCGGGCGCGCGGGGACGCCGGCCAGCTCGCCGCCGCGGCGCTGGAAGGGCTTTCCCGACGTATCGCCCACTTCGACCGCCTGGAGACGGGCTATCTCTCCCGCGCGGCGATGCAGTTCGTGGGCGGCTACGGCGACTACGATCACCTCGCGCGCCTGTGGGAGTGGCATGTGATCGGCGACGGCGCCGGAGACGCGGGATGAGCGGCGCCGATCCCCAGACCGCCGCCTCCGACCCGCGCGCGTCGGTGTTCGTCCCGGCCAACGCCGGCTCGGGCAAGACCTCGACCCTGGTCAAGCGGGTCGCCCGCGTCCTGCTGGCCGGGGCGCGGCCCGAGGCGATCCTCTGCGTGACCTACACCAAGGCCGCGGCCGCGGAGATGCAGAGGCGGCTGTTCGACATGCTGGGCGGCTGGGCGGTGATGGAGGATGAGCCCCTCGCCAAGGAGCTGGCGGGCATCGGCGAGACCGGCGCCGACCTCTCCCGCGCCCGCGCCCTCTTCGCCCGCGCGCTGGAGACGCCGGGGGGACTGAAGATCCAGACCATCCACGCCTTCTGCGAGGCCCTGCTGCGGCGCTTCCCACTGGAAGCAGGCGTGTCTCCCGGGTTCACGGTGCTGGACGGAGTCGCGGCCGCCGATCTCTCGCGCTCCGCGCGCGCCGAGCTTGCCGAGCTTGCCCTCGCCCGGCCGGACGGTCCCGTCGGCCAAGCCTACGCCCACCTCAGCGTCGAACTCGACTGGCGCAGCTTCGAAGGCCTGCTGGCGGCGTTCGAGAGCCGACGGGCGCCGATCGAGGCCTACGCCGACGGCTGTGAGGTCCGCGGCGGCTACATGATCGACGTCTGGCGGCGCTGCGGTTTCCAGGAGGTTGAGAGCCTGGAGGCGATCGAGGCGGAGGCCCTCGCCCGCCTGCGATGGACCAACTGGCGTCGGGCCGGAGACGTCCTTGCCGCCAGCAGCGCCAAGACCGACCAGCAGCTCGCGCAGCTCATAGCCGCGGTCGAGCCGGGCTGCGGCTTCGATCGGGTCAAGGCGGTGTTCCTCACCACCGCCGGCGAGGCCAGGTCGCGACTGGGAACCAATGCGATCGACCCCGCCGTCCGCACGTGGCTCCAGGAGGAGCAGCAACGCTGCCTGGAGACGTGCGATCGTCTGAAGGCGGCGAAGGTGGCCGAGGACACTGTCCATGTACTCACCCTGGCCCGAGCCTATGGGGGCCTCTACGAAGGGGCCAAAGCCATGCGTCGCGCCCTCGATTTCGGCGACCTGATCGGGCGAACCGTGGAGCTCCTGACCCGTCGCGCCGACGCCGCCTGGGTCCTCTACAAGCTGGACGGCGGCCTCGACCACGTGCTGCTCGACGAGGCGCAGGACACGGCGCCGGAGCAATGGGCGATCATCGGCGCCCTCACCGAGGAGTTCTTCGCCGGCGCGGCCGCGGCGCAGATCCGCCGGACCGTCTTCGCCGTCGGCGACGAGAAGCAGTCGATCTTCTCCTTCCAGGGGGCGGCGCCCGAACGCTTGGCCCTCGAGGCCCAGGCCATGGCGGCGCGCGCTCTGGAGAGCGGCCGCGTCTTCCGTCAGGTGCGCCTGCTGGACAGCTGGCGATCCACGCCCGAGGTGCTCGCCTTCGTCGACGCCGTATTCGAGGACCCCTTGGCGCGCACGGGGATCAGCCCCGGCGCGGGGGACAATGTCCTGCCCATGGCGCCGCGGCATATCGCGCGGCGGACCGACCGGGGTTGCGTCGATCTGTGGCCGCTCGAGGTCGACCTGCCCGCCGAGGAGGTCGACCCCTGGTCGCCGGTCGACACCGATCCGCCCGCCAGCGCCAACAAGCGCCTGGCCCGTCGCATCGCCCTCGAGATCCGGGCGGCGGTGGCGCGGGGCGACGGCGTCGGCGGCCGCGACCGGTCCCGCAGGGCCTGCGTCTGGGGGGATTTCCTGATCCTGGTGCGCCGGCGGGGCGCCCTCTTCGAGGAAATCATCCGGGCGCTGAAGCGTGAAGGGGTTCCGGTCGCCGGCGCCGACCGTCTGGCCCTGAGCGAGCATGGAGCTTTCGACGATCTGATGGCCCTGGGGCGGATCGCGCGCTTCCCTTCCGACGACCTCACCCTCGCCGGCCTCCTGCGCAGCCCCTTCTGCGGGGTGTCCGACGAGAGCCTGTTCGAGCTGGCGTATGGCCGCCGCGGTTCGCTCTGGGGCGCCCTGCTCGAACGCGCCGACGAAAGGCCCGAATGGGCCGCGGCCGCCGAGCTGGCCGGATGGGCGGTCTCGCACGCCGGAGCGGCGCCGTTCGACTTCTACAGCCGCGCCTTGCAGCGCCTCGACGCCGAAGGCCGGACGCTGCGCCAGCGCCTCCTCACGCGCCTGGGCGCGGAGGCCGAGCAGGCGATCGACGCCTTTGTCGCCCAGACCCTGGAAGCAGAAGGGCGCGGCGTACGCGACCTGGAGCGATTCCTGGCGGTCATGTCGGTGGCGGACATCACCATCAAGCGGGAGCAGGACGAGGCGCAGGACGGCGCCGGCCCGGTGCGCGTGATGACCACGCATGGCGCCAAGGGTCTGGAGGCGTCGATCGTCATCCTGCCGGATACGACCATGCGCACGAGCTGGCAGGGGGAAGCGCTGCTGACCACGGCGGACGGCGGTTTCCTGTTCGCTCCGCGCAAGGCCGACGACTGTTCGGCTTCAGCGGCCGCCCGGATCGCGCGTGACGCGACCGTGGAGCAGGAGGCGGCGCGGCTCCTCTATGTCGCGCTCACCCGGGCGCGGGACCGCCTGATCGCCGCCGGGGTGGAGACGAAGCCGCACTTCTTCGATCGCAGCTGGAGGGATTTCATCGAGCGCGCCTTCGAACGGCTCGAGACCCGTGGCTTCGCGCTCTCCGACGGCGCTGAAGCGCGACGGTACGGCGTGGACCCGCAAGTCGCGGCCGCCGCGCCGCCAGCCGACGGGGACGCCGCGATCCTGCCGTCGTTTGTACGAAGCCCGGCCCCGCGCGAGCGGTCGCCGCGGTTCGCATCGCCCACAGCCCTGGCCGATTTCGAGACGGCGGCGGCGCCGTCGCCCCTGGCCGCCACGGGGGGTCTTGGCCGCTACCGCCGTGGCGAGATCATCCACCGATTGCTCGAACGGCTTCCGGACGTTGCACCGGAACAGCGCCTGGCCGCAGCCGAAGCCGCTCTTCGGCGCGAAAGGGACCTGACGGAGGCGCAACGGACAGAGATGGCGGCGGCCGCCCTGGCCGTGCTTGAGGACGAGCGGTTTTCGGCCGTGTTCGGCCCCGGTTCACAGGCCGAGGTCGGGATCGCCGGCCGGCCCGCAGGCCTCGACGTCACCGTCGCAGGACGCATCGATCGCCTGCTCGTCCAGCCGGACCGCGTACTTATCGTCGACTTCAAGACCAACCGTCCGGCGCCCGAGACGATCGAAGGCGCGGACCCGGCCTATGTGCTGCAGCTGGCGCTCTACGCGGCCGTCCTGCGGGAGCGCTATCCCGATCGCGCGGTGGAGGCCGCCCTGGTCTGGACCGACGGTCCGCGGCTGACGCCCACGCCCCAGCCGATGATGGACGCGGCGCTGGCCGAACTGCGTCGGCGCACGGAGGTTGTGGACTCAGCCAGCCCCGACCGACACTCCGCCGAGGCGACGGTACTCGCGCGGGGAGACGCCTAGGCGCCCAGCGCAGAAGCGACGCAGGCTGCGGTCGTCGGAGAGGCCGAGACGTTCAGCGATCTCACGGGTGGGCAGGGCGGTGGCGAGGAGTTCCTGGAGCTCGGTCTGGCGGTATTCCGCCGAAAGGCGGCGGAAGCTCAGTCCCGCCTCGGCGAGACGTCGGCGGAGGGTCGGTGTGCTGACGCCCAGATACCGCGCCACCTCGTCCTGGGAGCGACAACCGCGGCGAAACGCCTGGACCACGGCCTCGACCTCCGGAGAGGCGGCCGCCTCGTCGCTCTCTTGGGCTTCACTCAGCAGGGCCATGAAGGCGGCGAATTCGGCCTCGCCCCACGCCCTGTATTTCTGCTCGAGGATCGGGGCGCCCATGTCCTGCCGGCCGTAGACTATCGTCGCCCCTTCGCCGCGCCGGACCAGTGGAGCGTGGAGGGCTTCCATGATCGCGCCGCCCAGGGGCTTTGCCGCGGCCGCGCCCCTGACGAGGACCGGATCCAGCCTTTCGCCTGTCATCCACCGGAACGCGCAATGGGCGACCATAAGGAAGCACTCGCAGTAGATCTCGGCCTTGAGGGATCCGCTTTCGGCGGGCCGGACGGTGAGGCGAATGGTCTGGCGGCCCTTGCCCAGGCTGACGCGGCATTCGCGCCGAATCAGGCGCGCGGCCGCCGTGAAGCGCTCCAACGCCCCCAGCAGGTCATCGGCTTCCTTGGCGGCGGTGAACAGCATCGAGACACTGCCCTGAGGCACCGGTTCGGCGGCCACGCCGTGGCTCTCGTCATTGCTGGCCTGGATGTTTTCCGCGCACAGGCGCCAGAAGGAGACCAGGTCCATCGTCGGCGGCAGGGCGTCGCCGGCCATCAACCCCGCCCGGCGGAAAAGCCGCTCGGCCGCATCGGGTCCGACGAGGGCCGAGAAGTACCGGGTATCTATGCTTTGTCGCAATTTCTTCACCGAACGCGGGGCGACGCCACTGCGCCCAAGCTCGACGGCAGTCAATGAGCGAAAATAGCCGGTTAGGTTTTCGCGTTCGCGTCCTCACTTGCCGATCCGCCACGCGGTAGGTCCCCCGGCAAAGTTCGGGAGGATTCCACGTGTCCCATTTTACAAGGCGTTGGCTGCTGGGCTGCACGGCCATGGCGGCCCTCGCGCTCGGCGGCATGGCCCACGCTCAGGTCGCGGCCGTTGGAGCCGCCAGCCCAGCGCCGAGCGCCGCCCCAGCGCCCCAGGGCGCCGAGGTGCAGGAGATCGTCGTCACCGCGACCCGCCGCAGCGAGGCGGTCCAGACCGTCCCCGGCCAGGTCACCGCGCTCAACAACGAAGCGCTGACACGGCTGCACGCCACGACGTTCAACGATTTTGCGACGATGGTCCCGGGCCTCAGCTTCCAGTCGAACAGCCCGACCAACAACCTGATCGCGATCCGCGGCGTCGCCTCGAGCACCGCCGAACTGGGCAGCGGCGTGGCGATCTATCTCGACGACGTCCCCCTGGGCGCCAGCACCCAGTTCGGTCTCGGCTCGCAGGCCTTCAACTTCAACCTGTTCGACATGAACCGCGTCGAGGTGCTCAACGGCCCTCAGGGCACGCTCTATGGCGCCAATGCGCTGGGCGGCGCGCTGAAGTATGTCACTGCGCCGCCCGACCCGAGCGCCTTCTATGGCCGCATCGAGACGGAGGGCTCAACGACTGAGCACGGCTCGCTCAACGACGGCCTGCGGTTCCTGGTGAACATGCCGCTGCTGAACAACACCGCGGCCCTGCGCATCGACGCCCTGCAGCAGTTCGACTCCGGCTACACGCAGGACAAGGGTCTCGGGAAGAACGACGTCGGCTCCGCACGCACCTACGCGGGCCGCGTGTCGTTCCTGGACCACGTCACCAACGACCTCGACGTGCGGCTCAGCCTGTTCGGCGACGAGATCAAGGGCGACGGACAGGATGTCGAGTTCGAGAACCTCGCCACACACAAGCCCACGATCGGCCGATACCAGCAGTCGTTCCTGTTTCCGGAGCGCGAGGACAATTCGGTCTGGGTCGCCTCGGGCGAGATCAACTACGACCTGCACTGGGCGAAGCTGACCTCGATCACCAGCTATCAGCAGAACCACGGGACCTATGACCAGGACGTCAGCGGCTTCTACGACGTCCTGATCCCGCTCTTCACGGCGACGCCGGCCACCGGGACCGATCCCTACGACCTCTTCGCCGACACCAATACGAAGAAGTTCACCGAGGAACTGCGTCTGGCGTCGCCCGACAACAAGCACTTCGAATGGACGACCGGGCTCTTCTACACCCATGAGGACACCGACGAGACCGTCAATCTCCTGGACCGGGCCTCGCCATCAGGCCTGCTGCCCGCGCCGTTCTCGTCGCTCCCGTTCTCCGGCTTCCTGCCGAGCGTGTACCAGGAAGCCGCGGTCTTCGCCGACGCCACCTACTTCATCACCGATCGCTTTGATGTGACAGTGGGCGCCCGCTACAGCCACCAGACCCAGACCTACAGCTCGAACATCGGCTATATCGGCTTCGGCCCGCCCTTCGGCCAGATCAATTCCTTCAGTTCCCAGTCCGCCCAGGGCGTCGGTACTTTCCTGTTCAATCCGCGCTATCGCATCACCGACGACGTGATGGTCTATGGGCGCGTGTCGAGCGGTTTCCGGCCCGGCGGCCCGAACTTCGTGCTGCCGACGTCGTTCAATTCGCCCGTGCCGGCGGCCTTCGCGCCGGACAGACTGTGGAACTACGAGATCGGCGAGAAGTCGACCTTCCTCGACCACAAGGCGACCCTCAATGTCGACGTCTACGACATCGAGTGGCACGGCATTCAGACGACGGACAACGTCAACGGCATCAACCAGCTGGTGAACGCCGGCAACGCCCGGATCCAGGGCGCGGAGGCCTCCTTCTCCTATCGGGTCCTCCCGCCCCTGACCTTCAGCGGCTCTGCGGCCTACACGGACGCTCGCCTGACCACGGCCGCGCCGGTGCTCGGCGTCAACTACACCGGCGCGCGCCTGCCCCTGTCGCCGAAGTACAACTTCGCCTTCAACGCGGATTACAACTTCCACCTCGGCGAGAAGTATCGCGGCTTCGTCGAGGTCAGCGACGTGTGGGTCGGCGATCGCACGTCGGGTTATTTCGGCAGCCTGACCAACGTGTTCTACAAGATGCCGGCTTACAACACCGTGAACCTCAACGCCGGCATCGTCCTGCCGAATCGCATCGAGATCGACGCCTATCTGAAGAACGTGTTCGACACCGAAGGACAGCTCGCGGCGGACACGCTCAACAATGTGTTCAATCCCAATGCCGGCGTGCCGGTGACCATCAGCCAGCCGCGCACCTTCGGCCTGGTGCTGAAGGTTCCGTTCGGCGCCTAGGGCCGGGTCTGCAGATGTCCGGTCTCGGGGACGCGATCTTCTGCGCGGCGGAGACCACCGCCGGGAAGATCCGTGGCCTGATCAATGGCGGGGTGCGGTGCTTCCGCGGCGTGCCCTATGGCGCGCCGACGGGCGGCCCGGGGCGGTTCCTCCCGCCAAACCCGCCCGAGCCATGGTCCGGCGTGCGGGACTGCTTCGGCTACGGCCAGGTCTCGCCGCAGGTCCCCACCGACATCGCCAACACCTACGCGCTGATGATCCACTACGACCTCGCCGTCGCAGAGGGCGGCATGGGCGAGGATTGCCTGAACCTCAACGTCTGGACGCCAGGCCTGCACGACGGCGCGAAACGGCCGGTGCTGGTCTCGATCCACGGCGGGGGCTTTGCGATCAGCTCGGCCAACTCACCGATGTACGACGGCGCCCAGCTCGCACTGCGGGGCGACGTGGTCTTCGTCAGCGTCAACCACCGGCTCTCCAGCTTCGGCTATCTCGACCTCACCGATCTCGGCGCCGGCGAGCTCGCCGCCGGATCGGGCGCCGCCGGGATCAAGGACCTGGTGCTCGCGCTCCAGTGGGTGCGCGACAACATCGCCGAGTTCGGCGGCGATCCGGACCAGGTGATGATCTTCGGCCAGTCGGGCGGTGGCTGGAAGGTGAGCACCCTGCTCGTCACGCCGGCGGCCACGGGCCTCTTCCACCGCGCCGCGGTCCAGAGCGGATCGTGGAACCGCTTCCTCACCCGCGAGGACGGCGCCCGCCTGGCGCGGGCCCTGCTGGATGCGCTCGGACTCGCCCCCGCCGACGGCGACCGGCTCTGGGACGCCCCCTGGAGCGATCTGCTCGCGGCGCAGACGGCGGTGGGCGCGCTGGCCTTCATGCCCGTCATGGACGGCGGCTATCTCCCCCGTCATCCCGAAGATCCCGCGTCTATCGCCAACAGCGCGGACGTCCCGGTGATCGTCTCCACCACGCAGGATGACGCGGGCTTGTTCTTCCGCGACTTCGACATGGACGAGCCGGCTTTGAAGGCCCTGCTGGCGCAGCGCTATGGCGACAGGGCCGAGCATATGCTGGCCCTCTATCGCCGCCGATGGCCCCGAAAGGCTCCCTTCCTGCTGCACGCCCAGATTATGACGGACTGCGGCTTCCGCCGGTTCGCCTTGCAGCAGGCGGAGCTGAGGGCTGCGCACGCTCGCGCGCCGACCTACATGTACCAATGGAACTGGGTGAGTCCCGCCTGCGATTGCCTGTGGGGCGCGGCGCACGCAACGGACGTCTCCGCCTCCCTCGGCAATTTCCGCGACCCGATCCTGGGCGCCGGCGCGGCGTCCGGCCGCAGGATGGCCGAGGCCCTCTCCTCCGCCTGGATCGCCTTCGCCCGCTCGGGAGACCCGAGCACCGCGGTTCTGCCGCCCTGGCGCCCCTTCGACGCGGCGCAGCGTGCGACCATGATGTTCGACGAGGTGATCGCGCTGGTGCACGATCCCGACGCTGAGATTCGCGCCTTCTGGGCCGACATGCCCGCCCCCCTGGACGTGTTCGGCGGCATCGAGTCCGGGGGTTGAACCCGCGGACGAGGCTCGCGCCTAAGCTGAAGGCAGGCCCAGGAAAACTGTGGGCCTGGCGCAGGGCGTCGGCGGGGCTTGGCGTTGACGGCGCGCGGCGCCGCCCTAAATCCTGGCCTCCGGATCCGCACGAGGGTCCCGAAAGGATTCGCTCATGAGCACCGTCGCCATCACCGATCAGACCTTCGAGACCGACGTCCTGAAGGCCAAGGGCCCCATCCTGGTGGATTTCTGGGCCGAGTGGTGCGGCCCCTGCAAGCAGATCGGCCCTGCGCTGGAGCAGATCGCCAGTGAACTCGCCGGAGAGCTCACCGTGGCCAAGATCAACATCGACGAATCGCCGACGACGCCGGCCCGCTATGGCGTGCGCGGCATTCCGACGATGATGCTGTTCCGCGATGGACAGATGGCGTCGATGAAGGTCGGGGCCATGCCCAAGAGCAAGATCCTCGACTGGCTTGCCGAGACGGGCGTCAAGACCGCCGCCTAGATAAATTCCCTCAGACCGGCCACGTCTCTGGGCTCATACCCAGGACGTCGCCGGCGAAGTGCAGGGAGCCGGCCACGACGATGTGCGGCGTGGGTCCCGACTGATCGGCCGCCGCGGCCACGCCAGCCTCCACCCCATCCACGATGTCGGCCGCGAGGCCGGCGGCGCGCGCGGCTTCCGCAAGGGCGTCCGGTGGGGTGGCGTTGGGCGAACTGAAGCCCGTGGTGAGGATCCGCGGGTCCAGCGGCTTCAGGCGCTCGAAGAAGCCGAGCGCGTCCTTTCGCCCCAGCATGCCCACCACCAGGGTCACCGGTCGTCCGTCGCGTCCGCTGAGCGAGCGACAGGCGTCGGCGAGGGCGACCGCCGCGTGGGGGTTGTGCGCCCCGTCCAGCCAGAGGTCCGAGGCGCCGGCGGTCTTCACGAGCGGACCCCGGTCCAGCCTCTGGAACCGCGCCGGCCAGACCGCCGAACCCACGCCGCGTCCAAGCGCCGCCTCGTCGATGCGCGGATCCCGCAGGTATTGGATGGCGGCCACGGCCAGGGCGGCGTTGGCGAACTGGTGCGCGCCCCGAAGGGACGGGGCGGGAAGATCGAAGAAGGCGTCACCGGTCTGGATCGCCAGCCGGCCACGCTCTTCCCACGCGTCGAAGTCCCGACCCATCAGGGTCACCGGCGCGGAGAGGGCGAGCGCCTCCCGCTCGATCACCTCCAGCGCCTCCTCCTGCTGGCGGGCGACCGCCACGGGGCGGCCGGGCCTGATGATCCCCGCCTTCTCCCAGGCGATCTTCGAGAGCTCCGGGCCGAGCCATTCGAGGTGGTCGTAGTCCACCGGCGTGATCACGCTGACGGCCGGCGCGGCGAAGACATTGGTCGCGTCGAAGCGGCCGCCCAGACCCACCTCGACGATGCAGAGGTCCGCCGGGTTCTGGGCGAAGGCGTGGAAGGCCAGGGCGGTCGTGATCTCGAAGAAGCTGATGGGTTCGCCCTGATTGGCGGTTTCCACTTCGTCGATGTAGGCCGCGAGCGCGTCATCGGAGATCAGCCGCCCGGAGAGACGGATGCGCTCGGCAAAGCGGACGAGGTGCGGCGAGGTGAGGACGTGGGCGCGCAGGCCGGCGGCCTCGGCGATGGCCCGCAGGAAGGCGACCGTCGATCCCTTGCCATTGGTCCCGGCGACGTGAATCACCGGCGGCAGGCGGTCTTGCGGGCGGCCAAGCGCCGTCAACAGCCGCTCGATCCGGCCAGTGGACAGGTCGATCAGCGAGGGATGCAGGGCTCTCAGCCGGCGGATGACGCCGTCGGAGGCCCGGATCGCGTCGTAGTCGTGCGACACGGCGCGGCTCAGGCGGCCCGGAGCCGCGCGCGTCCCGCCATCAGGGTGCGCAGGATGGAGGCGAGCACGCCGGGGATCTCCCGGCGCCGAACGACGCGGTCGACCATGCCGTGGTCGAGTTGGAACTCGGAGGTCTGGAATCCTGGCGGCAGGGTCTGGCGGATCGTCTGCTCGATCACCCGCGGACCGGTGAAGCCGATCGCGGCTCCCGGTTCGGCCAGCTGGATATCGCCCAGCATCGCGTAGGACGCCGTCACACCACCGTAGACGGGGTCCGTCAGCACGACGATGTAGGGCAGGCGCTCGGCGTGCAACCGCTGGATCGCCAGCGTCGTGCGCGCCATCTGCATCAGGGACAGTGCGCCCTCCTGCATGCGTGCGCCGCCTGAGGCGGTAAAGATCGCCAGAGGCGCCTGCCGGCGCACCGCCTCGTCCACGGCCGTGAGAAAGGCCTCGCCCGCCGCGGAGCCGAGCGACGCGCCCATGAAGGCGACATCCTGGACGAGGACCACAGTCTCGATCCCGCCGATCTCTCCCACGCCGGCCGCCATGGTGTCCTGTTTGCCTGTGGCCTTGCGCGCCGCCGCCAGGCCGGCCCGATAGGGCTTGCCATAGGTGAACGCGAGCGGATCATCGGGCGTGCGCGGCAGGGCGATCGCCCGGCTGCGGCCGTCGTCGAAGGTGTAGGAGAAGCGCAGGTCCGGACGGATCCGCATGTGCCGGCCCGACGGCGTGACCCAGAGGGCGGCCTCGAGGTCCGGCCGATAGATCATCTCGCCGGTGTCGGGGCACTTTTCCCACAGGTTGTCCGGCGTCTCGCGCCGCTGCACCAGCTTGCGCACGCCCGGGGCGAGCCGGGCCAGCCAGCCGCCGCGCTCGCGCTGAGAGGCGCGGGGCTTTTCGTCGTCAGCCATGGGCCGGCTCGCGTCTGGAGGAATGGACCGCCTCGGCCAGGGCGCTCGCGGTCCGGCAGACGGCGAGGGTGGGATCATCGCCGGCCTGGACGGCGGCCGCCACGGCGTCGACCAGGGCCGAGCCCACCACGGCGGCGTCGGCCACCCTGGCCACCGCGCGGGCCTGCTCGGGCGTGCGGATGCCGAAGCCCACCGCGACCGGAAGGCCGCTGGCCAGGCGCACCCGCTCGACTTGCGGCGCCACGGCTGCGGCGTCGACCGCCTTGCCGCCGGTCACGCCGGCGACCGAGACATAGTAGACGAAGCCGCGCGTGCGGCGCGCGACTATCGCCAGTCGCGCCGCATCGGTGGTCGGCGTCGCCAACCGGATGAGAGCCAGTCCCTCCGCTTCGAGGGCGTCGGAGAGCGGGTCGGCCTCTTCCGGCGGACAGTCGACCATGATCACCCCATCCACCCCTGCCTCGGCGGCGGTGCGGGCGAAGCTGCGAAAGCCGAGGGTGAGCAGCGGGTTGAGATAGCCCATCAGCACGATGGGGGTGGCGGCGTCCGCGCGGCGGAAGTCCCGCACCAGATCGAAGACATGCGCGAGCGTCGTTCCCGCCTCCAGCGCCCGCAACGCCGCGCGCTGGATCGGCGGACCGTCGGCCATGGGATCAGAGAAGGGGATCCCCAGCTCGATGATGTCGGCGCCTGCCGGCGGGAGCGCCTGCAGGATGCTCCTCGAGCGATCGAGGTCCGGGTCGCCGGCCATGACGTAGGCGACGAAACCGGCCCGCCCTTCCTGGCGCAGCTGCGCGAAGCGCGCCTCGATCCGGCCGCTCACGGCGCCCCCTGTCCCATGGCCGCGACGGCCGCGAGATCCTTGTCGCCGCGTCCCGACATGTTCAGCACCACCACGCCGTCAGGCCCTGCCGCCTCCACGACTTCCGGCAGGCGCGCGAGGGCATGGGCGGACTCGAGGGCCGGGATAATCCCCTCCAGGCGGGAGCAGAGGCGGAAGGCCGCCAGGGCCTCTGCGTCGGTGGCGGTCAGGTAGGAGACACGGCCGACGTCGTGCAGCCAGGCGTGCTCGGGACCGATGCCGGGATAGTCAAGGCCCGCCGAGATCGAGTGGGCCTCGGTTATCTGGCCGTCGGCGTCCTGCAGGAGGTAGGTGCGGTTGCCATGCAAAACGCCGGGACGCCCGCCATTCAAGGCGGCGGCGTGCCGACCGCTCATCCCCTCGCCCGCCGCCTCGACCCCGAAGATCTTTACCTCCTCGTCCGCGAGGAAGGGATGGAACAGGCCGATGGCGTTGGATCCGCCGCCGACGCAGGCGACGATGGCGTCCGGCAGCCGGCCCTCGGCTTCGAGCACCTGGGCCCGCGCCTCATCGCCGATCACCGTCTGGAAGTCGCGCACCATCACCGGATAGGGATGCGGGCCCGCCGCCGAACCGATCAGGTAGTAGGTGTCCTCGACATTGGCGACCCAGTCGCGCAGGGCCTCGTTCATCGCGTCCTTGAGCGTCGCCGACCCGCTCGTCACCGGACGCACCTCGGCGCCCAGCAGCTCTATGCGCAGGACGTTGGGCGCCTGACGCTCCACGTCCACCGCGCCCATGTAGACGACGCAGGGCAGTCCGAAGAGGGCGCAGACGGTGGCCGTGGCGACGCCATGCTGTCCGGCGCCGGTCTCAGCGATGATCCGGGTCTTGCCCATCCGCCGGGCCAGAAGGATCTGACCCACGCAATTGTTTATCTTGTGCGCGCCGGTGTGATTGACGTCCTCGCGCTTGAAGTAGACCCGGCCGCCGCCGAGGTGGTCGCTCAACCGCCGCGCCAGGTGAAGCGGACTCGGGCGCCCGACGTAGGTGCGCAGGCATTGAGTCACCTCCGCCTGGAACTTGGGATCGGCCTTGGCCGCGGCGTAGGCCGCGTCCAGCTCGAGGACGAGCGGCATCAGTGTTTCGGGCACATAGCGCCCGCCATAGTCGCCGAAACGGCCGCGCGCGTCGGGCCAGGCGCGGTAGTCGTTGGGTCGCGTGTCGAGGCCGAGGGAAGCGGCTGAGGTCATGGGGTCTTCAGGCGCGGCCGACCTGTTCGAGGAAGGCCCTGATGAGAGCCGGGTCCTTTAGTCCCGGGCCACGTTCCACGCCAGAGGAAACGTCGACCAGGGGCGCGCCAGTCACGCGCAGCGCTTCGGCCACGTTCCACGGATCGAGCCCCCCGGCGAGGAACCAGGGGCGCGCAAAGCGGCGCCCCGAGAGGATCGACCAGTCGAACGGGGCGCCGCCGCCGCCTGGACGGTCCGCGCCAGGTGGAAGCTTAGCGTCGAACATCAGGTGGTCGGCCGCTTCGGCATAGGCGGATGCGTCCGCGAGGTCCTCCGGTCCCGAGACCGAGATGGCCTTGATCACGCCGGCTCCCGACCGGGCGGCGACCTCATGGACACGCGCCGGCGTTTCCTTGCCGTGCAACTGGATCAGGTCCGGCCTGAGCTCGCGGGCGATCTCATCCACGAGGGCGTCATCCGGGTCGACGATGACCGCTACGATGCGCAGGCGTCCGCGCGCCGGCTGGGCGAGGCGCGCCGCCTCCTGGAGGGTTATGTTCCTGGGGCTGCGGTCGAAGAACATGAATCCGACGAAGCCGGCGCCGCCGTCCATGGCGGCGCGCACCGCCTCCGGCGTGCGGAGGCCGCAGATCTTGGCGCGGGTCGACGCGCTCAGGGTCGGTCCGCCCCGCCGCGGGTGGCGAGAAGGTCGCGGATTTCCGTCAGCAGGACTTCGCTGGTCGTCGGGGCCGGAGGCGCCGACGGCGCCTCAGCCTCTTTGCGCTGCAGGACGTTCACCGCCTTGACGACGAGGAAGATCACCCAGGCGACGATCAGGAACTGGATCACCGTGGTCACGAAGACGCCGTAGTTGATCGACACGGCGGCCACCTTGTGCGCCGGATCGGCGGCCCGGAGCGGGATCTTCAGCTCGCTGAAATCCATCCCGCCAACGACCAGTCCGACTGGCGGCATCACCAGGTCGTTCACCAGACTGGTGACGATCTTGCCGAAGGCCGCGCCGATGATGACGCCGACGGCAAGGTCGACCACGTTGCCGCGCGCGATGAAGGCGCGGAACTCGCTGAGCATGCTCATCGTCGCAGACTCCGTTTGGGCGTCCTGTGCGCCCTCGATCAGAGACTAGTCGGCGTTCAGCCGGGCCCTCAACTCCTTACCGCTCTTGAAGAACGGGACGTGCTTGGCCTGCACGTCGACCGGCTCGCCGGTCTTGGGGTTGCGGCCGGGCCGGGCGGGGCGGCCGCGGACCGAGAAGGCGCCGAAGCCGCGCAGCTCCACGCGCCCTCCGTGCTCCAGCGCCTCGGCGACACTTTCGAGGATCACGGAGACGACCCGCTCCACGTCCTTCTGCGTCAGGTGCGGATTTTCGGCCGCCAGGGCGGCGATCAGTTCGGATTTTATCATCTCGTGCACCTGCGCCGGCGTATGGCAGTCGTTACCGACTTGAAATCAAGGCATAACACAGCTGTAGCGCGCAGGGGAGCCGCCCGTCGCGATGCAGCGACGAGCGGCCGCACGTTACCGCACTATTCGCGGTTCGAGGCCTTTTCGCGAAGCGCCGCGCCCAGGATGTCGCCCAGCGAAGCTCCGCTGTCGGACGAGCCGAACTTCTCGATCGCCTGGCGGTCCTCGGCCATCTCGAGCGCCTTGACCGACAGGGAGATGCGGCGCGCCGCCTTGTCGACGTTGGTGACGATGGCATCGAGACGGTCGCCGACGGCGAAGCGCTCGGGACGTTGCTCCGAGCGATCGCGCGAGAGGTCGGACTTGCGGATGAACGCGGTGACGGGCGCGTCTTCCGAGCCGAACTTCACTTCGAGCCCGCCGGAGGTGATCTCGATCACCGTGGTGGTGACGACCTGGTTCTTGCGGAAGGTGTCGCCGCTCAGCGGATCGCCGCCAAGCTGCTTGATGCCCAGGCTGATGCGCTCCTTCTCGACATCCACATCGAGGACCTTGGCCTTGACCATTTCGCCCTTGGTGTAGCGCGAGATCGCCTCTTCGCCGGCGGTGTTCCAGTCGATGTCGCTGAGATGCACCATCCCGTCGATGTCGTTGTCGAGGCCGATGAAGAGGCCGAATTCGGTGGCGTTCTTCACCTCGCCCTCGACCGTCGAACCGATCGGGTGATCGTCGAGGAACTGCTCCCACGGGTTGCGCATGGCCTGCTTGAGGCCAAGGCTGACCCGCCGCTTGGACGAGTCGACGTCGAGCACCACGACCTCCACTTCCTGCGAGGTGGAGACGATCTTGCCGGGATGGACGTTCTTCTTGGTCCAGCTCATCTCGGAGACGTGGACCAAACCCTCGACCCCTGGCTCCAGCTCCACGAAGGCGCCGTAGTCGGTGATGTTGGTGATCCGGCCGGTCAGCTTGGCGCCCACCGGGTACTTCGTCTCCACGCCGTCCCACGGGTCGGACTGCAGCTGCTTCATGCCCAGGCTGATGCGCTGGGTCTCCGGATTGATCTTGACGATCTGCACCTTCACCGTGTCGCCCACGGCGAGCACCTGGCTCGGATGCGAGACGCGCTTCCAGCTCATGTCGGTGACGTGCAGCAGGCCATCGATGCCGCCGAGGTCCACGAAGGCGCCGTAGTCGGTGATGTTCTTCACCACGCCCTCGCGCACTTCGCCTTCCTGCAGCTGGCTGACCAGCTCGGTGCGCTGCTCGGCGCGCGCTTCCTCGAGAATGGCGCGGCGGGAGACGACGATGTTGCCGCGCGGGCGGTCCATCTTGAGGATGGCGAAAGGCTGCTCCTTGCCCATCAGCGGGCCGACGTCGCGCACCGGGCGGATATCGACCTGCGAGCCGGGCAGGAAGGCCGAGGCGCCGCCGAGGTCGACCGTGAAGCCGCCCTTCACGCGGCCGACGATGGCGCCCATCACCGGCTGGCCGCCGGCGAACACGCCCTCGAGGCGGGTCCACGCCTCTTCGCGGCGGGCCTTGTCGCGGCTGATCACCGCCTCGCCCATCGCGTTCTCGATCCGCTCGAGGAACACCTCGACCGTGTCGCCGACCTTCAGTGTCGGCTTGCCCGCCTCGTCGACGCCGAATTCCTTCACCGGGATCCGGCCCTCGGTCTTGAGGCCCACGTCGATGATGGCGAAGTCCTTCTCTATCGCCGCCACGCGGCCCTTCACCACCGTGCCCTCGGCGAAGTCGCGCGCGCCCAGGCTCTCGTCGAGAAGGGCTTCGAAGTCGCTCCGCGAGGGAGTCATGCTCATGTCGTCAGCCATGAAATTCTACAGGTCTCTCGTGCTGGTGCGCGCCGGACGGCGTCCAGACGCATGCTCCTGGCGCGCACAATGGAACAGGAAGATGTTGAGAGGGCCGCGGGTCGTCCGATGGCCTGCGCGATGGGATTGACCGGTCAGGGACCCCCAGGTCCCAGACGGTCGCGCGCCGCCTCGACGATGCGACGGGCCGCATCGAACGCCTCGTCTATACTCAGATCGGTCGTGTCCAGCAAGGCGGCGTCAGGCGCCGGGCGAAGCGGGGCGGCGGCGCGGGAGGCGTCGCGGGCGTCCCGCGCGCGGATGTCCCCGAGGATCGCCGCATAGGCGACGTTCTCGCCGCGGCCGAGCAGCTGGCGCCAGCGCCGCTGCGCCCGCGCCTGGGGCGAGGCGGTGACGAACAGCTTCACCGGCGCGTGCGGACAGATCACGGTGCCGATGTCGCGACCGTCCAGGATCGCCCCTTCCGGTCGGGCCGCAAAGCGCCGCTGAACCTCCAGCAGCGCCTCGCGCACGCCGGCATGCACGGCCACCCGGCTGGCGAGATCGCCGGCTTCCCGACCGCCCAGGGTCTCGACGGCGATCGCGGCGGGATCCAGGCCCTGCGCCACACTCGTCGCGGCCTCGGCGTCATCCGGATCCTCGCCAGCCGCGGCGACAGCCACGCCGACCGCGCGGTAGAGGAGACCCGTGTCCAGCACGGGAAGACCGAGCGCGGCGCCCAGGCGGGCGGCGAGCGTCCCCTTGCCCGATGCGGCGGGACCGTCGATCGCAATCAGGAGGCTCAGATCAGACCTCCGCCAGGTCGGCGCCCAGGCCGCTCATCAGCGCCTGGAAACCGGGGAAGCTGGTGCCAATCATTTCGCTCTCGTCCACCCCGATCGGCGCCTGCGCAGCCAGGCCCAGGACGAGAAAGCTCATGGCGATGCGGTGGTCTCCATGAGTGATCACCGACGCGCCGCCCTGCACGGGCGCATTCGCGCCCTCGGTTCCCCCGACGATGAGGCCTTCAGGCTCCTCCTCCACGGCGACGCCGCAGGCTGCGAGGCCGCGGGCCATCAGGACGATCCGGTCGCTCTCCTTCACGCGCAGCTCGCCGATCCCGCGCATCACCGTGCGGCCGCGCGCATAGGCCGCGGCCACCGCGAGTATGGGATATTCGTCGACCATCGAGGCCGCCCGCTCGGGCGGGACATCGACGCCGTGCAGGATCGAGGCGCGGGCGGTGACGTCGCCCACGGACTCGCCAGCCGCATCACACACATTCTCGATCGCAAGGTCGGCGCCCATCTCGCGCAGCGTCGTCAGCAGGCCGGTGCGCAGGGGATTGAGAAGCACCCCTTCGACCGTCACCTGCGAACCGGGCGTCACAAGGGCGGCGACGATCGGAAAGGCGGCGGACGAGGGATCGCCCGGCACGAGGACGCGGGTCCCACGCAGCGACTGCCCGCCCTTGAGCCGGATCGTCCGTCCTTCCGGACCCTCGCCGATGTCGAGGCGCGCGCCGAAGCCTTGAAGCATGCGCTCGGTGTGGTCCCGCGTGGCGACCGGCTCGACCACCTCGGTCACGCCGGCCGCGTTGAGCGCCGCCAGCAGGACCGCCGATTTCACCTGAGCAGAGGGTTCGGGGAGGACGTAGCGCACGGCGGAAAGCTCGCCGCCGCGCAACGTCAGGGGCAGCCGCTCGCCCGCCCGTCCGAGCCATTTGGCGCCCATGGCGGAGAGGGGCCTCAGCACGCGACCCATCGGTCGGCCGCGCAGGGAGGAATCGCCGGTGTAGGTGACTGCGACCGGAAATCCCGCCGCCGCTCCCATGATCAGCCGCACGGCCGTTCCGGCGTTGCCGCAATCCACGACATCGCCGGGTTCGGCGAATCCGCCCCGGCCTTCGACGCGCCAGCGCCCGGACCCCAGCCGCTCGACCGTCGCGCCGAACGCGGCCATGGCGGCGGCGGTCCGCAGAACGTCCGCGCTCTCCAGCAGACCCTCGATTTCAGTGACGCCGTGGGCCAGCGCGCCGAGGATCAGGGAGCGATGGGAGATGGACTTGTCGCCGGGGGCGCGCACCCGTCCGGTGAGGGGAGCGCCCGGCCGGGCGGTTAGACCGACCGGCGCCTGCGCTGTATCGGCCATGGACCGTCAGCCTGCGTTCGCGAGTGGAGAAGACGCAGGCTTTTGACAGGGGCTCAGGGGCGTGGCAAGGGAGCCGCCGCTTCCGACAGCCCGTCATTGTTTCAACTCTGAAGGACGCCGCTTTGGCCAATCCCCAGCTGGGCGCAAAACAGATCTGCCCCAACTGTTCAACGAAGTTCTACGACCTCGGGCGTCGACCCGCGGTGTGCCCCAAGTGCGCCACCGAGTTCGACCCCGAAGAGGCCCTGCGCAACCGTCGTGTCCGCGCGCGGGTCTCCGTCCGCGAAGAGGAGGCGGATGAGGAAAAGGTCGTGGCCCCCGAGGTCGAGGACGGCTTCGAAGCCGAGCCCGACGAGGCGCCCGAGCTGGACGCCGCCGTGGACGAGCCCCCGCTCATTACCGACGAAGACGCGGACGAGGGCGACGCCGCCCCGCCCGGCCCCGGCGACGAACTGGGCGTCGACTTCTCCGAGGACGAGGACCTCGAGCAGGCCGAAGACGACGAGGTTCCGTTCATCGAGGACGGCGACGACGATTTTCCGGAAGACGAGATCGACGGCCTTGGGCCGGAGGGAGGTCCGGAAGATCAATAGCGGCCAGTGCGTCGAACGGGCCTTGATCGGCCGGGGACGTCGCACTAGGTTCCGCGCCTTCCCGCGGGGGGCCGCCATCGCCCGCCGCGAGGACCCGAGTTTCTCGGGGCTATAGCTCAGTTGGTAGAGCGCTTGAATGGCATTCAAGAGGTCAGCGGTTCGACTCCGCTTAGCTCCACCATTTCTTCGGGGGCCCGAACCGATGGTTCGGGCCCTTTTTTCTTGTCCGGCACGGCTCCATCGCTTCGTTTCGTGAGGATGCCAAGCCGCCGTGGACTCAGGAGATCGCTGAAGCTCGGTCGTTGATCTTGGGAAGCCGAGCTGCGTTCAGCAATCGAATCCCGCTCCATGAGCGAGTTCAAGCAGTCTGGTCTTTCAGATCGAGCATCCACCCACGCGACCCAGACGAACCTCACAAAAATTTAATACAGGGACCAAGCGCAACATCCGGTTTTGTGCTTGTCGATTGAGGCTTCGAAAGGTCGGTTCCAGCCTTCCCCTGATCCCCTCAAACCTTGAACACGGGCGGCGTGATTCCCACTTTTGTCCTACGCCGTGAACCGTTGCCTGATTGGGGCGGAACGCGGCGGGGTCGCTTGAAAGAGGACTCGCGATGAACCGAACGCCATTCTTGGACAGTCCGCTCCTGCTGGGCTTCGAGCACACTCGGGCTCTGATGGAGCGGGCCGCTCGAGGGGCGTCGGAGGCCTATCCGCCGTACAACATCGAGGACTGCGGCGAGGGCCGGATCCGCATCACCGTTGCGGTGGCGGGTTTCACTGTGGAGCAGCTTTCGGTCAGCGTTGGCGAGAACCAGCTGACGGTGGCCGGCAAGCGAGAGCCCGACCCGGGCGAAGCCGAGCGCGACTACATCCACCGCGGCATTGCCGCCCGTGGCTTCACGCGCGCCTTCGTCCTGGCCGATGGTCTGGAGGTCAGATCCGCCCGCCTCGAGGACGGTCTCCTGCACATCGACGCCGAGCGTCCGCAGCCCCCCCGCCAGACCCGTCAAGTGCCGATCCAGGCGGCGGAGTGAACCCCGCGTCTTCCGAACGGCATTATCTGAGTCAAGGAGATGGTCATGATGACATCCACGCTTTCCCCCGAAGACTTCGCGGCCCTGGGCGCCCCGAATCTCGTGTACGTGCGCCCGATCAAGGCGGCCGAGATCCTCGCCGATACGCCGGTGGAGCAGATCCAAGGTTTTGACCTCAAGCCGGAGCAGGTGCTCTACGCTCTCCATAGAGCCGACGGAGCCCGCCTGGCGGTGCTCGGCGACCGGGACTCGGCCGTCGCGGCCGCCCTCGCCCATGAGTTGGCGCCGGTGTCTGTCCACTAGAGCCTGATCCGTTTGCACGGAACAGATGCAATCGGTGAATCAGGCTCTACACCTTTGAATCTAGAGCAAATCAGCCCCGTTCAGACGGAACCGTCTGAGCGGGGTTTGCTCTAGGGGCATGCAGCGGCTCCGAGCCGCCGATTCAATCCTGATCGATGGAGACGGACGTGGGCGACCACGCCCGTCTTCTTTTTTGCCGGAGGCCAAGCCGGTCAGGCGGCTGAAGATCTCGGCTCCCGGGCGAACAGGGCGCGGATCGCGTCCGCCCCCTGAGCCTGGCGGAGCTGAAGGCGAAGGTCGGGCGAGCGCAGGCTGCGCGCGACGCGGGCCAGTGTCCGCAGGTGGTCGGAGCCGGCGTCTGGAGGCGCGAGGATCGCGAAGATCAGATCCACCGGCTCCTCGTCCACGGCTTCGAACTGAACCGGCGGACGCAGGCGCACGAACACCCCGCTCATAGCCGTCAGGCCGGCGACGTGGGCATGGGGGATCGCGACGCCATGGCCGACCCCGGTGGTGGACAGGGCCTCACGCTCGAGCAGAGCGTCGAGCACGCGGGAGGCTTTGAGGTCGTAAGCGCGCGCGGCCATCTCCGAGACGACGGCGAGCGCCTGGCGCTTCGTAGCGGCGGCGACATTCGGCGCGATGGCGCCGCGCGCGAGCAGATCGCCGATCATCACGGGCGCGAAGAGCGTACTCAAGGACATGCCTTTCGACACGACCCCGGACGCCTCGGTCCGGGATGACTGAAGTGTTGCTGAAAACGCTACAGGCGAGGCGAGCCGCCTACCCTCCCCGCGAGGCGGCGCCGGTGCGCTGGGGGTCAATCCAACCAATGTTCCCGTCTGGCCGTCTGTATACCACGGACAGTCCGCCGTGAGCGGCGTTCCGAAACACAATTGTTTGAGCCCCGCTCAGGTCGAGCTCCATCACGGCCATGGAGACGGTGATGGTCTTCAGCGGCGCTTCGGTCTCGGCGATGATAACGGCCGCCGGTGGGCCGTCCGCCTCAACGCTGTCCCAGGCGTCGTCGTCGAGATCCTCGCTGGGCGCCCGAAGGACCAGGAGGGCGGCGGTCTCCGCGGCCTTGGCGGTTGCAGCGACGGCGTGGCTCTTCAGGCGTCGCTTGTAGCGCCGGATCCGGGTCTCGACCTTGGCCAGGGCCTGGTCGAAGGCGGCGTGCGCGTCCCCCGCCAGCCCGTGGCTCTGCAACTGCTGGCCGGAAGCGAGCGTGACTCCGCAATCCACCCGGAAATTGAAGCCGTCGCGGCTGACGACCACCTCGGCGTCGCCGCCCCGCTCGAAATATTTTCCGATCGCGGTTGTGACTTCCTCTTCAACCCTGTCCCTGAGGGCCTCGCCCACATCGACGTGCTTGCCGGAAACCTGGACCCGCATGAGTGAAACAACGCGCCCGTGAGCAGATGGTGTCAAGGCCGCGCCTGATGCAGCGGCTCCGTCCGGCCGCGGAGCTTCAGCCGAACCTGTCGCCCAGGTAGACCCGCCGCACTTCGGGGTCGGCGAGGATCTCCTCGGGCGAGCCCTCGAACAGGACCTCGCCAGCGTGGATGATCGAGGCGCGGTCGATGATGTCCAGCGTCTCGCGCACGTTGTGGTCGGTGATGAGGATGCCGATCCCGCGCCCGCGCAGGTAGCCGATGACTTCGCGGATGTCGGCGATCGCCAGCGGGTCGATGCCGGCGAAGGGCTCGTCCAGCAGCATGAAGGCCGGCTCGCTGGCGAGGGCGCGGGCGATCTCCACGCGCCGCCGCTCGCCGCCCGACAGCGCCACGGCCGCCGACTTGCGGAGGTGTGCGATGTGCAGCTCTTCGAGCAGCTCGTTGGTGATCGCGCGCACGCGCTCGCGCCGCGACTCGCGCATCTCCACCACGGCCATCACGTTCTGCTCGACCGTCATGCCGCGGAAGATCGAGGTCTCCTGCGGCAGGTAGCCCAGGCCCAGCCGGGCGCGCTGGTACATCGGCTGGTTGGTGATGTCCTCGCCGTCGAGCCAGATCGCCCCGTAGTCCGCCGCGATCAGGCCCGTGATCATGTAGAAGCAGGTCGTCTTGCCGGCTCCATTGGGGCCGAGCAGGCCGGCCACCTCGCCGCGCGCGAGATGCAGGCTGACGCCCTTCACCACCTGGCGTCCGCGGAAGGCCTTGCCGATCCGGTCGACCACCAGGCCGCTCTGCGCGGCGGGCCGTTCGGGCGCGGCCGCCGTGCGCCCCATCGGATGGCGCGACCGCACGAGCTCGCTCATGGTGGGGCGGTCCTCAGGGCTTGGCGGGCGCGCCGCCTGCCGGCGCGGTCTTTTCGGGGAAGTAGACGCCGCGGACGCGGCCCTGCTTCCCGAGGCCCGTGACATCCGAAACCATCCGGGCCTGATGGTTGGCGACGTCGATGATCAGCTTGTCGCCGCGCGCCACATTCTGGCCCTGCACCACGATGACGTCGCCCGTCATCACGATCTGGTCGTTGGACTGGGTGTAGATGGCGTGGTCGCCGCGCGCCTCCCGCTCGGGGGTGACATAATAGACATGGCCGTCCGCCACGATCCGGTCCGCGGCGCCGCAGTCGGCCTGGCCGGCGTCGCCGGTCTGGCCATCTGTCTTGGGCGCGGCGCCGGGCTTGTGGCGGCTGTAGACCGTGATCGTATCCGCCCGCAGGCGCGACTGGTCCTGCAGCGCCTCGGCGGCGCCCCGCCACACGGCTTCGCACTTCGACTGCACGACCTCGGCCTGGTCGGCGGTGATGTCGATCGGGGAATTGGAACGGGTCTCGAGCTGCGCGTGCGCGAGATCGGCCCAGCCCCCCTGCAGGGCGATCGCCGCGGCCGACGCGGCCAGCATCCTCGAGGGTCTCATGAACAGACAGATCCCGCACGGGCCGGATCGGAAGGAGATATCCTTGGCCACCGCTGCTTCTTAATGCGCATTGAGGCGCGCGTGAACGCCGCCCTTGAAGACCATGCGGTCGCCCTTGTCGTAGACGTTGAAAGTGCGGGATTGCAGGGCTCCTTCGTTGGACTGGCTCTGGAGCGCCTGCGGTCCCACGACCGAGCCCGTGCGGGTGTTCACCACCGCCTCGTCCGAAGCGAAGCGCCCGGATGTCGAATCCGTCGCCTTCACGTGGCCGCGTAGCAGAAGGATCCGCGTGTCCTCGTGATAGACGCCCGTGTCCGCGATGAGCGTCGAGGGCCGGCCCTGGGGATTGTCGAGCGTGACGGAAGGATCGGACAGCAGGACGGTCTGGAAGGACCTCGTATCCCGCGCGGCCGACCGGGCCGTCAGGGTGTAGGGTCGGCCCTGGGCGTCGCGGCCATAGAAGTGCGGATTGAGCATGCGGATCGGGGCCGAGACCCCGGCCTGCGCGGCCTGATGCTGGCGGATGGCGTGGGCGGCCACGAATCCGGCGAGCATGCCGGCGACCGCGATCATCGTCATGGGAAGGATGACGCGCAGGACCCGCACCAGTCGGCTGTGCGCGCGGGCCTTGCCTCTGGGCGGCGGACCAGCGATCGGGGCGGAGCGGGCGAGATCACTCATGGGCGAAGATGTCGACATCCTCCCAACCAGCGACATCCAGCGCCGCGCGCGTAGGCAGGAAGTCGAAGCAGGCCTGGGCCAGCTCCATCCGTCCCTCGCGCACGAGCATGAGGTCGAGGCGGGCCTTTATATCGTGCAGACGCTCCACATCCGAGGCCGCATACGCGAGTTGTTCGGGCGTGAGTCGGACGGAGCCCCAATCCGAGCTCTGCTGGGCCTTGGAGATGTCGACGCCGAGCAATTCGCGCGTCACGTCCTTGAGGCCATGCCGATCCGTATAGGTCCGCGCCAGCTTGGAGGCGATCTTGGTGCAGTAGACCGGCGCGGTGACCACCCCCAGGTGCAGCTGGAACATCGCAATGTCGAAGCGGCCGTAGTGGAGGATCTTCAGCACCGCCCGATCGGTGAGCAGGCGCTTGAGGTTGGGGGCGTGATAGGTCGCGCGGTCGAGCTGCACGACGTGGGCGTCGCCCGCCGGGCCGCGCAGCTGGACGACGCACAGCGGATCGCGACCGAGCCGCAGGCCCATGGTCTCGGAGTCCACGGCCACGGACGGCGCTCCGGCGAAGAGCCCGTCCGGAAGGTCCCCGTGATGCAGGCTCGCAGCCAAGGCTGTCTCCGCTGGTGTCCGTCGCCCGGGCGCGGCCGGCGGATTTCGTTCGACCGGCCTGGGAAAGGCCTGCCGCCCCGGCCGGGCGGCGCGCTCCCGCGCGGCCGGAGAGCCTCATGTATGGTGCCCAGGAAAGGACTCGAACCTTCACGGCCGTTAAGCCACTGGCACCTGAAGCCAGCGCGTCTACCAATTCCGCCACCTGGGCTCGCATGGGATGGCCCGTGCGCGCGAGGGGCGGACGGATAGGGCGCCGGCCGAGCGAGGTCAATCCGTCGGCCTCGCCCGATGCTGCGGCGCGTTGCGCGCCGGGCGCCCCTCCTCTATCGCACCGGCGGCGCATCCATTGGGGTCATGTCGAAGTGAAGGTCGAGGCGAAGAAGGTGATGGGGCGATGAAGGGTCTGGTGACGGTGTTCGGCGGCTCCGGCTTCGTCGGGAGCCAGATCGTCCGCGCCCTGGCGCGGATGGGCTCGCGGGTGCGCGTGGCGGTCCGCCAGCCCGGGCGCGGCTATCGCCTGCGCATGCTCGGCGACGTCGGCCAGATCGAGGTGGTGCAGGCCAATGTCCGGGACGACACTTCGGTCGCCCGCGCGCTCGAAGGCGCCGAGGGCTGCATCAATGCGGTCGCCATTCTGTATGAGAGCGGCCGTCAGAGCTTCGAGGCCGTGCACGTGGAAGGGGCGCGTCGCGTGGCTGCGGCCGCCGCGCTCGCAGGCGTCACCCGCTTCGCACACATCTCGGCCATCGGCGCTGACGCGAACTCCCCAGCCGCATATGGCCGGACCAAGGCCGCGGGCGAGGCGGCGACGCGCGAAGCCTTTCCCCGCGCGGCCATTCTGCGCCCCTCGGTGGTGTTCGGTCCCGAAGACCACTTCTTCAATCGGTTCGCGCAGATGGCCACCACTTCGCCGGCCCTGCCGCTGATCGGCGGCGGTCACACGCGCATGCAGCCCGTTTTCGTCGCCGATGTCGGCGCCGCGGTGGCGCGGGCCGTCTGGTCGGACGAGGCGGCCGGCCAGACCTTCGAGCTCGGCGGACCGGAAGCCTTCACCTTTCGCCGGCTGATGGAGATCATGCTCGAGGTGATCCAACGTCGCCGGTTCCTCGTCCCGGTTCCCTGGCCCATGGCGAACGCTCTCGGTCTCCTGGGCGATCTCATCGCGACCAGCGGCGTGGCGCCGCCCCTCACCACGGACCAGGTCGCCCTGCTTCGCGCCGACAACGTCGTCTCCCCGGGCGCGCCGGGTCTGAACGACCTGGGCGTGGCGCCAAGCGCCGTCGAGCCGATCATCCCCAGCTATCTCTACCGCTATCGGCGTGGCGGCCAGTATGCATCGCAGTCCGAGGCGCCGGAGGACATTCCGCGAGCCTGACCGCCGGTCCTGGCCTCTCAAGGCTCCGGTGGCGGCCCGATGTAGCGGGCGCGGGGACGGATCAAGGCGCCCGCTGCGAGCTGTTCGATGGCGTGGGCGAGCCAGCCCGCCATCCTAGAAACGGCGAACAGGGTGAACGGCGCGTCCGCCGGCAGGGCGAGGCTCCTGGCCATGGCGCTGATGGCGAAGTCGACGTTGTCGGGAGCGCCGGCGGCGTCGTGCATGGCGGCGCGGAGCCCGGCGTAGGGCTCTGGCGCAGCGAAGGCCTTCATCAGCGCGCGCGCCCGCGGATCTCCCTCGGGGTAGAGCGGGTGGCCAAATCCGGGGGTCGAGGTCCAGAAGGCGAGCCGCGCCGCCACCGCATCGCGCGCGCCGAGCCGATCCGCTTCCGCCGCCAGTCGTCCGACTGCCTCGCTCGCGCCCCCATGAAGCGGCCCGGTCAGGGCGGAGAGCCCCGCAAGAGCGCTTGCAGCGAGGGAGGCGCCGGTGGAGGCGGACACGCGCGCTGCGAAGGTCGAGGGATTCAGCTCGTGATCGGCGAGCAGCACGAGAGCGCGGCGGATCAGGTCCGCGCCTCGGGAGCCGCATGACCAGGCGCGCGCGAGCCGCTCGTGGATCGGTCCGCTCTCCACCTCGCCGCAGACGGCGTCGGCGGCGACGTCGAGAAGGGTGGCCGCCTCGGCCGCCAAGCGCTCGATCGGGCGGCCGCGGGCCGGCGCGTCGGACGCCGCCCGAGCCGCCAGGATTGCGAACAGGCGCGCCCTCGGCTCCGCGCCTGGCGGTGGCGCAGGGCGCAGGCGGCTCTGCAGCGGCGGCGCGTCGATCCCGCGGAGCAGGCGGGCGACGCCCTCGAAGGTCTCGGTGTCCGCCAGCAGCACCGCGTCGCGCCCGCGATAGAAGAGCCGACCGTCGACCACGGTGGTTATGGCGGACTCCAGCACCGGCTCGCCCCAGGCAATGGCTTCGGCCGCGACGTCCGCCACCTTGCGGCTCCGCGAGCGCCGGCTCGCGAGGCTCTCCACTTCGCTCGCCGAATAGAGACTGCGCCGGGGGTCGCGCGGATCGGGCTGCGCTCGCAGCCTTCCTCGGCTGACATAGGCGTAGAGCGTCTGGGGCCTTACCCCTAGCCGCTGCAGAGCCTCTTCCGTCGCGATCCAGCGGGTCATCTTACATTGATCATATTGATCAATCTTGATTATAGCCGCGGCGCGATCAAGGTCCAGCCGCGCTAATTGCGGATGGAGCTCGAAACGATGTCGGACGCGATCGACGGACTGGATGGCGTGGTGGCCGCCGAAACTGTCCTCTCCGAGGTGGACGGAGCGGCCGGGCGCCTGATCATCCGCGGCTACCCGGTCGAGGCCCTGGCGGGGCGGCGCTCGTACGAGGCGGTCCTGCGACTGCTCTGGGACGGCTTCTTCGACGCGCTGCCGGACGACATCGCCTCGGCCCTGGGCGAGGCGCGGGTCGCGGTCTTCCGTGAGGTCGCCGCCCTCGACGAAGGCCTGAGGTCGCTTTCCACGATCGAGGCGGCGCGGGCCCTGACGGCGAGGCTGGCCGACGGCGACGGGCTCGATGTGGCCTTGCGGCTCGTGGCGGCTCCGGCGGTATTCGTCCCCGCGGCCGTGCGCGCGAAGCGCGGCGCGGCGCCCGTGCCGCCCGACCCTCGCGCCAGCCATGCCGCCGACGTCCTGCGGATGATCCGTGGCGAGGCGGCGCCGGCGGCCCTCGCGGTGGCGCTGGACGCCTACCTCGTCACCGTTATCGACCACGGACTCAACGCATCCACCTTCGCCGCGCGCGTGGTCGCCTCGACCCGCGCCGGCCTCGCGTCGGCCGTCCTTGCGGGGATCAGCGCGCTCAAGGGCCCGCTGCACGGCGGCGCGCCGGGCCCGGTGATCGAGATGCTCGACGCCATAGGCGCGGCCGACAACGCGAGGGACTGGCTCGAGGCGGCGCTTGACCGCGGCGACCGTTTGATGGGCTTCGGCCACCGCATCTATCGGGTGCGCGATCCCCGCGCCGACGCCCTCAAGGCGGTGATTCGCAACCTGGCCCGCGACGGCGCCGGCCTGCCGGGTCGGCTGGCCCTGGCCGAAGCGGTCGAGAGCGCCGCTCTCGCGATCCTGCGGGCGCGCAAGCCCGGCCGCTCGCTCGACGTCAATGTGGAACTCTACACGGCCCTGCTGCTGGAGGCGCTCGACTTCCCGCCGGACGCCTTCACCGGCGTTTTCGCCATCGGTCGCTCCGGCGGCTGGATCGCCCATGCGCGCGAGCAGGTCACCGGGGGACGGCTGATCCGGCCGCAGTCGCGCTATGTCGGCCCCCGTCCCCTGGAGGCGGCATAGCGGCGCAGGCGGCGCCGCCGCGAAGTCTTTGGCCGAGGGGCGCAAAGTCCTTTAGGCTCGCCCCATGTCGCAACCGCAGCCCGGTCTGGCCGAGACCGCCGCCCTGACCCGGAACGTGACGGCCCTGTCGGTCGTCACGGCGGGCGTGCTGCTGGCCATAAAGGCCGTGGTGTGGGCCTTCAGCGGGTCCGTCGCATTGATGGCTTCGACGGCGGACTCGGGGCTGGATCTCATCGCTTCGGCGGCGACCTTCTTCGCCGTCCGCTACGCCGCCGTCCCGCCGGACGAGGAGCACCGATTCGGTCACGGCAAGGCCGAGGCCTTCGCCAGTCTCCTCCAGGCGGCCCTCGTGTTCGCCTCGGCGGCTTTGATCCTGCAGGAAGCCATCCGACACCTGCTCCGTGGGGGGACAGTCAGCCATGAGAGCTGGGCGGTCGGCGCCATGGCGATCTCCATCGTCGCCACCGCCGCTCTCGTGACCGCCCAGACGCGCGTGCTGCGGCGCGCCAGGTCGGTCGCCGTCTCCGGCGACCGCGCCCATTATCTCGCGGACCTGGCGTCCAACCTGATCGCCCTGGTGGGAGTCGCCGCCTCGAGCCTGTTCCGTGCGCCCGTGCTGGACGTCGCCGCCGGGCTCGCGGTGGCCGGTCTGCTCCTGTGGGGGGCGATCGCCGTGTTCAGGGAGGCCTCCGACCAGTTGATGGATCGTGAACTGCCGGACGAAGCGCGGGCGCAGATCATCGGGCTTGTCGAAGAGGACACGCGAATCGCGAAAGTGCATCAGCTGCGCACCCGCGCCTCGGGGCCAATCACCCATATCCAGATGCACGCTGCGCTCGACCCGGACCTGACCCTCGAGGCGGCGCACAGGGTGGTCATCGCCGCCGAGCGACGGATCCTCACCGCATTCCCCGCAGCGGACATCCTGATTCACGCCGATCCGCACGGACGAGCCGAGCCTCACAGTGGCGCTTTCGCCAGAAACTCAGGGGACTGAAGGTCCGCGGTCAGATGACTGCGGCGGCGCATTTTGCCGCTGCCGCAGATTTGAGTATAGCCGCGTTCAGCGAACATGAACGTCGTCCGCACCCTCCACCATTTCCCGCTCGACCCGGCCTCGCGCCAGGTCCGCCTCTCGCTGGGCGAAAAGCGGCTGCCGTTCGAAGAGGTGCTGGTCCGCTACTGGGAGCAGCCCAAGGCGTTCACCCAGCTCAATCCGTCGGGGCTCACGCCCGTCCTGGTGGAACGCGCCGGCGAAGGCGAGGTCGCGATCTGCGAATCGCGGGCGATTCTCGAACACCTCGAACAGGCGTCGCCGGAGCATGACCTGCTGGGGGCCACCGCGTCCGACCGGGCTGAGACGCGCCGGTTGATGCAGTGGTTCGACCGCAAGTTCGACAACGAAGTGAACGCCTATCTTCTCCACGAGAAGCTGGAGAAGCGCCTGCTCAAGCTCGGCGCGCCGGACCTCTACAACATGCGTCAGGGACGCGACGCCCTGCGCGACCACCTCGTGTACATGGAGCGCCTGCTGCAGTCGCGCGACTGGCTCGCCGGGCGGCGACTGAGCCTCGCCGACTTCGCCGCCGCCTCCAACATCTCGGTGCTGGACTATTTCGGCGACGTCCCCTGGCGCGACTTTCCTGCGGTCAAGACCTGGTACATGCGGATCAAGTCGCGGCCGGCCTTCCGACCCCTGCTCGCGGATCGCTGGCCGGGGCTCGCCCCCGCCAGCTACTATGACGACCTCGACTTCTGAGGCCGACAAGGCCTGGATTCGGCAGCGCGCCGAAGCTCTTGGATTCGAGGCGTGCGGCTTCGCTTCGGCGGATGCGCCGTGGGAGGCCGGCGGTCGGCTGAAGGCCTTCCTGCGCGAGGGGCGTCACGGCTCCATGGCGTGGATGGCGCGTACGGCGGAGCGGCGGGAACATCCGACCCGGATGTGGCCGCAGGCGCGCAGCGCCGTGGTCCTGGGCCTCAACTACGGGCCGGCAGAGGACCCGCGCGAGGATCTGGCCCTGCGCGACCGGGGCGTGATCTCCGTGTACGCCCGAAACCGGGACTATCACGACCTGATCAAGGGGCGCCTGAAGACCCTGGCCGGCCAGATCGCCCGCCGCTGGCCCTGCGAGGTCAAGGTGTTCGTCGATACCGCGCCGCTGATGGAAAAGCCCCTCGCCGAGCGCGCCGGGATCGGCTGGCAGGGCAAGCACACCAATCTCGTCTCGCGCCGGCACGGATCGTGGCTCTTCCTCGGCTCGATCCTCACCAGCCTCGAGATCGAGCCCGACCCGCCGGAGGAGGACCATTGCGGCGCCTGCCGGGCGTGCCTGGACGTCTGCCCGACCGCAGCCTTCCCGGCGCCCTACCAGCTCGACGCGCGGCGCTGCCTCTCGTACCTGACGATCGAGCATGACGGCCCGGTTCCCGAGCCACTCCGCATCGCGATGGGCAACCGCATCTACGGCTGCGACGACTGCCTGGCGGCCTGCCCCTGGAACAAGTTCGCCTCCGAGGCCCACGAGAGCGCGCTGCACGCGCGAGAGAGCCTGAAATCGCCCTCGCTCGAGGTCCTCTGCGAACTGGACGACGACGCCTTCCGGCGACTGTTCACAGGGAGCGCGGTGAAGCGGATCGGGCGCGACCGGTTCGTCCGCAACGTGCTCTATGCGATCGGCAACTCGGGCGAATCGCGGCTTGCCGCGGCGGCGGCCAGGCGCCTGGACGACGCCTCGCCGACCGTCCGCGAGGCCGCCAGCTGGGCCCTGCGACAGCTTGCCACACGATGCGACGCCGAGCAGACGGCGGCAAAGGCTTCGCCCGTACGTTGAAGAATCGATGGACGAAAAAATCACGGACAACGCCAATTCCGCCTCCCCGGCCTGCGGGTCTCGCGCGCCTGCCCGGCGCGCACGGAGCGGGCGGCCAAATGCCGCAGCACAGCGCGCCTTCGCAGCGCAGCGAAACCGGTAGGGAACGCGACATGGTTTCCCTTCGGCAAGACGGCGCGCAGGACGGTGGGGCCGACTCGGGGTCAGTCGCCGGGCTTCTTCGGATGTTCTACGTCTCGGAAGTCTATGGCGTCGCGGCCAACGCCTACATGCAGCGCGAGTACCACGGGCTGAGCGCGGATCACCGCCACAAGCTCGAAGCCTGCCGCCTGCTCATGAGCGAGACCGCCGAGCGTCTGCGCGAGCAACTCGTCAAGGAACTGGGCCTCGAGGTGAAGCCGCCAACGCGCGCCGAGGAGATGGCCCCGCTGATCGCCGCCCTGCCGCACGGCTCGTGGCACCAGCGGATGCTGGCGCTCGAGGACCTCTCCGTCCGCGGCGTGGAGGCCTACAGGAAATTGCGCGGCATCTACGGGGACGCCGAACCCCACCTCTGCGCCAGCCTTATCGCCAAGGAGATCGCCATGCGCGACTTCGCGCGCGATGAACTGGACGGCGAGACGGAGACCTCGGCCGAGCGCGTCGTGACCCTGCTGAGCCCGGACTCGCAGACATCTTTGGCCGGATTCGACGCGGACGCGCCGCCGCCTCAGACGGCGCGAGGCGGGTAACCCTTCTCCCGCAGCGCGTCCATGATCTCCTGGGTGTGCTGGGAGTCGCGGGTCTCGATCATCACGTCGAACTCCGCGCCCTTCGCCGGGACGTCCAGCGCCAGGCGGTTGTGGGCCACTTCGAGGATATTGCCGCCGAGGCTGCCGATCGTCTCGGACACGGTGGCGAGCAGCCCGGGCCGGTCGTCGCCGATGATGCGCAGCGAGACGAGACGCTGGGCGCGCACAAGCTCGCGCGTCAGCACCGAGGCCAGGAGCCGGGGATCGATGTTTCCACCCGTGACGATGAGGCCGCAGACTTTGCCGCGGAAGCGCTCGGGATAGGCCAGCAGGGCGGCGAGCGAAGCGGCGCCCGCGCCTTCTGCCACGGTCTTCTCGACGTTGCAGTAGAGCGCGACGGCCCGCTCGAAGAAGGGCTCCTCGAGCAGCAGCACCTCTTCGATCAGGGGCCGGGCGACGGCGTAGGTGAGCGCGCCCACCGATCTCACCGCAATGCCCTCGGCGATCGTCTGGCCGCCGCATGGCGCGTTGAGGCCGCGCATCCTGGCGGTGAACGAGGGATACATGGCCGGCTCGACGCCGATCACGCGGATGTCGGGCTTGAGCGCCTTGGCCGCCGTGGCGACGCCGCTGATGAGGCCGCCGCCGCCGATCGGCACCGGCAGGATTTCGAGGTCCGGGGCCGCCTCCAGCATCTCCAGCGCCACCGTGCCCTGGCCGGCCATCACGGCAGGATCGTCGAACGGATGGACGAAGACGAGGCCCCGCTCGTCCCGCAGCTCCAGGGCCCTCTCGTAGGCGGCGTCGTAGCCTTCGCCGTCGATGACCACCTCGGCGCCGAACTCGCGGGTCTGCTGCACCTTCACGTGCGGCGTCCCGCGCGGCATGACGATGGTCACCGGCACGCCGAGACGCTCGCCATGATAGGCGAGACCCTGCGCGTGGTTGCCGGCGGACGCCGCGATCACCCCCCGTCGCCGCTCCTCCTCAGTGAGGCTGAGCAGGCGGTTGAGCGCCCCGCGTTCCTTGTAGGAGGCGGTGAACTGAAGGTTCTCGAACTTCACCCACACCTCCGCCCCCGTGATCCGCGAGAGCGTCCGGGACGGCCGGCAGGGCGTGCGCTCGACATGGCCGGCGAGGCGCTCGGCGGCGGCTTGGATGTCGTCGAAGGAGAGGGTCATGGCGGCCCTCCCCTAGAACATCACGCGCGGCAACGCACGCAGCGCGAGGGTGAAGCTCAGGCGACCCCCGCCCGCAGCAGGTCGTGCATGTGCACGGCGCCGACCAGCCGCTCGTTTTCGCAGACGAAGACCAGCATGATCGGCCGCGGGCCGTCGTTCATCAGGCGCAGGGCCTCGGCCGCCAGGAGGGTGGGCTCGACCCACACGGGCGTGCGGGACATGTGGTCGGACACGTGCGCGGCGATCTCGGCCCGGCCCATGGCGCGGCGCAGGTCGCCATCGGTGAAGGCGCCGACAAGCCGGCCTTCGTCGTCGACGACCGCAGCGCCGCCGCAGCGCCCGCGGGTCAGCTCGAAGATGGCCTCGGAGAGGGTCGCCACCTCGGGAAGCTTCGGAACGTCCGCACCCTTGAGCATCAGGTCTCTGACCGTAACCAGGCGCGCGCCCAGCCGGCCGCCGGGGTGGAACTCCCGGAATCGCGACGCGGAGAAGCCGTGCGCCTCCAGCAACGCGATGGCGAGGGCGTCCCCGAACGCCATCTGCATCGTGGTGGACGTGGTGGGCGCCTCGACGATCGGACAGGCCTCCTCCGCCCGCGGCAGGACCAGGGCGACGTCGGCCGCGCGCGCCAGGGCGCTGTCCCGCACTGACGTCACGGCGATGAGCGGCACAGCGAAACGCTTGGCGTAGCCGATGACGTCGCGAAGCTCGGGCGTCTCGCCGGACCAGGAAAGGGCCAGCAGGACATCGCCCTCGGCCACCATGCCGAGATCGCCGTGGCTGGCCTCGGCCGGATGGAGAAAGAATGCAGGCGTTCCCGTCGAGGCCAGGGTCGCGGCGATCTTGCGCGCCACGTGGCCGCTCTTGCCCATCCCGGTCACGACCACGCGCCCCCGGGCCGACGCCATGGTCTTCGCAGCCTCGGCGAGCGATTCGGAGAGCCCATCGCGCAGAGCGGCGGCCAGGGCCCGGAGTCCCTCGATCTCGGCTTCCACGGCGCGCACGGCCGAGGCGGAGAGACTGGTTTCGCGAACGATCTTCGGCGGCGGGGTCACGATGGCGATTCGCGGGTCGGGCTGTATGGAGGGTTGTTCGATAGAGGGCGCTGAAGGTTTCTTGTCGATGTCGACGACGACCAAAGCAAGGCGCGACCGCCGCGTGTCCGGTCACGGAGCGGCGCCGTGACCTCGTCGGCTAGCCGGCGGGCGGTCATTTTCGACCGTGACGGCGTCCTTAACGTGGATCACGGCTACGTCGGCCAGGTCGACCGCCTGCAGTGGATGGCGGGGGCGCGGCGCGCGATCCGGCGCCTCAACGACGCCGCGGTCCTGGCCATCGTCGCGACCAACCAGTCAGGCGTCGCGCGGGGCTTCTTCAGCGAGGCGGACGTGCGCCGCGTCCACGATGCGATGCAGACGGACCTCGCACAGGAGGGCGCGCGGATCGACGCCTTCTACGTCTGCCCTTTCCACCACGAAGCCGTCGACCCTGCCTACGCCCATCGCGATCATCCGGAGCGCAAACCCAATCCCGGGATGCTCCTGCGCGCGATCGCCGATTTCGGCCTCGACCTCGGCCGCACGGTCATGATCGGAGACCAGGAGCGGGACCTGGAAGCGGCGCGGCGAGCAGGGATCGCGGGCGTGCTCTTCAGCGGAGGAGACCTCGACGCCTTCGTGCGATCCACCCCCGCGGTCGCAGCGCTGCTGACGCCCTGAGGACGCGTCGCGAACGAAATGGAAACCGTTTCACCGATAAGCGCCGGAGACTTGGCGAAAGGCGGCGGCGGTTGGCGCGAAATGATCGGTTACAGGGATTGTATCGCCTGGCGTCTGCGCCAGCCGTATCTCCGGATCACATGATTCCATTCATCGATCTGGCCGCGCAGCAGGCCCGCCTCAGGCCGCGTATCGACGCCGCCATCGCCCGGGTCCTCGCCCACGGCGGCTATGTGATGGGACCAGAAGTGCGCGAGCTCGAATCGCGCCTCGCCGCCTTCTGCGGGGCCAGGCTCGCCCTGACCTGCGCCAACGGCACCGACGCCCTGGCGCTGCCGATGATGGCCTGGGGGGTCGGACCGGGCGACGCGGTCTTCTGCCCGTCCTTCACCTTCGCCGCGACGCCCGAGGTGGCGCCCTGGAGCGGCGCCGAACCGGTGTTCGTGGACATCCGGCCTGACACCTACACGATGGACCCCGACCACCTCGAGGAGACCATCGAGGCGATCTCGGCGGAGGGACGCCTTAGCCCGAAGGTGGTGATCGCAGTCGACCTCTTCGGCCAGCCGGTAGACTATCCGCGGATCTCCAAGATCTGCCGGCGTCATGGTCTCAAGCTGATCGCCGATTCCGCCCAGGGCTTCGGCTGCACCCTCGATGGGCGCCACCCGATCCGGTGGGCGGATGCGGTGACGACCAGCTTCTTTCCGGCAAAGCCACTCGGCTGCTACGGCGACGGCGGCGCGGTGCTCACCGACGACGCCGATCTCTGGGAGCGGATGGACTCCCTTCGCATCCACGGCAAGGCGGTCCCGAGCGACGGCCTCGTCTGCGGTCATGATCCCAAATACCTCAACGCCCGGATCGGCATGAATTCGCGACTGGACACGATCCAGGCGGCGATCCTCCTCGAGAAGCTGGCCGTGTTCGAGGACGAGATCGCGCGGCGCCAACCGATCGCCGCGCGCTACGGCGAGGGACTCGCCGACGTCTGTCTCCAGACCCCGATCGTGATCCCGGGCGGCCGCTCGACCTGGGCCCAGTACGTGGTGGAGCACCGCAGCCGAGACGGCCTCGCCGAGCACCTGAAGACCCGCGGAATTCCCACCGCGGTCTACTATCCGGTGCCGATGCACCGGCAGCGACCCTACGCCGGCTTCGCCCAAGGCCCCGGCGGCCTGCCCGTGTCCGACGCCAAGGCGCAGACCGTGATCGCCCTGCCAATGCACGCCTACCTGACGCCGGACGTCCAGGATGAGATCGTCGAGGGCGTGCGCGAGTTCAACGGCTAAGGCCAACGCCTATCCGACCGGGGGCAGCATCCGCTCCAGGCTCTCCAGTTCGTCCGCCTCCCGCGCCGGCTTGTCCCACCGGATCCGATTGATGCGTGGAAAGCGCATCGCCACGCCCGACTTGTGGCGTCCCGAGCGCTGCAGCCCCTCGAACGCCACCTCCAGCACCAGGCCGAAGTCCTGGTCCGCCCGGACCTGACGCACCGGCCCGAACCGTTCGGTGGTGTGCTCGCGCACGAAAGCGTCGAGCTGCTTCAGCTCCTCGTCGGTGAAGCCGAAATAGGCCTTCCCCACAGGGGTGAGGCCACGGCGGCCTATCTCGTCCTCGCGCCAGACGCCGAAGGTGAAGTCGGAATAGAAGCTCGAACGCTTGCCGTGCCCGCGCGCGGCGTACATCAGGACCGCGTCGATGAGGTGCGGATCGCGCTTCCACTTGAACCAGGGGCCTTTCGGCCGGCCGGCCTGGTAGATCGAGTCCCATCGCTTGAGCATCAGCCCTTCCGCCCTGGACGGATCGCCCGGGGGCGGCGCCGCGCGCAGGCTCGCGAGCTCTTCCCAGTCCGCGAACGGCTGCAGCGGCGAGAGGTCGATGCGGCCGCTCCGACTCGCGCCCACGAGCCGTTCCAGCCGGGCTCGGCGCTCCGCGAAGGGCAGGTGGCGGACGTCGACGTCTCTATCGAGAAGGACGTCATAGGCGCGCACCCCCGCGGGATACAGCGCCATCAGCTTCGTATCGGTGGTCTTGCGATTGAGCCGCTGCTGCAGGTCGCCGAACGGCGCGACCTCGCCCTCGCGCAGGATGAGCAGTTCGCCGTCGATCACGCCTTCGAAGTCGAGCGCCTCGAGCACGTCGGGAAAGGCGCCCGAGATCAGGTCTCCGGTCCGGCTGTAGAGCCGGCGCTCGCCTCGCTCGTTGACCGCCTGCACGCGGATCCCGTCCCACTTCCACTCGGCCGCGTAGTCGGCCGGATCGAGCCTGGCGAAATCGACCGCTTCATCGATCGCCTGCGCCAGCATCGCCGGCCGGAAGCGCCCTGGCGCCTCGGTGGTGGGGCGCTCGGCGCGGCCTTCCAGCCAGGCGAACAGGTCTTCGTAGGGTGGGGCGATCGCGTGCCAGATCTCTTCCACCTCCGAAACCGGGACGCCGCCCAGGTCGGCCGCGGCCTGCTTGGCGAGGCGCGCGGAAAGCCCCACGCGCAGGGCTCCGGTCAGCAGCTTCAGGAGGGCCCACCGGCCGTCGACGTCGAGCACGTCGAGCCACCCCTCGATCAGGCCCTCCACCTCCGAGCGGGCCGCATGCGAAAGAGTGTCGACCACCTCCGACAGTTCAGGCTCGCGATTTGCCCCCGCCTGCGCCGGCCAGACCAGGGCCACGGTCTCGGCGAGGTCGCCGACGTAGTCGTAGGACCAGCCGAACAGCACCGGATCCATTCGCCCTTCGACCGCACGACGGATCGCCGCCGGCTTCGCGGCTGAGAAGCTGAGCGCCCCGGTGAGCGCGGCCAAGGCCCAGCCCCGGTCCGGATCGGGGGTCTGGCGCAGGAAGTCCCGGACCAGGGTGAGCTTGGCGTTGCGCGAGGCGGTGTAGGAGAGCCGGTCCAGCAGGTGCGAGAATGCGCGCATGGCGATGGATATATGCCCGCCATCGCGACGACTATGAACCGGGCAGTCCTGCGGGACGGCCTCCGTCCCACGACCAGAGGAGATCCTGGCCGTCTATGAGGGGCGACTAAATCAAACTCCGACCAGACGGGATCGTCTGGCCGGAGATGATTTGCTCTAGATTCAAAGGGTTGAGCGCTGTGCCCAGCCCCTTCCCACTTGGATGGACGGCGCCCTAGTAGCCCGTTGGAGACCCGGTGCTCGACGGCGGGGTGTATGTGCCCGGCAGGTCGATGCGGCCGTAGAGGCCGTGGGCCTCCGCGCTTGGTCCTGAAGCAAAGAACAGGGTCGTGGTCGGCTGGTTATCCGCGCCGTTGCCGAACGCGATGCCCCACAGGCCCGGCAGAACGACTGTGGCGCCGGACGTGTTCGTCAGCTTGCCGACATAGGCGCCGGAGGTGAGATTGTAGGCGCTGATCGTGCCGTCGCCGAAGTTGCCGACCAGAAGGTCGCCGCTCAGGCTGCCGTAATTGGAGGGCGCGATCACCAGTCCCCACGGGGCGTTGAGGTTGCCGCCAGGCGCGTCGAAGCGCTGGACGAACTTTCCGGTCCCGTCGAACTCGTCGACGAAACCAAGGCCCGCGCCGTCCTGCTCGTTGATGATTGGGGCGGCCTGGCCAGACTTCTGCTGCGCATAGGCGACGAAGACCATGTTGTTGAGAACCTGCACATTGAACGGTGCGTAGCCGGCGGGAAGACTAGGATCGACGAATCCGTTGGCCACCGTCGTGGGCTGGAAGTTCGAGTCGAACACATCGATCTTGCCTGTGGCGAAATCGGCGGCGAGCAGCAAATTCGGGCCGCCGGAGGGCGCCAAGAGAGTTACGCCCTTGTAGACCGCGGTGGCGCTGTTATCGACAGCGGTGAAGGCCGCTGTGCCTTGCGCCCACCCCGAGATCGTGCCGTCCTCGCCGACGAAGATGAAGGCTGCTGGTGTCGTGGAGCCGGACGGACCGATGCCGAAGCCGGTGGTGGGATTGAACACTATGCCCGTGGGGTTGGCGCCCGGGAGCTGATTGGGGTTGTTCGCTCCGGCCGGGATCGTCACCACCAGACTGTTGATCACGCCGTTACCGTCATAGAGGGTCGACTTGTTGGTTCCGTTGTCGGCCACCCACACCGCCTGCCCGGGAGCGAAGGAGATGCCCCAGGCGTCCACCAGATTTGGATCCTGGACAAGGGCCACGCCCGCCTGATCCGACACGAGGTTCGTCACGGCGTAGCCGGTTGAACTCGTGCCCGAGCCCGAGCCGGAGGCCGGCGCCGGGGCCGGATCCGTCGCTGCGGCGCCGCCTCCGCCGCCGCCTCCACCGCAGCTCGCAAGGCCGATGGCGGATACGCCCACCGCGAGGCAGGCCAGGCGTGAATATGTCTTCATCATCTATTGACGCTCCACGGGAATCTGGACCGAGCGGCTCTCGCCCCGCCTATGGGTTCCCGACCGTGGCTGAACGGTTCAAACCGGCCACGCTGTTTTGAACCGCTGGAGGCGCTGGGCTCGCGCGGGCCTCAGTCTTCCTCGTCCTCGTAGCCGACCAGGGCGAGGGCTCGGGCCGGGAATCCCTGGAGCGAGCACCAGCGCGCGAGAGCTTCCTCGCGGCCGTGGGTGATCCACACCTCGCCCGGGTGCAGTTCCCCGATCGTGGCGGTCAGCTCCTCCCAGTCGGCGTGATCGGACACGATCAGCGGCAGCTCCACGCCCCTTTGCCGCGCGCGGGCGCGGATGCGCATCCAGCCTGACGCGAAGGCGGTCACCGGATCGGCGAAGCGTCGCTCCCACGGCGTGGTCAGAGCCGAGGGCGGAGCCAGGATGATCTCCCCGGCGAAATCGCGCCGCCCTGCGGTGGTGGCAGACTCCAGAGGGCCGAGGTCGACGCCGAAGTCGCCGTAGAGCGCATTCAACCGCTCGAGCGCCCCATGGACCGGGATCGGGCGCTCCCAGCCCCCAAGGCGCAGGAGCGCGATGAGGCGCTGCGCCTTGCCCAGCGCATAGGCCCCGACAAGATGGCAGCGCTCGGGGAACTGCGCCACAGACGCCAGCAGGCTGGCGATCTCGTCGGCGGCGGGCGGATGGCGGAAGACTGGCAGGCCGAAAGTCGCCTCGGTCACGAACACGTCGCAGAGCACCGGTTCGAACGGGGCGCAGGTGGGATCGGCGCGGCGCTTGTAGTCGCCGCTGACGACGATCGTCAGGCCCCTCCACCTCACCACCACCTGGGCCGAGCCCAGCACGTGTCCGGCGGGGACGAGGGTGACCTCCACCCCGTCGCGCGACCAGGTCTCGCCATAGGCGACCGGCTGGACCGAACCGGCGAAGTCCTCGCCGTAGCGCGCGGCCATGATCGCCAGGGTGGCCGGCGTCGCGGCGACGCGGCCGTGGCCGGCGCGCGCATGATCGCCGTGACCGTGTGTGATCACCGCGCGGTCCACCGGCCGCACGGGATCGATGTAAAAGTCCCCGGGGGCGCAGTAGAGCCCCGCGGGCTTCGGACACAGCAGTGTCTCGGGCCGGATCACCTTGGCGATATAGGCGGACAGGCGAATATCCCTATAACGGGACCATGAGCCCGCCGCCGGAGCCGCTGCCGCACGAGACGCTCGCCGAACTCGGCCTGCGCATGGCGCAGGGCACGCCGCAGGCGGCCGCGCTAGGCTTCCGCACCGTCTCCAGCTCCCCCGGCGAGGCCGTGATGGCGGTCCCGTGGCGCGAGGACCTGGTCGGCGACCCGGAGAGCGGCGTCATCGCCGGCGGCGTCATCACCACCCTGCTCGATCAGGTCTGCGGCATGGCCGTCTCGTCCAAGGCGCTGCAGGAGCGGGGCCTGGCGAGCCTGGCCACGCTGGACCTTCGGATCGACTACACACGGCCCGCCGAGCCCCGCCGCGAGATCTTCGCGCGCGCCAACTGCTACAAGCTGACGACCTCGATCGGCTTTGTCCGCGCGGTGGCGTGGGAGGCGGACGAGGCGGACCCCGTGGCCACAGCCCAGGCGGCGTTCGCCCTGACCACGCCGCCAAACCTCACCGGGACGACCCGGTGAGCGAGGCGCGCGAGACCCGCCTGACGCGCCTCCTCGCCGAGACGCCGTACATGCGGTTCCTCGGCATGACGGCCGATCTCGCCGGCGACGAGATGACGGCCACCCTACCCTTCTCCCAGCACCTCGTGGGCAATGTCCTGCTGCCGGCCCTGCACGGCGGGGTGATTGGCGCCTTCCTCGAAATGACGGCGCTCTGTCAGCTCACCCTGCTCGAGCCCCTGCGCCGCCAGCCCCGCACCATCGACGTCACGATCGAGTACCTGCGGCCCGGCCGGGCGCTGACGACCTATGCCCGCGCCGATGTACGCAAGATCGGCCGGCGCATCGCCAACGTGCATGTGGAGGCGTGGCAGGAGGCTCGCGGCCTGCCGGTCGCGGCCCTGCGAGGACATTTCATGCTCAGCCCCTCCGAGAAGGCGGCGTGACCGGCGAGGGCCCAGAGTTGGGCTGTCCCCTCATCCGCACGCCACGGCTGGTCCTGCGTCCCCATACCCCGGAGGACTTCGACCATTGTCTCGCGCTGTGGTCGGACCCCGACGTGATGCGCCACATGGGCGGGCGCCCATTCACCCCCGAGGAGGTCTGGCGGCGGATGCTCGGCTATGCGGGACTGTGGTCGATGCTGGGCTATGGCTATTGGGCGATCCAGGACGCGGCGTCGGGCGACTACGCGGGAGAGGCGGGTCTGGCCGACTTCCACCGGCCGTTCGCCGCCGATTTTGCACCCGAGGCGGGCTGGATGCTGACGCCAACCGCCCAGGGCAAGGGTGTGGCGTTCGAGGCGATGACGGCCATCCTCCGATGGGCCGAAGAGACGCTCCCTCAGCGTCGCACGGTCTGCATCATCGGCCCCGAGAACACGCCCTCCCTGCGCCTGGCCGCGCGCCTTGGCTATCGGCAGACGGGGCGCGCGGCGTACGGCGAGCGGGACGTGGTCCTGCACGAGCGCTGATCGCACCGATCCTCAGCGCGGGCGCAGAACGATCACCTGCGGGACCGCACGCCGGCCGTTCTCCTCGGGCGCCTGCCAGAAGGCGAGGGTGAGGACGGGCTGCAGGTAGGGAAAGGCGGCCACGCCCAGCAGCGCCGCCGCGAGCCATCCCACCAGGCCGAGCTTGGTCCTGTTGCGGGTCACGCTGCCGAACCGCTCGCCGCCGGTCATGCGGCGGGCGCACCACACACACACCCGCTGCTCGAGCCATTCGTTGCGATAGAGGAATGGCCCCGACAGCCACGTGTCCGGGCCGGTCTGGGCCGTCGCACGATCCTCAGCCGCCAGGAACACCCGCGTGACGATCCGCGAGCGCCAGGTCGTCATCTCGTCCGCCGGCGTCTCGTAGTCGCAGCTCTCGCAGGTCTCGGTGCGCCTGCCCATGCGGCGAGTGTCGCTCCGGCGGGCCTTCGGGTCGAGAGCCGAGCGGGACCTTGACCGGCTCCGCGGCGCAAGTCATTGCGCCGCCAGGGGGATCGGAGAGACGTATGAAGCGCGTGATGTGGGCGGCCGCGGCGGCCGTGATGGCGGTCGGCGGCGCGGTGAGCGCCAAGCAGGCGCAGCCGCAGGCAGACCCAGCCAGACTTTCGGCCCACATCAAGACCCTCTCTTCGGACGCCTTCGAAGGCCGCGCTCCGGCCACCGAGGGAGAGCGCAAGACGATCGCCTACATCGCCACCCAGTACAAAGCCCTGGGCCTCGCACCCGCGGGCGATCACGGGACCTATTTTCAGGACGTGCCCCTGCGCCGCTTCGTGACGCCTGGCCCGATCACCGTCGGTCTCACCGAGGACGGACGGCCCCATCCGCTGAAGGAGCTGGACGACGTGGTCGTCCACACCCTGCTTCCCACCAGCCGCGTCCACGTGAGGAACGCACCCCTCGTCTTCGTCGGCTACGGGACCGATGCGCCAGAGCGGCGGTGGGACGACTTCAAGGGCGTGGACCTGAAGGGCAAGATCGCCGTGGTCCTGGTCAATGACCCGGACTTCGAAATGGACCCGTCGAATCCGCTCTATGGCCGGTTCGACGGCAAGGCCGAGACCTACTACGGCCGCTGGACCTACAAATACGCCGAGGCGGCGAAGCACGGTGCGATCGGCGTGCTGATCGTCCACGAGACCGCGCCGGCTTCCTATGGCTGGGCGACGGTGAAGAACTCGAACTCGCAGCCGCAGTTCGACATCGTCCGCAGCGATCCGCATCAGTTGCATCCGCTGATCGAGGGCTGGATCCAGCGCGACGTGGCCGTGCAGATGTTCAAGGCCGCGGGCCTCGACTTCGACGCGGAGAAGAAGAAGGCGCAGACCGAGGACTTCCATCCCGTGGCGCTCAAGGGCGAGACATTCTCGGCCGACTATGCGGTGCAGACCTCGACGATCGTCAGCCACAACGTGATCGGCAAGCTGGCAGGGACGCGCTGGCCGGGCGAGGCGGTGCTCTACGGCGCCCACTGGGACCACCTGGGCATCGGTCCCCCCGACGCGCGCGGCGACCGGATCTACAACGGCGCGGTCGACAACGCCTCGGGGGTGGCCAGCGTGGTGGAGCTCGCGCGCCTGTTCGCCCACGCGCCGCGGACGGAGCGTAGCGTCTACTTCATCGGCTTCACCAGCGAGGAGAAGGGGCTGCTGGGCTCGGAATACTACGCCGCCCATCCGGTGACGCCTCTGGCGACGACGGCGGCCATGCTCAACTTCGACGTCATGAACCTCAACGGAAAGGCGCGCGACACCGCCCTGCGCGGCAAGGCCAAGTCCGGCCTGGACGACCTCGTGGCGCAATTCGCCGCCGAGCAGGGCCGCAGCGTCACGCCCGAGGCGCATCCTGAGGCGGGAAGCTTCTTCCGCGCCGACCACTTCTCCCTGGCCAAGAGCGGCGTCCCAGCCATCACCCTGAGCGGGGGCACGGACCTGGTGAACGGCGGCCGGGCGGCCGGCGAGGCGGCCTATCGCGACTACACCCAACACCGCTACCACCAGCCCGCCGACGAGTGGCGCGCCGACTGGGACTACAGCGGCGCGGTTCAGGACATCGCCCTCTACTACGACCTCGGACGCTACCTGGCCGAGCACCACGTCTGGCCGGACTGGAAGGCCGGCTCGGAGTTCAAGTCCGCGCGCGACGCGACGGCGGCGGCGCGGAAGTAGGAACGGGCCACGAACCTCACGGACCGCGCGAACAAGACGCAATCCGGCGCCTTCGGCGCGGAACTCCGCGCGAAGCGCCAAAGATCTTGTTCGTGGGGTCCGTGGCGATCCAATCCGGGTCCGCGGACGCGGCGCTCACTCCAGGCAATGAGCGCGAGACCTGGCGGCCTGGAGGGCGGCCGGGTCGAACGGCGGCAGCAGGGGCTTGCGGCTGGGGCGGCGGAAGACCGAGCCTCTGGATCGGAAGAAGGGTTCGTTGGGCGCCCAGGCCTCGCCGTCCCAGAGGCTCCAGTCGGGGGTGAGTTGGAGATCGGCGCACAGCCGCTCCACGATCTGCCGCAAAGGCAGGGCGTCGAGGTCCAGATAGGCTTCGTCCGCGTCGAGACGCTCTTCGAGAGCGGCGAGAATGTCGGAGAGGGCCTCCTCGTCCTCGATCTCGCGCTCAGCGGCTTCCAACACCAGGTCCTGGACCTTCTCGCCGCGCGCCCGTCTCCGCGCCGCGTCTTCAGCGGCGGCGCGGCGGCTGGCCTCGACGCGGCGGGTCTCGCGCTCGGCGGCGAGCCCCGAGCGCAGCGACCGCAGGGCCTCGTCGGTGCGGGCCTCCAGGGCGAGCGTCAGGCGGATGGCGCGCGAGAGGCGGGCGAAGGCGCCCGCCGGATCGGCGGCGGGCGTCTCCGGCGCCGCTGGCTCGGCCGCGAGCGCTTCGCGATGGAGGGCGCGCGCCAGGTCCATGCCGATCTCCGCCAGCTCCCGGAGCAGACTCAGGCGCTGTTCGGCCCGCGCGATGGCGGGGTCAGGGCTCTCGGCGGGCAACGCGTCGGACATGGGAGAAGTATGTGATATTGCATTTTGCAAGTCAAGGGCTGCGGCGACAATCCGGGCTGGAGAGCGTGGCTGCGCAGTCGCCGCCGAGCCGGCCGCCTGGTCGTTAAGGGCGACTCGGTGGGGCGTCAGTAGAATGCGTCGGTATCGAGACGCGGTGGGCCCGAACGCCCGGCCAAGGCGGTCCCCAAAGTCGTCGTCCTGGAATTCGACGCGCTGGTGATGTGAATGCGTCTGAGAAATAGTTTCAGCCCCGAATACGAGCTACGATTCTCAACTTTCCGAACGACGCATAACAGTCCATGACTCTTATCTAAGGTGAAGATTGTTACGTTCAAGGCTGCCAGGGTTGGCATTTCCTGCATAGTTTCCTTGCCTCTCAGCGACAGAAGGGGCGAGACGATGACCGAGACGGCAAGGTTCGACGCGGTCGTGGAACAGCTGATCGAGACGGGCGGCCCGGGCGCGGCGGTCGCCGTGCTGCGCGAGGGGCGGTTCGTCCATCGCAAGGCTTATGGTCTGGCCGATCTGGAGTGGGGGACGGCTCTAGCGCCCGATTGCAGCTTCCGCATCGCCTCGCTGACCAAGCAGTTCACCGCCGCGGCGATCCTGCGGCTGGAGGCGCAGGGCCGCGTGTCCATCGACGATCCGCTCGAGGCCCACCTGCCGGATTTCGACCCGCGCGGCCGGCGGGTCTCGCTCCGCAGCCTGCTCAACCACACCTCCGGCCTGCGCAACCACGACCTCGGCCAAGGCTCGCGCGCCGGACGACCGAACACGCCGCGTGCGGAAGTGTTGGCGTCGGTCAAGGCGGCACCGTTCGACAGCGAGCCGGGCGAGCGCTACCGCTATTGCAATTCCGGTTATCTCCTCTTAGGCGCCGTGATCGAGGCCGTGAGTGGCGTTTCCTACGCCACCTTTGTCGCCGCAGAGTTCTTCGAGCCGCTGGGTATGGCGCGGACCGGCATGTTCGCTCCGCGGCGGATCACCCCGAAGCGGGCGCGGGGCTATGTTCGCGGACGCGGCGGCTTCCACAACGCCGATCCCGATCCGTTCAACTGGTCGGACTCGGCCGGCGCGCTGTCGTCGACCCTCGATGATCTCGCCCTGTGGGACGGCGCCCTGCGCGACGGACGCGTCATGACGCCCGACGCCTTCGCGCGGATGATCGAGCCGACACGGCTGACGAACGGGACCGTCTATCCTTACGGCCTCGGCTGGGGAACCGCGACCTACGGGGGCCATGCCCTGCACCACCACACCGGCGGCATCAGCGGATTCGCCTGCCAGATGGCCCGCCTGAACGATGGATCGCTGACGACCATCGTCCTTTCGAACCTATACCTCTTCCCGTTCGACCGGGTCACGCGGGGGCTGCTCCGCGCGGCGCTCGACATGCCGGAGCGACGCGGGCCATTCACTCCGCCTGAGCCGTCGGACCTGCACGCCTGCGCGGGGGTGTTCGAGAACGACGAGGGCGGCCAGGTGGTGATCGACGCCAGCGGCGGCCGCCGGGCGCGGCTGGCCGCCGTGGGCGAGGGACACCTCTGCGACCCTCAGGACCCGGAGGTCGAGCTCCGCTTCTCGAAGATGACCGGCGATTCCTATCAGATCCTGGAGTACGTCTCGCCCCTCTGGCCGACGCAGACCTATGCGCGGGCGGCAAATGCCGGCGGCGAGAGGCTGTAAGACCCGATCGGGGCGCCGCCCAACCGTCGGCCGACATCAGCAGGGAATCGCCTCCACATGGCGGGAGGCGGCGTACTCGATGATCCTGCGGTCGCGCGTGACGATCGGAACGGAGAGATGGCGGGCCGTTGCAATCAGCAGGCGGTCGCCGGGCTCGGAGTGCAGGGAGCCCGGCAGCAAAGACGCGGATATCGCAATCTGATGGGTGAAAGGCGCTGTCCGCATGCCCGGTCCGTCGAGGGCGTTGGAAAACCAGGTGATCGGGTCCGGTGCGAACAGATCCGCCCCCTCTCGGCCTCTCCGACGGCTCAGGAGACCGATCTCCCAACCGGAGATCGGAGACACCAACAGGCCGCCGGTTTGCGCGGCCGCCTCCATCCTTGGCTTGGCTTCGGCCTTCAAGGCGTCGCCGTTGGCCAACCAGATCAGAGCGCAGGTGTCCAGCAGGAGGTCTGGACCTGATCCATGGGCGTGACTCCTACCGGTCAGATTATTAGTGGTCAGATACCTCGGAACAAGGGAAGCCGGTCCGGTCGCGTTGACCCTGCCGTTCGCAACGACTACCCGCTGCATATGCTGAAAGGCCTTTCCCCACTGGCGCGGACGGCGCGGCCGTGGCCGTTCGAGCAGGCGCGCAACACGCTGGCGCGGATTCTGCGCATCCGCCTGTCTGAAGATGAGCGCGACCTCGCCGCCGCCCTGTTCGAGCAGGACAAGTTCGAGGAGGCTATCGCCACCCTTCCCGCGCTTGGCCAACCCGTGCTGTTCCAGACCGGTTACGGCGCCTCGGGCCTGCCGCACATCGGGACCTTCAACGAGGTCGCCCGTACGACGATGGTGCGCAACGCCTTCCGCACGCTCACCAACGACGTCATTCCCACGCGGCTGATTTCGTTCGCCGACGACATGGACGCCCTGCGGAAGGTTCCGGAGAACGTACCCAACCGCGAACTCCTGGCTGAGGACCTCGGCAAGCCCCTGACCTCCGTGCGCGACCCGTTCGGCGAGCACGAGAGCTTCGGCGCGCACAACAACGCCCGAATGCGCGCCTTCCTCGACGAGCAGGGCTTCGACTACGAGTTCCTCTCCTCGACCGAATGCTATCGCGCCGGTCGTTTCGACCACACCCTGCGGCTGATGCTCGAGCGGTTCGACGCCGTCCAGGCGGTGATGCTGCCGACGCTGGGGCCCGAGCGGCGGGCCACCTATTCACCGTTCCTGCCGATCAGCCCGACCACAGGGCGCGTGCTGCAGGTCCCCACTCTCGAGCGCCACGTCGATCGTGGGACGATCGTGTTCGAGGACGAGGACGGGCGCCTGACCGAAATCTCGGTCACCGGTGGGGCCGTGAAGCTGCAGTGGAAGCCAGACTGGGCCTGTCGCTGGGCGGCGTTCGGCGTGGACTACGAGATGGCCGGCAAGGACCTGATCGACTCGGTCAAGGTCTCCTCTCGCATCTGCACGATCCTGGGCGGCGAGCCGCCGGAAGGCTTCAACTTCGAGCTGTTCCTCGACGACCACAACCAGAAGATCTCGAAGTCCAAGGGCAACGGGCTGACCCTGGAGGAGTGGCGCCGGTATGGGACGCCCGAGAGCCTCGTCTACTACCTGTTCCAGAGCCCCCGCTCGGCCAAGAAGCTCTATTTCGACGTCATCCCCAAGGCGACCGACGAATACCTGCAGCAGCTGGACGCCTACAACGCGCGTCCGGCCGAGGGCGGCAACAAGCCGGCCAACCCGCTCGACAACCCGGTGTGGAGCGTCCACGACGGCTCGCCCCCGTCGAAGGGCTCGCCGGTCTCGTTCTCCCTGCTGCTGAACCTGGTCTCGGCGGCCAACGCGTCGGACAAGTCGATCCTCTGGGGGTTCATCTCCCGCCAGTTCCCGGGCGCCTCGCCGCAGACCGAGCCCCTGCTCGACCGCCTCGCCGACTACGCCGTCCACTACTACGAGGACTTCGTGCGGCCCTCGAAGCGGTTCCGGCCGCCCGACGCGCGCGAGCGGGCCGCCTTCGCCGATCTCCTGGCGCGGCTGAAGGCGCTGCCGGCGGACTGCCACGACGGCGAGACGATCCAGAACGAGGTCTACGGCGCGGGCAAGGACGCGGGCTTCGACCCGCTGCGGACCTGGTTCGGCGCGCTCTACGAGGTGCTTCTGGGGCAGGCGCAGGGCCCGCGGTTCGGCTCCTTCGCCGCTATCTTCGGCCTGCCCGGGACGATTCGACTGATCGAATCGGCGCTGGAGGGCTCCACGGCCCAGGCCGAGGCCTTATAGGAGCCAAGCTCGATCGCCGGGCGCGACCTCGCCGGAGGCCTCGACGTGGACGTAGAACCCGCACAGGGTATGGCCATAGAGCCGATACAGCTCCGCGGGGATGTCGATGTCGCGCACGCCGGTCTCGAGGTCCACCTGGGTCGCCGCGCATCGCACGATCGGCTTGAAGACGCGCACCCGCGCCGTTCCCAGCTCCAGCTCCCGGTCCTCCCAGTCGAGTTCCGCCCATGCCGGCCACCCCTCCACATGAAGGTTGGCGCGGAAGCGGAGCGGGTCGAGCCGGCAGCCGATGCGGTTCTCCAGGTCGCGAACGCTCGCCAGGTTCAGGATCGAGACGTGGCCCAGGGGGTGGTCGAGGAAGCGCCAGCCTTGCCCGTCCAGCAGGCGCAGAGGCGCCTCCAGCGCCTCGGGCAGCAGGCGTTCGAGCACCGCCTCGAGCCAGCGCTCGAATACGCGCCGCCCTGCCTCGGTAGTCACGTCGGTCTCCAGGTCGGCCGCCCCGGGCGCCCTGGCGGTCAACCGTCGGGCGGAAACATCCAGGTGCGTCTCGACGCGGGCAAGCTCGGCCAGGCGCGCCAGGACCGCAAAGCGCATCTTTGGGATGAAGGCAGGTTTCGCAGGGTTGAAGCCGCTGGATCCGATCTCCACCGCCATCAGCCGGTCATCGGGAAAGGCTCCGTCGGCCGTCAGACGCGCCCTCGATACGGGCTGGGGCGAGAATCCCTTGATGGGATAGGCGTGAAGAGCGGTGATTGCGCCAGTCACCTTGGCAAGTCCCTCGAAGATCGCCGACCCGGGGCGGGCCGCGCTCCAGGATGACGACGCGGGCGGACTCGGTAAAGCCAAAGCGCGGCCGCGGCTGGGGCCGTGCGAAGCTCGCCCTCCTGGTCGCGCCCTGGCTCGCCGTGGGCATGATGGCGGCCCTGTGGCCGCGTCGTCGCCCTGTCCAGTTCGAGGACATCGAGCCCCTCACCGCCGAGGAACTGGACAAGGCCTATCCAGGTCGCGGCCGCCTGGCGCACGCCCCGTGGGAGATTCCCGTCCTTGGGTGGAAGGACATTCTCTGGCGGACCTACCGCAACATCGGCCGCGACAGCCTGCCGTCGGTCGCAGGCGGGGTCACCTTCTACCTGCTGCTGGCCACCTTTCCGGCCATTACGGCGTTCGTATCGGTCTATGGCCTGTTCATCGATCCGGCGACGGTGGAAAGATTGCTCTACCACTGGTCGGCGATCCTGCCGAACGACGCCCTGGAGCTGATCGGCGACCAGATGATGCGGCTGGGCGCCCAGAGGCACGAGGTCCTGAGCGCCGCCTTCGCGGTCAGCACCCTGATCTCGATCTGGAGCGCGAACGCGGGGATGAAGGCCCTGCTAGTGGGCCTGAACGTCGCCTACGACGAGATCGAAAAGCGCCCGTATTTCCGGCGCACCCTGTTCACCTACGCCGTCACACTCTCGGCCGTGGCGGTGGTGTCGGCGATCACCATGCTGACCGTAGCCGCGCCGGTCCTGCTGGGCGCGCTCGGCCTGCGCGAGGTCCGCGTGGAGTTCGCGCCCCTGCGGTGGCTGCTGGTCTATCTGATCGTCGCTTCCGCCCTGACCCTCGTCTACCGCTATGGTCCCAGCCGGCGCCGACCCAAGTGGCGCTGGGTGACCTTCGGCGGCGCCTTCGCGGCGTTGGTGTGGGTTCCAGGCTCTCTGGGCTTCTCGTTCTATGTCGACAACTTCACGCATCTCGGCGCGACCTACGGATCGCTGGGCGCGGTGATCGGCTTCATGCTCTGGGTGTGGTTCACGGTCATGGTCGTTCTGGTAGGGGCCGAACTCAACGCGGAGGTGGAGCACCAGACCGCGTGCGACACGACCAGCGGGCCCTGGAAGCCGATGGGCCGGCGCGGAGCGATCGTCGCCGACACCGTCGGCCAGGCCTTCACCGTCTCGCCGCACGAAGCGGCGGACATGGCCGAGGACTACGCCAAACGCCAGATCGACATCCTCGCGCGCTGGCTGAGGCTGTGAGCCACCAGGGTGGAACCGGACCTTGGCCTCGCCTCAGGACGTTCGCCGTGGTTGGAGCCAGCGAGAGCCCTGATGGCCGGACGAGCTACGCGTTCGCTGTTGAGCCTGACCATCGCCGCCAGCCTCGCCCTGGGCGCGGATGCGGCGCAGGCTCCGCCCCCGTCGTCGCCCGCGGGAGGCGGGGCGCCGTTCGCCGGCGGGCGCCCCTTCGCCACTCCGTTTGGCGTGATCTACTCCACCAACATCACGCCCGACCGGCCGCCGCCGAACCACCTGATCCCGCCGCTCGGTTTCCGGCCGCTGCTGGCCTCCTGGCAGGCGCTGTCGCCGAGGCCGACGAGCCCGGAGCCGCCAGGCCTCGATGCGGCCGGCCGCCGGGGCGCGGAGCTCGTGGCCGGGCTCGGACACTGCGGCTCCTGTCATACACCACGTAACAGCCTGCGGGCGGAAGACGCCGATCGGCCCCTGGCCGGCGCCATGGCCGAGGGCTGGTACGCCCCGCCCCTGCAGGCTGACTCGCCTGCCCCCGCGCCCTGGACGACCGACGACCTAGAGACCTATCTGCGCACCGGCCTGTCGGACCATCATCAGGCGGCGGCCGGACCAATGGGCGCCGTCACGCGCGAGCTGTCGCAGGCGCCCGAAGAGGAGGTCCGCGACATGGCGATCTACCTCTCCGCCCTGATGAGCCGGGCGAACCGGCCGACGCCGGTCGACCAGGCCGCGGCGGCGGCGAGGGCGTGGCCGCAGGGGGCGCAGATCTACGCCGGCGCCTGCGCCAGCTGCCACGATGCGGGCTCGGCGATGCGCCGGCAGGGACGCCCCTCCCTGGCGGTCGGCACGCCCCTGGACGAGGATCGGGCCACGGACGTGATTATGATCGTGCTCGAGGGTCTGACGCCGCCGGAGGGAAAGGCGGGCCCCTACATGCCCCCCTTCGCGGACAGCCTGACCGACGCGCAGGTCGTCCAGCTGACGGCCTATCTGCGGGCGCGATTCAGCCGCGAACGGCCGTGGAAAGACATTCCCGGCGCCGTGCGCACAGCCAGGAAGGGGGCGCCGTGACGATCCTTCGCCTCAACGGCTCGACCCGCTCGGTCGTCTCCACGCCGGAGACGCCGCTCCTCTATGTCCTGCGCGACGAACTCGGCCTTCGCGGCGCCAAGTTCGGCTGCGGCCTGGGCCAGTGCGGCGCCTGCACGGTGCTGCTGGATGACCGCCCGGTCTTCTCCTGCCTGACGACGCTCGGCTCCGTGGGCGACCGAGCCGTGACCACGGTCGAGGGCCTGGGGACGCAGACGGCGCCCGGTCCGATGCAGCGGGCTTTCGAGGCCGAGCAGGCGGCGCAGTGCGGCTACTGCATCGCCGGCATGGTCATGCGGGCCGAGGGGCTGCTGCGGAAGACGCCGAAGCCCTCCGAGGCCGAGATCCGCGCGGCCCTGGCGCCGAACCTCTGCCGATGCGGGACCCACATGCGGATCCTGCGCGCGGTGCGCCACGCCGCGGAGACGACCTCGTGAGCGCGCCATCCCGGCGGATGGTGCTGGGCGGCGGAGCGCTCACCGTCTTCTTCGCCCTGGCGGTCCCGGCGGGAGCGCAGGAAGGGCACGGCGCTACAGCTGGTCTGCCTGGCGACCTGAAGCGGCAGCCGCGGCTGGACTCGTGGATCCGCGTGGGCGCCGATGGCCGGATCACCGTCTTCACCGGCAAGGCCGAGCTTGGTCAGGGAATCAAGACCGCTCTGCTCCAGGTCGCGGCGCACGAGTTGGACGCGCCCCTGGCACAGGTGGACCTCATCACTGCCGACACCGGGCTCACGCCCAACGAGGGCGTCACCGCCGGCAGCCATTCGATGCAGGACAGCGGTGGGGCGATCCGGAATGCGGCGGCTAATGTCCGCTGGCTGCTGATCGAAGCCGCGGCTCGCCGCTGGTCGCTCCCTCCGGCGGGCCTGACCACGGGCCTGGGCGCAGTTCAGGCGCCCGACGGGCGCAGCCTCCCTTACGGCGCCCTCGCCACCGCGCTCGATCTCGCGATCGACGCACGGCCAGACGTTCCATTCCGACCGCCGGGCCGCGGACCGGTCGGGCGCGATGTTCCACGCATCGACATTCCGGCCAAGCTCGCCGGCGGTGCGGCCTATGTGCAGGACTTCAGGCCCGAAGGCCTGGTCCACGCCCGGGTGATCCGCGGGCCGAGCGAGGGAACGGCGCTCGGTGAAGTCGACATAGCCGGCGCGCGCGCCATGCCCGGCGTGATCGCCGTGGTCCGCAAGGGCCGCTTCCTGGCGGTGGTCGCCGAGCGCGAGTGGCAGGCGATCCAGGCCCAGCAGCGATTGCAGACTGCGCCGTCGCATTCGACGGCGCAGCGCCCCAACGACATTCACGCCTGGCTCCTGGCCGCCCCGGCCCAGGCCCAGGTGATCCTCGACCTCGGCGAGGCCGCCGGCGGGGCGCCGACCGCCTCGGCGGCCTACACGCGGCCGTACCTGATGCACGGCTCGATCGGCCCCTCCTGCGCCGTCGCCCATCTCCAAGACGGCGAGCTGACGGTTTGGACCCACACCCAGGGCGTCTTTCCGCTGCGCAGGGCGATCGCCCAGCTGGTCGGCCTGCCGCAGGAGAACGTCCGGTGCCGGCATTTCGAGGGCGCGGGCTGCTACGGCCACAACGGCGCGGACGACGCAGCGGGCGACGCCGCCCTGATCGCCATGGCCCTGCCGGGGCGGCCGGTCCGCATGCAGTGGATGCGCGAGCAGGAGCACGGCTGGGAGCCTCTCGGCTCGGCCATGGTGACCCACCTCTCCGCGAGCCTGACGCCGGAGGGGCGCGTCGGCTCCTGGCGGCACGACGTCTGGAGTACGCCCCACAACACCCGCCCCCAGGAGGCCGGCCGCCTGATCGCCGGCGCCGAGGTCGACCCGCCCTTCGCCGCGCCCCCGCCCCAGCCGATTCCGATGCCCGAGGGCGGCGGGGACCGCAACGCCATCCCCCTTTACGCCTTTCCCGCGGCCCGCGTGACGAACCGCTTCGTTCCGGAGATGCCGCTGCGGGTTTCCGCCCTGCGCTCGCTGGGCGCGCACATGAACGTCTTCTCGATCGAGAGCTTCATGGACGAGCTGGCGCTGATGGCGCGGGCCGATCCGGTCACCTTCAGGCTGACGCACCTGGAGGATCCGCGAGCCCGCGACGTGGTCGCCGCTGCGGCGCGCCAGTTCGGCTGGCAGGCGTGGCGGCGCATGCCAGGGCGCGGCCGCGGGTTCGGCTTCGCCCGCTACAAGAACCTCGGGGCTTATTGCGCCGTGGCCCTGGAGGTCGAGGTCGAGCCGGTAACGGGGACGCTGAGCGTCGGCCGCATCGTCTCGGCGGTGGACAGCGGCCAAGCGGTGAGCCCCGACGGCATCCGCAGCCAGATCGAAGGGGCGATCGTCCAGTCGCTCAGCTGGACCATGATCGAGCAGGTCGCGTGGGACTCCGACCAGCGCACCAGCTTCGATTGGGGCGCCTATCCGATCCTGCGCTTTCCCGCCTTGCCCAAGAGCGTGGAGGTCGAGGTGATCGACCGGCCCACCGAACCGTTCCTGGGGACGGGCGAGGCGGGCCAGGGGCCGACGGCCGCCGCGCTCGCCAACGCCGTCGCCGACGCGACCGGCAAACGCCTGCGCGACCTGCCGATCACGGCGGAGAAGGTGAAGGCGGCGATCGGGTGAGGGGAAACGGGCTCTGAACTTCAGCCCAGGCTCTCCTCCAGCGCCGCGAGGCGGGCGGCCTGGTCCTCGGCGATCAGGGGATCGATGACCTCGTCGAGGGCTTCGCCCTCGATGACCTTGGGCAGGTTGTAGAGGGTCAGGTTGATGCGGTGGTCAGTGACCCGCGCCTGGGGGAAGTTGTAGGTGCGGATCCTCTCCGACCGGTCGCCGGAGCCCACCTGGCTGCGGCGAGCCTCGGAGCGCTCGGCGTCAAGGCTGTCGCGGCGCATCTGGTAGAGCCGCGCCCGCAGCACCTTCATCGCCCGTGCGCGGTTCTGGTGCTGGGATTTCTCGGAAGAGGTGACCACCACGCCGGTAGGCAGGTGGGTGATGCGCACGGCCGAGTCGGTCTTGTTCACGTGCTGCCCGCCCGCGCCGCTCGAGCGATAGGTATCGATCCGAAGGTCCGCGTCGTTGATCTCGATCTCAACGTCCTCGGCCTCCGGGAGGACCGCGACGGTGGCGGCGGAGGTGTGAATGCGGCCCTGGGCCTCGGTGGCCGGGACGCGCTGGACCCGGTGGACGCCGCTCTCGAACTTCAGCCGGCCGAACACCCCCTCGCCCTCGATGGAGGCGATGATCTCCTTGAAGCCGCCCGCCTCGCCTTCGGAGACGCTGTCGATCTCCACCTTCCAGCCGTGGAGCTGGGCGTAGCGCTGGTACATTCGGAAGAGGTCGCCGGCGAACAGGGCCGCCTCGTCGCCGCCGGTCCCGGCGCGCACCTCGAGGATAGCGGAGGCGTTCTCGTCGGCGTCGCGCGGAGCGAGCAGCAGGGCGACCTCATGCTCCAGCCCGGGCAGGCGATCGTCAAGGGCGGCGATGTCCTCGCGAGCCAGGGCGGCCATGTCGGGATCGGGGTCGGCGAGCATACGCTCGAGCTCTTCGCGCTCGCCGCGGGCGTCGACCAGGGCGCGGGCGGCCTCGGCGACCGGCTTGAGTTCGGCGTACTCCTTGCCCAGGCGCACGATCTCGGCCCCGGCGGTCGCCGCGCCCATGCGCGCCTCGACCTCGCCGAAGCGGTCGATCACCTGCTCGAGCCTGGCCTGAGGGAGACGCATGTCCTTGCCGTGGGTGCGCGGGCGCGCGGTTGAAGGAGCGGGCTTCTACCTGTCACAAGCCCGTGCGTCACGCGCGCTTGGCTGACGTAAGGGTAAAGGCCATATCTCCCGGTGGAATTCCTCACCCACGAAATTCCGATCAAGGGAGACCTCACGCCATGGCCGAAGCCTACATCGTCGCCGCCACCCGCACCGCCGGCGGCCGCCGCAAGGGCAAGCTCGCCGGATGGCATCCTGCCGACCTCGCTGGTCAGGTCCTCAACAACCTGGTCGAGCGCGTTGACGCGGACCCGGCCCTGGTCGAGGACGTGATCATGGGCTGCGTCGGCCAGGCCGGCGAACAGGGCAACAACGTCGCTCGCGGCGCGGTGCTGGCCTCGAAGTTCCCCGAGAGCGTTCCCGCCACCAGCGTCGACCGGCAGTGCGGTTCGTCCCAGCAGGCCCTGCACTTCGCCGCCCAGGCAGTGATGAGCGGAAGCCAGGACATCGTCATCGCCGCCGGCGTCGAGAGCATGACCCGCGTTCCGATGGGGACTCCGGTGATCCTGCCGGCCCAGAACGGCCTGGGCTCGCCCATGAGCCCCGCCCAGAAGGCGCGCTATCCGAACATCCAGTTCAGCCAGTTCATGGGCGCCGAGATGGTGGCCAAGAAGTACGGTCTCACCAAGGACCAGCTGGACGAATACGCCTACCACACCACCCAGAGCGCGATCGCCGCGACCCAGGGCGGGGCGTTCAAGGACGAGATCCTGCCGATCGAAGTGACCGACGAGGCCGGCGAGAAGAGCCTGCACACGGTGGACGAGGGCATCCGCTTCGACGCCAGCCTCGAGGCGATCAAGGGCGTCAAGCTGCTGCGCGAGGACGGCTGCATCACCGCCGCCACCTCCAGCCAGATCTGCGACGGCGCCTCGGGCGTGATGATCGTCAGCGCGGCCGGCCTCAAGGCCCTGGGCGTAGAACCCCTGGCGCGCATCCATCACCTCACGGTGACGGGCGGCGACCCGGTGATCATGCTTGAGGCGCCCCTGCCGGGGACGATGAAGGCGCTGGAGAAGGCCGGCATGAAGATCGACGAGATCGACCTCTTCGAGGTCAACGAGGCCTTCGCCTCCGTCCCGGTCGCCTGGCTGCAGTACACCCACGCCGATCCGGCGAAGCTGAACGTCAATGGCGGCGCCATTGCACTGGGCCACCCGCTCGGCGCCTCGGGAACCAAGCTGATGGCGACCCTGGTCCATGCCCTGAAGAACCGCGGCAAGCGGTGGGGCCTGCAGACGATGTGCGAAGGCGGCGGCCTCACCAACGTCACCATCGTCGAGCGGCTGTAAGGGCGACGGCTCCTCCTGCGCGCGAGCGCGGAGGAGGAGCGCACGCGCCGTCAAAGTTCACGCGAATGGCAGATCGCCCGCCGTTGCCCAAGCCGAGGATGGGGCGATAGGGTCCTCTTCGGGTGGCGCCCGCAGTTCCGGCCACTGGCGTCATCCATGATCCGTCAACTCACCCCTGACTGAATGGGCCGCAAAGCAACGGGGGCGGACAGGGGACAGCGGACCGGCTTCGCGGCCGGTCCGCCTTTTTTTTCGGCCCCGCTTGGGGCTAAGCCACGAACGTGCCCTTCGACGTCACCGTCCTGACCATGTTCCCCGAGGCCTTCCCAGGGCCGCTCGGCGTTTCGCTGATCGGCGGCGCCTGGCGCGAGGCGGGGCTGTGGTCCCTGCAGACGGTGGACATCCGGGCCTTTTCCGACGATAAGCGCGGGTTCCTGGACGACACCCCTGCGGGTGGCGGACCGGGACAGGTTATGCGGGCGGACGTGGTCGCCGCGGCGCTGGACAGCGCCCCGGCCGCCGGACGTCCGCTTTTGTATTTGAGCGCTCGGGGCCGGCCCCTGACCCAGGCGCGCGCGAAGGACTGGTCGAAGGGCGCGGGTCTCGTCCTGCTCTGCGGCCGGTTCGAGGGGGTGGACCAGCGGGTGATCGACGCCCGGGGGTTCGAGGAGGTCTCGGTGGGCGACGCGGTCCTTGCCGGCGGCGAGGCGGCGGCGATGGTCCTGATCGAGGCCTGCGTGAGGCTGGTCCCCGGCGTCCTTGGTCGGGCGGCGAGCCTCGGAGAAGAGAGTTTCGAGGACGGCCTTCTCGAATATCCGCAGTACACCAGGCCGCGGACATTCGAAGGGCGCGAAATCCCGCCGGTCCTGCTGTCGGGCCACCACGCAGAAGTGGCCAAGTGGCGGCAGAGCCAAAGGGAAACAGTCACGCGGGAGCGACGCCCGGATCTGTGGGAGGCGCATCTCGCCAATCAACAGGCAAAGGGCGATTGAAGCCCAGTAGAAGGATCTGGACGATGAACGTGATCGAGCAGCTGGAGAAGGAAGAGGCCGAGCGCCTGCTCTCCGGCAAGACCATTCCCCACTTTCAGCCGGGCGACACCGTGCGGGTGAACGTCCGCATCAAGGAGGGCGAGCGCGAGCGCGTCCAGGCTTATGAGGGCGTGTGCATCGCCCGCTCGGGCGGTGGGCTTCAGGAAAGCTTCACCGTGCGCAAGATCAGCTTCGGCGAGGGCGTCGAGCGCGTGTTCCCCGTCATGTCGCCGATGATCGAGTCGATCGAGGTCCGCCGCCGCGGCGCCGTCCGCCGCGCCAAGCTCTACTACCTGCGCGATCGCCGCGGGAAGTCGGCCCGCATCGCCGAGCGCGTCAGCACCAGCCGCGACGAAAAGGAAGTCTGAGCGGCCCGCCCCTCCCCGTCGGGGGAGGGACTACGGGCTTGCGGGCTTTTCGGACCGATGGGTGGCGGCCACGGCCGCTGACACGCCTGCCGCCGCAGCCGTAGCGGCGAGGATCGGTCCGGTCGGCGCTCCCGCGTGAGCCCGGGCATCGGAACGACGCTGGCGCAGGCAATGGGCGATGAACCGGGACTGCGTCCAGCCGGCGGCGGCGCTCGTCCCGCGCAGCTCTGCCCAGCGCGTCTGGCAGGCTTGGCGGACCGCCTCGCTCGGCGCGGCGGCTGCGGCATGGGCCAGCATCAGCGCTCCAAGGCCTCCCAGGATCACCGCTCTTTTCATCCCCGCCCCCTTCGCTCCTCCGCGCGGATAGCCGCAGCGTCCGCTTTCAGCAATACGGTCGGGAGACGCGCCGCGCAGGCGTGACGAGGGGGCGCGCACATCTCCGACATGAGCTTCGCCGCGATCAGGTCGGGCCTGGCGGGAATCGACCGCCGCGTAGCCAACCGCGCGGCCGCGGTGGTGTGCGCCTATGCGCTCACGGCCGTGGCCCTGGTCGCGACGGTGGCCCTGCTGCGGCGCTACGCCAGCCCGACGGACCTTCGGGCCGCGCTCGGCTTCTTCTTCTTCTCCAGCACCGCGGCGGGACTGGACCCCGCGACCGCCAAGGCGGCTGCCCTGCAGAAGGGTGGCGCCCTCGACCGCCCCGCCGGCGCCTACCTCATCGCGGGCGCGGTCAAGGCGGTCCTGGCGGCGCCGATCCTGGGCCTGGTCTGGAGGATCGCCGATCCGCAAATCTCCTGGGCGGTCCTCGCGTGGTTGCCGCTGATCTGCGCGGCGGGATTCTGGACCACGGACCTGCGCGTCCTGCTCGACCTGAACGGGCGACACGGCGCGGCCATCGGTGTCAAGCAGGGCGTCCTGTCGGGCGGATACGTTCTGGCGGGGATCATCGTCGCGGCCGGCTCGGGCCTGACCGCGGCCGTGGCGGTCTCGACCATCGTTAGGGCCGCCGCCGCGCTTGGCGCTGCGCCCTTGGTCGCGCGTTCGCGCCCGGCGCAACGGGGCGAGGTGTGGCGCGAGACGCGCCGGCTGCTCGCCGACGTCAAATGGGTCGAGTTCGCCGCCACGTCCGTTCTTGGCGCGGCGTCCGGCTCCGCCGATCGCGTGGTCGGCCTGCGCCTTCTGCCACCGGCGATCTTTGGCGCCTATTACCTGACCTACGAAACCCTCAGCCGCTTCTGGGTCATCCCCTTCCTGTTCGCGCCGATCATCTACGCCCGCAGCGTGGGGATCGACCGCGGCGGTCGCCGGGTGGCGCAGGCGGCGTGGCTCCTTTCGGCGCTGGCCGGCGTTGGCATGATCGGCGCCCTCACCTTCATCTTCGTCGTCTTCCCGCGCCTCGTCCCCTCGGTGGTCGGCGCGGACCTGCGCGCGCCGACCCTGGCCCTGGCTGCGGCGGTGGTGATCGGCGCCTTCGCCCAGATCCGGCTGATCGAGCTGCAGGCGGCGGGCCGCACGCGCGTGACCCTGGCGGTGGTCGCGACGATGACGCTGATCTCGCCTGTCGCCTTCTTCCTCGGCGCGCGCGCCGCCGGCGCGAGCGGGCTGATGTGGGCCTGGCTCCTCAAGAGCTCGCTGGAGCTCGCCCTGCTCGTGGCGGCAGGGGCGAGGCGACGATCGGCGGCGACGTAGCGGGCTACCCGGATACGTCCTCGAGCGACAGCCGCGCGGTACGCGGACCGAACAGGCCCACCGCGCCGATCACGATGGCCATGGCCGCGGCGATGAAGGCGAACACCCCCGCCGTGCCGAAACCGCTCAGCAGGGCGGCGATGACGAAGCTCGAGACCACCGTGGAGAGGCGACTCCAGGCGTAGACGAAACCCACTGCCGAAGCCCGGATCCGCGTCGGATAGAGCTCGGTCTGGTAGGCGTGGTAGCTGAAGGACAGCAGGTTGTTGGAGACCGTCAGGGCCACCCCCAGGGCGATGATCGCCGCGGGAGCCCTCTGGCCTGAGAAAGCCAGTCCAAGGACGGCCGTGCAGGCCGCCGCGACCATGATCAGGGTCTTGCGCTCGAAGCGGTCCGCCAGCGGCGCGCACATCAGCGGCCCCAGTGGAAAACTGACGGCGATCGCCGCCGAATAGCCGAGGCTCTTGACCACCGAATGGCCCTGGGCGGCGATCAGGGTCGGCGCCCAGTTGCCGAAGCCGTAAAAGCCGATCGCCTGGAAGATGTTGAACACCACCAGCATGGCGGTGCGCCCCGCATAGGGCCGTCGGAACGCCTCGCGCAGCGGCGCGGAGGTCTCCCGCCCGACCGTCGCCGGGGCCGCAACTTCGGGCGCCGGGCGTCGCGGCCGCCCCTCGAGCCGATCGAGAATGGCCTCCGCCTGCGCCAGCCGGCCCTGGCGCACGAGCCAGCGCGGGGATTCCGGCAGGGCGCGGCGGATCAGCCAGACGACCAGCGCCCCGCTGGCGCCGATCAGCATCACCCATCGCCATCCCGCCAGACCTAAGGGCGAACGCGGCAGGAGCAGCCATGACAGGGCGGCCACGATCGGCACCGCCAGGAACTGGATCGACTGGTTGACGGCGAAGGCCGCCCCGCGGAGCCGGGCGGGCGCCAGTTCGCCGACATAGGCGTCGATGGTCACCAGCTCGATGCCGATTCCCACCCCCGCGGCGAGGCGCCAGGCGTCGATCTCCAGGGCGGTGCGCGAGAAGGCCATGACCGCTGTGGCCGCCGCGTACCAGACCAGGGAGAGGGTGAAGATCGCCCGCCGGCCGAACCGGTCGGCGACGCGGGCGAACAGCACCGTCCCTAGGAAAAGGCCCAGGAAGGTGGCCGAGGCGAAGCCGGCCTGGTCGCTCTGGCCGAACGGCCCCGCCTTGCCTACGTGGAACACGCCTGCCTGGACGAGGCCGGGCGATACGTAGGCCGTCATCATCAGGTCGTAGAATTCGAAGCAGCCGCCCAGGGAGACGAGGGCGATCAGGCGCCAGGCGACCGCCGAGGGCAGCGCGTCCAGGCGCGCGACGATTTCGGCCCCGGCGGGGCTCGCGGATGCAGCTTGGCTCATGATAGGCGCGGCGCGCATCCAGGCTGGACCATGACCCGACCCTTCTTCGATCTTCGCGCCACGCACAACCCGCACCGGTGGTATCTGCCGCTGACGCCCGAGCTCTGTGTGGGCCCGCCGGGCCGCAGCTTCATGTTCGGCGGAGTGGGCATGGCCGCCGCGGTGTCGGCGATGGAACGCACCTGCGGCCGGCCGGTGATCTGGGCCACGGCCCAGTACCTCTCCTTCGCGCGCCCGCCGTCGGTGGTGGACGTCGACGTACGGGTCGCCGTGCAGGGCCGCCAGACCACCCAGGCGCGGGTCATCGCACATGTCGGCGACCAGGAGATCCTCACGGTCAACGCCGCCCTGGGCGAGCGCCCCGGAGGCCCGGAACGGCAGTGGGCGGTAGCGCCCGAGGCGCCGCCGCCGGAGGCGTGCGAGGAGAGCGAGCGATGGGACCCGGCCAATCCGGATCTTCACAGCCGGATCGAGGTCCGCCTCGCGCGCGGCTCGCACAACCGCACGCCGCACCCGGATGGCGGCAGTCCCGACGGGCGGCTGGTGCTGTGGATCCGTCCGCGGCACGGAGAGGCGATCGACCGGGCGATGCTGGCGATCATGGCCGACCACGTCCCCTCGGCGGTGGGAGCCGCCCTGGGGCGGGACGCCGGCGGCAACAGCCTGGACAACACCCTTCGCCTGCTGCGCCTGGTCCCCACCGAGTGGGTGCTTTGCGACACCACGATCGTGGGCATCGCCGCGGGGGTCGGCCATGGGGCGATGCGGCTCTATTCCCAGGACGGCGTGCTGATGGCCACGGCCAGCCAGTCGATGATCGTGCGGATCCACGACGACGAGCGTCGCAGGGAGAGGTGATCGATCACGCGAAGGTGAGCGGGCGAGGTTGCGTCTGACAGCAGCGGTCGCGCGTACAACAGAGGTCCAGTCAAGATCCCAGGGAGGGGAACATGGTCACCTCGCCGCTGCCCGGCAGCGAACGGGCTCCGCCGCCTGCCGCCCAGGACCTGGGACCCGCCGATCCGACCCAGCAGATCGAGGTCAGCGTCCTGCTCCGCTACGCCAAAGCGCAGGAGCTGAAGGCGCGCGCCGCGCGGCTGCAGGCCGGCGAGTCCGTGGGCGGGCCGCTGTCGCGCGCGGCGTTCGGGCAGGCTTTCGGCGCGGATCCGACGGACATCGCGGCCGTGCGCGCCTTCGCCCAAGCCAACGGCCTTGCCGTCACTGCGGTGCATCCGGACCGGCGTACGGTGAAGCTCTCCGGCACGGTGGCGCAGTTCCAGGCCGCGTTTCAGACCGAGCTGCGCCTCTACTCCGGCCCCCGCGGCCAGTTCCGCGGCCGTGTGGGCGCGATCCACGTGCCTGATGAGCTCGCGGGAATCGTCACGGCCGTGCTGGGCATGGACAGCCGCCCGCAGGCCAAGCCCCACTTCCGCGCGCGCCGGGCCAGCGTGCGGCCGCGCGCCGCCGCCCAGGCCGTTTCCTATACGCCCGAGCAGGTCGCCGCCTTCTACGGTTTCCCCACCGGCGTCACTGGCGCCGGAGAGTGCGTGGGAATCATCGAGCTGGGCGGCGGCTACCAGTCCTCGGACCTCGACACCTATTTCCAGGCCCAGGGGGTGAACCCCGCGCCCACGGTCGTCGCCGTCTCCGTCGATGGCGGCTCCAACGCGCCGGGAGGCGGGGTCGACAGCGCCGACGGCGAGGTGGACCTCGACATCGAGGTGGTGGGGACCGTCGCGCCGGGAGCGAGGATCGCCGTCTATTTCGCGCCCAACACCGACCAGGGCTTCATCGACGCGGTGACCACCGCGGTGCACGACACGACCAACAAGCCCTCGGTGATCTCGATCAGCTGGGGCGGCCCGGAGTCGAGCTGGACCCAGCAGTCCCTGACGGCCCTCGACCAGGCGTTCCAGGCCGCCGCGACCCTGGGCGTGACGGTGTGCGTCGCCAGCGGCGACAACGGCTCCAGCGACGGCGCTTCCGGCGACAACGTCGACTTCCCCGCCTCCAGCCCCCACGCGCTGGCCTGCGGGGGGACCAGCCTGACGGCCAGCGGCGCGCAGATCGCCTCGGAGACGGTGTGGAACGACGGAGCCCAGGGCGGCGCCGGCGGGGGCGGCGTGAGCACCGTGTTCGCCCTGCCGACCTTCCAGCAGGGCCTGTCGGCGACGATGACGGGCCGGACTTCGACGCCGCTCGCCATGCGCGGGGTTCCGGACGTGGCCGGCGACGCCGATCCGCAGACCGGCTATCAGATCCGCATCGACGGCCAGGACACGGTGATCGGCGGCACGAGCGCGGTGGCCCCGCTATGGTCGGCGCTGATCGCCCTGATCAACCAGGCCAGGGGCTCTCCCGTCGGCTATCCCCACGCCCAGCTCTACGCCGCTCCCTCTGCCTTCAACGACATCACCCAGGGCAACAACGGCGACTTCCAGGCCACGCGCGGGTGGGACGCCTGCACAGGCCTCGGCTCGCCCCGAGGTGCGGCGATCGCAGCGCTTCTCGCACCGGCGTCGGCTCCCGGATCTGGAGGATCGTAACCTCCAGCCCGCCCGCGGCGGATCCCGCCATGGAGCGTGGAACCTTATGTGACTTGGAAGGGCGGGCGACGCACGGTAGGGCGCAGCGCCAACCGTGGGCGAAAAGGGATTCGTGTCTTGCGCCGGCTGATCCTGTTCAGACACGCCAAGGCGGCCCACCGCGCCCGCGGCGGGACGGACCGCGACCGGCCGCTGGAACCGGTCGGCCAGCGCGAGGCTGAGATCTCCGGCCGCTGGATGGCGGCGACCGGATTGGCCCCGGACCTCGTGCTTGTCTCCCCCTCGGCCCGCACGGTGCAGACGTGGGACGAGGTGAAGACCCACTTCCCGCGCGCGAAGGTGGAGGTTCTCGACGACCTCTATGACGCCACGCCGGAAGACATCGAAATGGCCATCGCCGGGCCGACCCGCGCCGCGCAGGACGTGCTGCTGATCGGCCACAACCCCGGCATGCAGGAGCTGGCGATGAACCTGCTGGTCGAGGGCGGCGCCTCGAGCGACGAGGTGGAGAAGGTCGCCGGCGGTTTCCCCACGTCCACGGTCGCGGTGATCGCCATGGGCGAGGGTGGCGCGGCGCGCCTCGAGGCCATGTTCAATCCCCGCCGCGACACGCCGCCGCCCTATGTGGAGGCGTGGGACGAGGAGCCGGGAGCCGGGTCCTGAGCCGCATCTACAAGATCCTCGCGCGCAGCGAGTGGACGGCGGCGCAGGCGGCGGGAGTCTACGAGGGCTCGGCGGTCGATCGGGCCGACGCCTTCATCCACTTCTCCACCGCGAGCCAGGCGCGGGAGACGGCGCGCCGCCATTTCGCGGGGCAGGCCGACCTCGTCATCGCGGCGTTCGACGCCGATGACCTGGGACCGTCCATCCGCTGGGAGCCGTCCCGCGGCGGCGAGCTGTTCCCCCACCTCTACGGGACCCTGCCAACGCGCCTGGCGCTCGCCGTCACCGAGGCGCCGCTGGGACCGGACGGGACGCCCCAGCTGGGCGAACTGGCCCCATGAACGCGCTGCATGACCTGGGCGCGCGCCTGCTGCGGACGGCGGATCCCGAGACGGCGCACGAGCTGAGTCTGGCGTCCCTGGCGGCGGGGCTCGGGCCGCGCGGGCCGGGGGATCCGCCGATCCTCGCTGCGCGTCTCGCGGGACTGCCCCTGGCAAATCCGGTGGGACTGGCCGCCGGCTTCGACAAGGACGCGCGCGTCCCCGGCGCTCTGCTGGCCGCCGGCTTCGGCTTCGTGGAGTGCGGCACGGTCACGCCGCGCCCCCAGGCGGGCAATCCCCGGCCCAGGCTCTTCCGGCTGGTCGAGGATGGCGCGGTGATCAACCGTATGGGATTCAACAACGCGGGTCTGGAGGCCTTCGCCGCCCGCCTCGAAACGGGCGGGCGCGGCGGCCCGGTAGGCGCCAACGTCGGGGCCAACAAGGACACGGTCGACCGCGCCGCGGACTATGTGGCGGGCCTGCGCCGGCTCTGGCCCCTGGCGGACTACTTCACCCTCAACGTCTCCTCGCCCAACACGCCGGGCCTGCGCGACCTGCAGCAGGGCGGGGCGTTGACCGACCTTCTGGCCGCCGTCGCCGAGGCTCGGACGGAGCTGACCGCAGGCCCGGCGGGCGGCAAGCCGGTGTTCCTGAAGATCGCCCCCGACCTCACCGACGCGCAGGCCGGCGCCATCGTCGAGGCGGCTGTCGCCTTCGGCCTGACCGGCCTGATCGTCTCCAACACCACCCTCGCCCGACCCGAGGATCTGCGCGGCCAGGCGCGCGGCGAGGCGGGCGGGCTCTCGGGCAGGCCCCTGCTGGAGCCCTCCACCCGCCTGCTGGCGAGCGTATGGGCGGCCAGCGCCGGGCGGCTGGTCCTGATCGGCGTGGGCGGGATCGCGAGCGGCGGCGACGCCTACGCCAAGATCCGCGCCGGGGCGAGCGCGGTGCAGCTTTACACGGCCCTGGCCCTGCAGGGCCCCGGCCTGGTCGCCAGGATCAAGTCCGATCTCGCGGCCCGCCTGCAGGCGGACGGCTTCGCCAGCGTCGAGGAGGCCGTGGGCGCAGCGTGACGCCGAGGAGCGCGCCCGGACCGTTTTCTCCCCCGGCCATCTCCTGCATCGTTCCGCTGTACGAGGACGCGGCGCTGGCGCGCCGCTGCCTGGGCTCGATCCTGGCCCAGACGCTTTCATCGATCGAGGTGGTCGTGGTCGACGATTCGCCGACGGACGGGCTGAAGACGTCGGTCGCGGACCTCCTCGCCGACCCGAGGGTGCGCTACCTGACAGGCCCGCGCACCGGCAATGCGCCGGACAACTGGAACCTCGGGCTCAGCCTCGCCCAAGGAAACTGGAGCGTGGTGGTCCATCACGACGAGGCCCTGGAGGACCCCGGATTTCTCGAGCGGGCTGCGCGCCGGCTGGAGAGCGCCCCGGGGCGGGCGCTGTTGACGGGAACGGCGGCGCCCAGGCCCGGACGCCGTTTCGCCCTGGCCTCGCGCCTAGCGGCCCTCATTCGGGCGCCGGCGTGGACCCTCTATCTCGCCAACTGGGCCGGTCCGACCGCCGCCCTGGTCTTTCCGACCACGGCGGGGGTGCGATTCGACCCGCGCCTGGCGTGGACGGTGGACGTGGATTTCTACGCGCGCCTGTGGCTCCGCACAGGGCCGTTCCTGCGGGATGACGCCACGGCCGTGGTTTCCATCGCTCATCCCCGCCAGATCACGGCGCGGCTCGACCCGATCGCCGCGCACCGCCGGGAGCTCGCCCTCCTCTCCCGCGCCGGCGACGGGCGGCTTGCCGCCTGGCAGATCGCCGTTGTCCGGGTCGCGCTCGGCCTGAAGCGTCTGACCAGGGGGTCAAGGCGGCGGGCCGCTGGATGAACCGGAGGAGTCGATGAGGCGTGTCTGGCGATTCCTGCCGATCGGGCTGCTGGCGGCGCTGGCCGTGGCGGCGATCGCCTCGGGATCGCTGCGCGAGCTGACCTTCGCCAACCTGCAGGCGCACCATCATGCGCTGAAGATGTTCGTCGAACGCCATCCCGTGGAGAGCATGGCCGCCTTTCTGGCGCTGGAGACACTGGTGGTCGCCGCCTGCCTTCCCGGATCGGGACTGATGACCGCAGTGGCGGGATTCCTGTTCGGCGCCGTCGTCGGCGGGACGGCCTGCCTGGCGGCCGCTGTCGCAGGGTCGTGCATCGTCTATGTGGCCTGCCGCACGGCCTTCGGCGGCGCCCTGGCCACACGCGGCGGACCACGGGTGGCGCGCCTGGTCCATGCGTTGCAGGAGCATGGCTTCGGGTTGCTGCTGACGTTGCGCCTGATGCCGGTGATGCCGCTGATGGTCGTGAACGTGGCCGCAGGCCTAGCGCCGGCGCGACCGGGCGCCTTCGTCGCCGCCACCGTACTGGGCGGGGCGCCGGCGAGCTTCCTGCTGGCCGCGGTGGGCGCGGGGCTTGGACGACTGTTCCACGAGGGGGTGAAGGTGGACGCCTCGGTGTTGATGCGCCCCTCGCTCGTGGCGCCGCTGGCCGCACTCGCCGCCCTGTCCGCAGCGCCGGCCCTGGTCCGCGTGATCCGACACAGGCGCGCGGCGCGCCAGATGTCCTGACAAGGACGCGCTTCGTTGCTCCGCCGGCCGGGGCGCGATATCCGAAGGCGCAATGGCGGACGTGGCGCCCCCGGACGAACCGACCGCGCGCCGCGAGCGCCGGTTCCTCTGGATTCAGGGGCTGTCGGCGCGACTTCTGTTGCTGACGGTGCTGATCATCGTCGTGGCCAACCTGTTGATCCTGCCGCCCATACTGGCCGCCGACGAGGAGCAGTGGCTGCTCGACCGCCTGCGGGCGGCGGAACTGGCCACCCTGGTGGAGGAGACCGCGCCGGGCGGGGTCGTGACCGACCGGATGCGAGAAGCCCTGCTGGCCAATGCCGGGGTGGTGTCGGTGGCGTTCCAGATCCGTGGCGAGCGCCGCCTGATCCTGCAGGCGCCGCGCCTCGCTCGGCCTCCCAACCTGCTCGACTTGAGGCAGGGCATGTCCTGGCAGGCGCCGTTCGAGACCCTGCTGACGCCCAAGGACCGCATGCTGCGCGTCATGGCCAAGCCCCGCTTCCGCGAAGGGGCCTTCGTCGAGATCGTCACGCCCGAAGCGCCGCTGCAGGCGGAACTCTATACCCAGCTCGGGCGGCTGATGGGGGTGGCCCTGTTCACCTCGGTGGTCGCCGGCGGGGTGGTCTATCTCGCCCTCACCCTCTTCCTTGTCCGGCCGATGCAGCGAATCACCCGCTCGATGGAGCGCTTTCGCGAGAACCCGGAGGATCCGCGAGCGCGCATCGAGCCGACCGGGCGGCGCGACGAGATCGGGCGGGCCGAGGCGGAGCTGGCGCGGATGCAGACCGACCTCACCGCCGCCCTTGCCTCGCGCGCGCGCCTCGCGGCCCTGGGCGAGGCGGTCGCCAAGATCAACCACGACCTGCGCAACATGCTCACCAGCGCCCAGATCGCCTCGGAGCGGATCGCCGCCTCGGGCGATCCGCGCGTGGCCCAGACCCTGCCCCGCCTCGAGCGAGCCCTGAGCCGCGCCCTGATGCTGGCCACCAACGTCCTGGCGTTCGGCCGCAGCGAAGAGCCTGCGCCGGACACGCGGCCCACGCCGTTGCGCGCGGCCCTCGAGGCGGCGGCGGAGGACGCCGGCCTGTCGGACGGCGGCGTGCGGCTGGAGACCTCGATCGGCCCTGGAACACGCCTGCGCGCGGACCCGGACCAGTTGCACAGGATCCTGGTCAATCTGCTCAAGAACGCCCGCGAGGCGATCGAGGAGGATCCCGGGCGAGACGGCGTCGGACGCGTCCGAGTCGACCTGACCCCAGGTGAGGCCGAGGCCGTCATGCGCCTTGCCGACGACGGCCCCGGCTTGCCGGAACGCGCCCGCAGCTATCTGTTCCAACCCTTCGCCGGATCGGGCCGGCGCGGCGGCGTGGGCCTGGGCCTGGCGATCGCCCGCGAGCTGGCCCAGGCGCACGGCGGCGAGCTCGACCTCATGGAGACCGGCCCCTCGGGCACGGTGTTCGAGCTCCGCCTCCCCAAGTAGCCGCGCGGTGGCTACGCCCCGGGCGCAGATGCGCCCAAAGGCGCGTCCGCAGCTTCGCTGAACTGAAGCTACGTGGCGATCCGCCGCCAACATGACGAAGCGATGAAACTATGCGGCTCCTGGATCGGCAAGATCGGCGGGATGGTCGATGCGATTACGCGTGTGGCGGCTGCGGGATCCTGCAGCAAGGCCAGTTCGACAGAACTCCTTTGCCGATCGGGGCAATACCGCCGAACTGGCGTGAGAACCAGATGGGGCTGGAGGGATACGCCGCTCGCTCAAGGTTACAGACGATATGCTGCTGCAAGACGACACCCGCCAACGCGAGGCGCGACCCGCGACCTTCCTTCCTGACGCCCCCCTCGCGACGAGGTCGGACGCCCAATGGTTCGAGTACAGCAAGGCCGCGAATCCGGTGCGTCCCGGTCTATCGCCCCAGATCCCGTTCCACGCCTTTCCCCCAGCGCTCTATGCAGACGGCCCCACCCGCCTTGTCCCGCTGGACCTTTCGGGCCTCCTGGGCTGCCCGGGTCCCGCAACCAGCCCTGGCCTGTGCGCCAACTTCGCGCGGATCCTGCCAGACGAGACCCTCGCGCCGGACATAGCCGCGGGCGACGCGACGTCGCTGGTGTTCTACGTGATCCGCGGCAGCGGTCGCACCTCGGTGTGGTCGGGGAACGGCATGCGCCCCATTGAATGGAGTCAGGGCGACATCGTCGCCCTGCCCGGCGGCTCCGAATATGTGCACGAGGCCGGTCCGTCAGGCGCCGCTTTCTATCTCGTCCATGACGCTCCGCTGCTGACGCACCTGGGCGCTCTGGCGGCTTCGCGGCGGTTCGAGCCGACCCTCTATCCGGCCGCGACCACCCGCGCCGCCCTGGCCGAGTGCGCCCGAAGCCTTGCAGCGTCGACCCGCAGCCGCGTCTCCGTGCTGCTCGGCAATGCGCGCCTGCCGCGCCTGCGCACCATCACCCAGGTGATCTGGGCGATGTACGGCGTGGTCCCCGCCCGCTCGATGCAGAGGCCGCACCGCCACCAGTCGGTGGCGCTCGACTACATCGTCTCGTGCGGGCCGGGCGTCTATTCGCTGATCGGCCGCGAGCTCGACATCCAGGGCCGCATCGTCAAGCCGGTCCGGCAGGACTGGACGGCGGGCATGGCCTTCGTCACCCCGCCAGGCTTCTGGCACGCGCACGTCAACGAAGGCGACGCCGACGCCTGCCTACTACCGATCCAGGACGCGGGCCTGCAGACCTATCTGCGGTCGCTGGACATCCGGTTCGGCTGAAGCTTCCACGAAACCGCCGCGGCCCCCGGCAAGCTCCAGGGCGGCCGCTCCTCAAGGAGATCCAGATGTCGGACAAACACGAAGTCCCGGGCGTCCATTCCTACCGCAGTCCCGCCGGCGGCTGGGGCGCCCTCAAGGCCACGGCCAAGGCGGTCCGGGAGCAGATGGACGTCGCCGAAGCGCCGATGCTCCTGCTGAGGACCAACAAGCCGGACGGGTTCGATTGTCCTGGCTGCGCCTGGCCGGACAAGGAGCACACCTCGACGTTCCAGTTCTGCGAGAACGGCGCCAAGGCGGTCACCTGGGAGGCGACGAACAAGCGGGTGACGCCTGAGTTCTTCGCCGAGCACACGGTCGCCGAGCTCTCGACGTGGAGCGACTACGAGCTCGAGAACGCCGGCCGCCTCACGCACCCGATGGCCTACGATGCGGCCAGCGACACCTATCGGGCGATCTCCTGGGACGCCGCCTTCACGCGCATAGGCGAGGCGCTGCGGGCTCTGCCCGATCCGGACATGGCGGAGTTCTACACCTCGGGCCGGGCCTCGAACGAGGCCGCCTTCCTCTACCAGGTTTTCGGGCGCGAGTTCGGGACGAACAATTTCCCCGACTGCTCGAACATGTGCCACGAGGCCACCAGCGTGGGGCTGCCGCAGTCCATCGGCATCGGCAAGGGCACGGTGTCGCTAGAAGACTTCGACCACTGCGACCTGATCATCGCGATGGGACACAACCCCGGCACCAACCATCCGCGCATGATGGGCACACTCCATCAATGTTCACGCCGCGGCGTGCCGATCATCGTCTTCAATCCACTCAAGGAGCGCGCGCTCGAGCGATTCGCGGACCCCCAAAGCCCGGTGGAGATGGGGACCTTCAGTTCCACGCCCATCGCCTCCAGCTACTATCAGGTGAAGGTCGGCGGCGACGCGGCGGCGCTGAAGGGCGTGATGAAGGCGGTGTTCGAGCGGGAGGACGCGGTCGGCGACGCCCTGGACCACGACTTCATCGACCGCCACACCAATGGGCTGGAGGCCTTGGCCGCCGATCTGCGCGCGACGGACTGGGATGACATCGAACGGGCGAGCGGCCTCAGCCGGACGGACCTGCGACGGGTCGCCGAGGCCTATCTGAAGTCGAGAGCCACGATCGTGTCCTACGGCATGGGCATCACCCAGCATGCCAAGGGCACCCAGAACGTCCAGCAGATCGCCAACCTCCTGCTGCTGCGGGGCAATTTCGGAAAGCCCGGCGCCGGGATCTGCCCGCTGCGCGGCCATTCCAACGTCCAGGGCGACCGCAGCGTCGGCATCACGGAGAAGCCGACGCCGCAGATTATAAAAGGCATCGAGCAAGCTTTCGGCTTCCGCGCGCCCAGCCATCACGGCCATGACGCCGTCGGCGCCATGCAGTCGATGGCGGCCGGACGCTCCAAGGCGCTGGTCTGTCTTGGCGGCAATCTGGCGATCGCCCTTCCCGATCCGGAGGTCTGCGCGGCAGGCATGCGCAACCTCGACCTCGCCGTTCACCTCAACACCAAGCTGAACCGCTCGCACCTGCTGATCGGCAAGGAATCGATCATCCTGCCGGTGCTGGGCCGAACTGAGAGCGACGTCCAGGCCGGCGGCCCGCAAAGCGTCACCATCGAGGATTCCATGTCCATGGTGCACGCCTCGCGCGGGAAGCTGACGCCGGCCTCGGAACACCTGCGTTCGGAGCCAGCGATCATCGCGAGCATGGCCGCCGCGACCTTGCCGCACAGCAAGGTCGACTGGACGGGTCTGGTCGAGGACTACGACCGGATCCGCGACAAGATCGAGATCGTGTTCCCGGAGTTCCAGGACTACAACGCGCGCATCCGCATTCCCGGAGGCTTCCGTATGCCGCTCGGGCCGACCGAGCGGGTCTGGCGCACGCCCTCGGGCAAGGCGGAGTTCATCCTGTTCAAAGGCCTCAACGAGGACTTCCCAACGGACGGGGCGAAGATCCTCAAGCTGGCGACGATCCGCAGTCACGACCAGTACAACACCACGATCTACGGGCTCGACGATCGCTATCGCGGCGTATTCGGTCGCAGGGACGTGCTGTTCGTGAGCGAGGAAGACCTCGCCGAGCTGGGCCTCGAGCATGGCGACGCCGTATGGGTCGAGCCGGCCCTGCCCGACGGCGCCCAACGCAGGCTCCAGCTCACCGCCATCGCCCACGACATCGCCCGCGGCTCGGTCGCCGCCTATTATCCGGAAGCCAACGGGCTGGTGCCGATGGACTACCGCGACAAGGAAAGCGGAACGCCCTCCTACAAATCCGTGCCAGTGCGGCTCCAAAAAGCGGCGTGATGCGAATTTTCGGCGTCGCCGGCTGGAGCGGCGCGGGCAAGACGACGCTGATCCGCCGGCTGATCCCCGAGCTCGTCGGACAGGGCCTGAGCGTGTCGACTGTCAAGCATGCGCACCACGCCTTCGACGTCGACCAGCCCGGCAAGGACTCCTTCGAGCACCGCCAGGCCGGGGCGCGCCAGGTCCTGGTCGCCTCCCAGATCCGCTGGGCGCTGATGAGCGAGCTGCGCGGCGCGCCGGAGCCGGACCTGGCGGTGCTGCTGGCGCGCCTTGATCCGGTCGATCTCGTGCTGGTGGAGGGCTACAAGCGCGACGCCCACCCCAAGCTGGAGGTCTGGCGCGCCGCCAACGGCAAGCCGCCGATCTTCCCCGACGACCCTACGGTGATCGCGCTGGCCACCGACGCCGCGCCGCCCGGCGCCGCGCTGCCGGTATTCGCGCTGGACGACATCACCGCGATTGCGGACTTCGTGGCCGAACGCGCCGTCCCGCTGTAGCGGCCTCACCCCTCTTCCCACTCCACCCAGCGACCGTGCGGGTCGCAGAGGGCGAGGCGGCGGTCGGCGCCGCCGGGCCAGAGGGTCAGGCGCACCTCGATCTCGACGAGGTTCTGAGCCCGCGGCTCCATCCGCAACCAGGCGAGGGGCGCCTCGGCGGTGGCGCGCTCGCCGAGGTCGGCGATCGCCTGCTCCAGGCCCTGCTGGGTCTGGGCGGGCAGGTACTGCCAGAAGATCGAGTGATAGATGACCGTCAGACAGCCGCCCTCCAGGGCGACGCGATCCTTGACGAAGGCAAACGCGTCGGCGGGCTCGACCCGCACGCCCGTCTCGCGCGCGAGGGCGACGGCGGCGTCGAGGCGGGCCAGGCGGTCGAACTGATCGGCCCAGACGTAGGCCCGGAGGCGCCGGACGGCGAGCGGGTCCACGACGTCGATCGGCGCGCGGTCGCAGGCGGACCGGCCGACCACCCGCGCCGAGCCGTGAAGGGGCGCGGGCGGGCCGCGCCAATCGGTGTCGATCCGCACCGGCGCGCCGGGATCGCCCCAGACGCCGCCGGGACCAAACTCGTAGCGGTAACGGTCCCACAGTTGGTTGAGGCCGGCGCTGGCCCCCAGCTCCCAGGTCCGCAGCGGAAGGGCGGCCCAGCGCGCGGCCTCCAGAAAGCCGCCGAGCAGGCAGGCCGAGCGGCGGGTCTCGTTGGTCTGCGGCTCATGCGCCACGAAGCTGACGAAGCGGTCGGGTCGCGCCTCCATGGCGGCGGCGATCGCCGACCAGGCCGCCTCGACCGCCGCCGCCACGCCGGGGACGGGCCAGGCCGCGCGCACGTCGGGATCCTCGCCGGAAAGAGCGAGGTCGTGCGTCGCACCCAGCCAGCGCAGGGGGACGGCGTCCTTGAGCAGGGCCACCAGCGGCGCCCCGGTCCAGTCGGAAAGGATGCAGGCCACTGGGCCGCCGGCGGCGACGTCCTCGGCGGCCCGATCCAGCAGGCCGCCGCTGAACGGGGAGCCCATGGCGGCGCAGATCCGCGCCTGGGTCCGCAAGCTCTGGGGAAGGGCGTCGTCGTCGGCCATGGTCCAACCTTGAGCGCACCGAGCCCGCGGTCAATCTTGATCCGGATCGTCAAGTTCACACCACCGTCAGCGCCGGAACCGCGCGACGCGCTGCGCCTTCAATCGACGCGCGAGCGGCAGGTTGGAGGCGATGCATGAACAGCAATCGTTGGAGAGGCGCGGGACGCAAATTCACCGGCCAACTGAAGCAGGCGGCAGGTCGGATCTCGGGCAGCCGACGGCTGCAGATCGAGGGGGTGATGGACCGTCTCGCAGGCGGCGCGCAGGATGCGCTGGGTCGCCTGCAGGACCGCCTGACCGGCGACCTCTGGGCCCGCCGTACATCCCCTCCAGGCGGGCTCCAGTCCTAGACCGGCTCGCCGCGCAGGAGGCGAGGCAGGTCGCCGGCCGCGCCTCCCGCCTCGGCCATGAACATCCGCCGCGCCGGGCCGATCCGGTTCACCACCGCCATGCCGGTCCCCCGCACGGCGCGGGCCAGGGGGTGGTCGTTGGAGAACAGGCGGTTGAAGAGGTCCGTGGCAAGGGCGACGCCGACATTGTCGAGACTGCGCCAGCGGGCGTAGCGCTCGAGCACGGCCGCCGAGCCGATGTCCTCGCCCAGGCGCATGGCCTCGATCAGCACCTCGGCCAGGGCGGCGGCGTCCTTGAGGCCCATGTTCAGCCCCTGGCCGGCGATCGGATGCACGGCGTGGGCGGAATCGCCGACCAGCACCGCGCGGGGGGCGGTCATGCGGCGGGCGAGCTGCAACGAGAGCGGATAGGCGAACCTCTGGCCGAGTACGCTCACCTCGCCCAGGAAGGCGCCGAAGCGCCGGCGCAGGTGGGCCTCGAAGATCTCCGGTCGGGCGGACATCAGGGCGGCGCCCCGCGCCCGCGCCTCGGTCCACACCAGGCTGGCCCGCTGATCCGTGAGCGGGAGGATGGCGAAGGGCCCGCTGGGCAGGAAGTGCTCGTAGGCAACGCCATGGTGGTCGCGGCCCAGCGCCACGGTGGCGACGACGCCCACGTGGCCGTAGTCCCAGCCCGTCACCCCGATCCCGCTGTCGGTGCGCACTTTGGAGGAGCGGCCGTCGGCGCCCACCGCCAGGGCCGCACGGATGGTCCGCCCGTCCTCCAGGTCCAGGCGCACGGCGCCGGGGCTCGCCTCCACCGCCGCCACCTTGGCCGGGGCGAGGACGCGCACCGGCGCGGCCGTGACCGCCTGGGCCAGGCCGGCGCGGATGCGCCGGTTCTCCACCAGATAGCCCAGCGGCTCGCCCTCGACACGGTCGGCGATCTCGGCGGAGTCGAAGCGCAGCCACACGCCCTGGCCGGGCGCTGCGGCGGCGCCGGGAGAGCGCCCGTCGGTCACCAGGATCTGCTCGATCCTCTGGGCGTGCGGCTCGATCCCCGCCGCCGCGCCGATCGCGCGCCACTGGCGGAAGCAGGAGAAGGAGATCGCGCTCGCGCGGCCGTCGAACGTCTCGGCAGCCTGGGTCTCGAAGGGGAGCGGGTCGATCAGGACGCAGTCGAGGCCACCCTGGGCAAGGGCCAGCGCCAGGGTCGCCCCGGCCATACCCGCGCCCACGATGGCGACATCGCAGCGGATCTCCTCGCTCATACGGTCAACCCTCTGCGCCTTCCTCCTCGCTGGGAAGACCCATCATGTGGAAGCCGGCGTCCACGTGGATCACCTCGCCGGTGGTGGAGCGCCCGAGTTCCGACAGCAGCCACAGCGCGCAGCCGGCCACCCCCTCCATGGAGGTGTCCTCCTTCATCGCCGACAGCCGCCGGCCTTCGGCGAGCATGCCCCGGCCGCCGGAAATGCCCGCCAGGGAGAGGGTGCGCATGGCGCCCGCCGAGATGGCGTTAACGCGGATGCCCTTCGGCCCAAGGTCGCGGGCGATGTAGCGCGTCGCCGCCTCAAGCGCGGCCTTGGCCACGCCCATGATGTTGTAGTTGGGGATCGCTCGCTCGGAGCCGAGGTAGGTCATGGTCACAAGCGATCCGCCGTCGGGCATCAGCCGGGCGGCGCGACGGGCGCAGTCGACGAAGCTGTAGGCGGAGATGTCGAGCGCCAGGGCGAAGCCCTCGCGCGAGCAGTTCTCGACGAACGAGCCCTTCATCTGGGTGCGATCGGCGAAGGCGATCGAGTGGACCAGGAAGTCCAGTCGGCCCCACTTCTCCTCGATCTCCGCGAAAGCCGCGTCCATCGATTCGTCGCTGCTGACGTCCATCGGCACGAAGAGGTCGACGCCGATGCTTTCGCCCAGCGGGCGCACGCGCTTCTCGTTCATCTCCATGTAGGCGAGCGCCACCTCGCCGCCCTGGGCGGCGATCTGGGAGGCGATGCCCCAGGCGATCGAGTTGCGGTTGGCCACCCCGGTGACGAGACCGCGCTTGCCGCGCATGAGCTCGCCCCTGGGGAAACCGGAATCCTCGTCCATGGGGCGCCCTCCTGGCTTTCGTCGTCGAGGCGCTCCCTAACAGGGCGTCGCGACCGCCGCAAAGGCGCCGTTCGGGTGGGTCAGATCCCGCGGCCGTAGGTGACGTCGCCGGAGCCGACGATGGACTTGGTCACCGGGCCCGTGACGTGGGCGGCGTGGACGTCGCCCGAGCCGGCGATGCTGGCCTTCAGAGCCTGCGCCACGCCGCCGAAGCTCACGTCACCTGAGCCGGCGATCGCCGCGTCCATGTCGCTGACCTGGCCGCTGCGCACGGTCACGTCGCCCGAACCGGCGATGTGGGCATGCAGGGGTCCGTTGACCCAGGCCGCGTTGATGTCGCCCGAGCCGCTCACCGAGGCCGTGAGGCCTCCGCGCACGCCGGCGAAGGCGATGTCGGACGAACCCGCGGAGGAGACGTTGGCCGAGCCGACCGTGCCGGCGCGCACGTCGCCGGAGCCGGAGGTGTGGATCTTCACCGCCCCCTGCTGGTCGGCGACCGCCCAGTCGCCGCAGCCGGCGTTGGCGAGATCGAGCGAGTGGCCGCGGCCCACCTCGCCCCACACCGCTCCGTCGGCGGAGATCTTCGCATCCAGCGGCGTGCGCACGATGATCCGCGGCAGCCGGTCATAGGGGATCCGCCCGGTCCCCCAGATGAAGACCCCGCGCACGCCCAGCACCGAGTTGCAGGTGGCGGGACGGAAGCCCAGCGGCCCGTCCACGATCACAGTGTCGCCGTAGCGGCTGGCCGTGGTGGGCAATCGCGCGTTCGGCGCCTCGATGGTCACCTGAATGTCGCTGCGCGCCTCGGGAATGATGACCACCCGCGCGGCGGCGTGCCGGATCTCGATGTTCGGCTCAGCGACCGCGGCCGAAGCGGCCGCCGCGCTGAGAAGCGTGGCGAAGGCGAAAAGATAGCGCATCACGAAGACCCGTCCTGTCTCTGTTCCGACACAGAGCCTAGCCGCGGGCGGGTGCGGGCGGGAGTTAAATCGTGGTTAGGCCGGGGGCGCTGGCGCCGATCCTCCCCGCGCTTGGACCCTGGGGAGGATGCCTCGGAAGCCTCAGGCGCGCGCCACCGCCGGCCTCCGCCGGAGGGCCGCGCCCACTCCGCCCAGCCCCAGGAGCATCATCGCCCAGACGCCGGGCTCGGGGACTGCGGTCTGGAAGGCGTGGGCGATGGTGGTGGGGGCGGTGAGGTCGATATTGCCGATGTTGGAGCCGGCGAAGCCGAGGGCGTCGAGGGCGGTGAGGTCGGCCGCGGTGAGGTTGGACGCCCTGCCGGCGGTGAGGAAGGCGTCCTGGATGTCCGTGACCGTCGCGCCGGAATTGGCCCAGTCGCCCCTGTCCCCGCCGCTGGCCGAGATGTTGAATTCGCCGAGTTTCGTGGTCCCGCCGTTCACCGAGAAATAGGCGGGGGTGTTGTAGGCGAAGCTGATCACGCCGGGGGAGCTGTAGCGGTACAGGTCGAACACCGTCCGGTAGCTCGGCGAGGCGTTGGCGAGGCCGCTGATCCGGCCCAGGACCTCGTCCACCTCGTGCGCCGCCACCGCCTCGAAGTCGTACGTCCCGGCGGTGATCCCGTTGGAGGGATTGAAGTCGTACGCCACGGCGCTGCCGAATCCGATGTAGCCGTCATAGGAGGATTGGGTCGTCGAGATCAGGCCGAGCGCCTTGGCTTCGGACGAGGGCACGACGTAGCTGGAGACGCCTGACGGCGTGCTGGCGGGCAGGTGCGCGACGGCGCTGGCGAGCGCCTTGTCCGTCGGGTTCGCCGAGGCGTGGGACGAGAGCACGGACTTGAGCGTCCCGTAGCTGTAGTAGCCATAGAGTTCGTCGACGCTCTCGCCCAGGGCGTTGGAGGCCACGGCGACGCCGTCGACCTTGCCCCAGCTGACGTCGACATTGACCGTGAGAGGGCTGGTCAGGACGCTGTCATATTCGGCGGCGACCGCGTCGAAGGCGCTCTCGATCGCGCTGGCGTTGCGGTTGCCGGTGATCGATGAGTCGAAGGTGGTCTTGATCGTCAGGGCGTGGGCGGAGCCGGCCAGAGTCGTGACGACGGCCAGCAGGGCGGCGGGACGCGCCGCGCGCGCGGAGAGGTGCGTCATGGGGACTCGCTGTCGTTCGTGAGCCCCCCGGCCGCGGGAAGGTGTAGCGGCCGGAGCGCGATCGACGTCAGCCTGCGCGGCGTACCCTTCTGCAGGGCTGCGCGCGGCCTCTCGCCGCAGGGAGACGCCCCCAGCGAGAGGCGAGGCGTCAGAAGTGCAGGGCGCGGGCCTCCTTGACGTGGGGCAGGGCGCGGATGCGCGAGATGAGGACATCGTCCGGGTTCTGATCGACGCCGACCAGGGCGATGGCGTCGTCGCCGGCGGCCACGCGGCCGAGGTTGAAGGTGGCGATGTTGATCCCGGCGTTGGCCAGCAGGTCGCCCAGGGCGCCGATGAAGCCCGGCTTGTCGAGGTTGTTCACATAGAGCATGGCCGGGCCGAAGACCGCGTCGAGCTCCATGCCCTTGACCTCGACGATGCGCGGGGCGCCGGCGATCACCGTGCCGGCGAAGGAGCGCCGGCCGAGGTCCGTGGCGATGGTGATACGCATCAGGCTGTCATAGATCGGCGAGGTCTCCTGCAGGCTCTCCGAGACCGTGATGCCCCGCTCCTTCGCCACCGCCGGGGCGGAGACCATGTTGATCTCGGCCAGCATCGGCCGCAGCACCCCGGCCAGGGCTGCGGAGGTGAGCGGGCGGTGGTTGAGGGCGGCGATCTGGCCCTCGAAGGCGATGTCCACGCCCTGCAGCCCCTCGTCCACCATCTGGCCGACGAAGGCGCCCAGCTTCTCGGCCAGGGCCACAAAGGGGCGCAGCTTAGGCGCCTCGTCGGCGGTGATCGACGGGCTATTGAGGGCGTTGGAGACCGCGCCGCTCAGCAGGTAGTCGCTCATCTGCTCGGCTACCTGCAGGGCCACGTTCTCCTGCGCCTCCTCGGTGCTGGCGCCCAGGTGCGGAGTGGCGATGAAGTTCGGCGCGCCGAAGAGGATGTTCTCCTTCGCCGGCTCCTCGACGAAAACGTCGAAGGCCGCGCCGCCGACGTGGCCGCTTTCCAGCGCCTCGCGCAGGGCCTGCTCGTCCACCAGGCCGCCGCGGGCGCAGTTGACGATCATGACACCCTTCTTCGCGCGCTCCAGGGCCTCGCGGGAGAGGATGTTGCGGGTCTTCTCGGTGAGCGGGGTGTGCAGGGTGATGATGTCGGCGCGGGCGAGCAGGTCGTCCAGCTCGACCTTCTCCACCCCGATCTCCACGGCGCGCTCGGGCGAGAGGAACGGGTCGTAGGCGATCACCTTCATCTTCAGGCCGTTGGCGCGGTCGGCGACAATCGAGCCGATGTTGCCGGCGCCGATCAGGCCGAGCGTCTTGGCGTAGAGCTCCATGCCCATGAAGCGGTTCTTCTCCCACTTGCCGGCCTGGGTGGAGGCGTCGGCTGCGGGGAGCTGGCGCGCGAGCGCGAACATCATGGCGATGGCGTGCTCGGCGGTGGTGATGGAGTTGCCGAAGGGGGTGTTCATCACCACCACCCCGGCCGCGGTGGCCGCGGGGATGTCGATGTTGTCCACGCCGATGCCGGCGCGGCCGATCACCTTGAGGCTCCTGGCGGCGGCGATGACCGCCTTGTCGGCTTTGGTGGCGGAACGGACGGCGAGGCCGTCGTAGTCGCCGATGATGGCGATGAGCTCGTCCTTCTTCAGGCCGATCTTAACGTCGGCGGCGACGCCGCGCTGGCGGAAGATCTCGACGGCGGCGGACGAGAGGGAGTCGGCGATGAGTACGCGGGGCATGGGGTTTCTCCGGGGAGGGCCCCGCGCAGCGCTCGGGAGGGGCCGGGAAGTAGCGGTGGGCTTACACGGCGGGCGTATCACGAGCCCCGCCCCCTCCACCGCTTCCGGTCCCCTCCCCCGCTGGGCGGGTGAGGATTAGGCGGGGGTGAGTTCGGAGGCGAGGGAGGCGAACGCCCAGTCGAGCCAGGGCGTGAGGGCGACAAGGTCGTCCGTCTCCACCGTGGCGCCGCACCAGATGCGCAGGCCGGGAGGTGCGTCGCGGTAGCCGCCGATGTCGAGGGCCACGCCCTCCTTCTCCAGCAGGCTGGCGAGGCGCTTGGCGAAGTCCGCCTGGCCATTCGCCGGCAAGCCAGTCACGCGCGGATCCACCACCTTGAGGCAGACCGAGGTGTTCGACCGGGTCGCCGGATCGCGGGCGAGGAAGTCGACCCAGGCCGTGCGGCCAACCCACTCGTCGAGGACGGCCAGGTTGGCGTTGGCCCGGCCCTTGAGCTCGGACGGGCCGCCGACGGACTGCGCCCACTTCAGGGCGTCGAGATAGTCCTCCACGCACAGCATGGAGGGGGTGTTGATCGTCGCGCCCTCGAAGATCTCGGCGTTGAGCTTGCCGCCCTTGGTCATGCGGAAGAGCTTGGGCATCGGCCAGGCCGGCTTGTGCGACTCGGCCCGCGCCACCGCCCGGGGCGAGAGGATCAGCACGCCGTGCGCGCCTTCGCCGCCCAGGACCTTCTGCCAGGAGAAGGTGACCACATCGAGCTTGGGCCAGTCGAGGTCCTGGGCGAAGGCGGCGCTGGTGGCGTCGCAGATCGCCAGCCCCTCGCGGTCGGCGGCGATGAAATCGCCGTTGGGTACGCGGACGCCCGACGTTGTGCCGTTCCAGGTGAAGACGAGGTCGGCGTCGGGGCGCACCCGCGAGACGTCGGGCAACTCGCCGTACGGGGCGTCGAGCACCTCGGCGGGCAGCTTGAGCTGGGCGACCACGTCGGTGACCCAGTCCTTGCCGAAGGACTCAAAGGCCATCACCTGCACCGGCCGCGGGCCGAGCAACGACCACAGCGCCATCTCCACCGCGCCGGTGTCGGAGCCGGGGACGATGCCGATCAGGTAGTCGGCGGGCACGCCCAGGACCTCGCGGGTCTGATCGATCGCCGCCTGCAGGCGCGCCTTGCCGACCTTCGAGCGATGCGAGCGCCCAAGGACGGCTGAACGTAGGTTTTCGGGGGTCCATCCGGGGCGCTTGGCGCAGGGGCCGGACGAAAAATTCGCGCAGGCCGGGCGCATCGCCGGCCGGGCGGGGGTGGTCATATCGATGTCTCCCATCCTTACAGATGAGTCGCGCCCCGTTGGGAGGGCGTGGCCCGCCGGCCAGAAGCCCGGGTTCGGCCGTGCTGGCAAGTGAAATCTGTGTGCGGTTGCGAAGAGACCGCCATCCCTCCCCATGAAGGCCTGGTCAGAACCCCGCGCCGATCCGGTTGAGCCGCAACCGCAATTGGCGCAGGCGCTTGTCGATTTCGGCCATGGTGCGGTTGAGGGCGCCTTCGTCATCGCGCCAGACCTGGACCACGCGGGCCCAGACCAGGGTCATGGCGACCACGCGGGCCGGCGTAGCGGGCACGCCGGCAGCTTCGAGGATGGCCCGGGCGGTGGCGGGGAAGTGGGCGGCGGCGACCAGGCGAGGGGCTTCGCGCCCGAGAGCGACCAGGGCCGCGCGATGCGGCTCCATCGCCTCGATGCGCGCCATGGCGGCGTCGAACAGCCGGTCGTGAGGATCGTCCGAAGTCGTGGCGGCGGTGCGCAGGGCCGCGCGGTCGAGCATCTCGGAGATGCGCCAGAGGATGGCGGCCTTGCCGCGCGCCTCGCCATAGAGGTCCACGAGCTCGACGCCGGCGCGTTCGGCGACGTCGCGCAGGGAGATTTCGCTCCAGGGCCGCTCCCTGGCCAGGTCGAGCAGGGCTGCGGCCGCCGGATCGAGGTCCTCGTTCGGCGCGGCCGTCTCGCTCACATCTCGCCTCCCAGTTCGCGCGAGCGCCGGGCCGCGGCCAGGACCGCCCGCTCCACCAGCGCCTGCAGATCGCCGTCGCCGACAAGAACCCGCAGGGCTGCCTCGGTGGTTCCCGCCGGAGAGGTGACCTGGCGGCGAAGGACCGCAGCCTCCTCCCCGGTCGTCCGCATCAGGGCCGCCGCGCCGGTCACCGCCGCGCGGGAAAGGGCGCGGGAGGCCGCCGCCGAGAGGCCGGCCCTTACGCCCGCCGCCTCCAGCGCCTCCACCAGGGCGTAGACATAGGCCGGGGCGGAGCCCGAGGCGGCCGTGGCGGCGTGGATCTGCGCCTCCTCCTCGAGGTCGACCACCACACCGAGGGGCGTGAACAGTGTGTGGGCGCGCGCGCGGGCCGCCGGCTCGGCCGACCAGACGCTGGCCGCACCCTCGCCGACCGCGGCGGCCGTGGTGGGCATCACCCGCACGACCGGCCGTCCAGGGATGACCTCGGCAATGTCGGCGGCCCTCACGCCGGCCATGATAGAGATGACGATGGTGTCGGGAGCGAGGTGCGGCGCTATGTCCGCGGCGATCCCCCGCCAGACCTGGGGCTTGACGCCCAGGATCACCGTGCGCGCAGCGGCGAGCCCCTCGTCCGGGCCATTGAGGACCGCTCCAGCGGCGGCGGCCATGCGCGCCGCCTCCCCCGGGGAAGGGTCGCGGATCATGACGTCCTTGGGAGACATGGCGGCCGCGCGCCGCCAGCCGGCGATCAGCGCCCCGCCCATGTGGCCGGCCCCCACCAGGAGGATCGGCGTCTCGCCCCCGCCCATGTGCGAGTCCCGGCCCGGCTTCAGGCCTGGCCGGCGGTCTCGAACATGCAGGCGGTCATCGCCTCCTCGGGCGACTTGGCGCCGGCGATGAGGAAGTCGAAGGCCGGATAGAAGCGGTCCGCCGCCTCCACCGCGGCGTCGACCATGGAGGCGACCTGGGCCGTGCTGGGCCGATCGCCGTCCGGCAGGGCCATGGCGTGGCGGAACACCACCTCGCCTTCCTCGGCCCAGATCTCGAAGTGTCCCAGCCAGACGCGCTGGTTGATCAGGTTCACCAGGGCGAAGGCGGCCTCGCGGCGCGCCGAGCCGGCGCGCATGTCGATCGACAGGCAAAGCTGCAGACAGTCGGCCTCGGGACGCCAGGCGAACCACAGCTCGTAGTCCTTCCAGTCGCCGGTCAGGGCGAAGGCAAGATCGCCGTCCTCGGTCCGCTCGAAGTTCAGGTTCTCCGACACCAGCACGCGTTCGACGATGTCGAGCGGATCAAGCGCGAGGAGGCCGTCGTCTTCGTCGGGGCGCAGACTATCCATGGACACCTCTCAAATCCTCCATCTTCCCGCGCAGAGCGCCTGAGGCGCCGCCGCGGGATCTCGCGCGACGGCGCGTCAATCCGCCGTTGCGCCCTTGAGCGCCGCGATTTCGGCGCGCAGCGAGGCCACTTCCGCCTTCAGGGCCTCGAACTCTTCCCGCCGGATCAGATCGAGATCGGCGGCCCACTTGTCGGACTGGGCGCGCAGGGCGTTCCTCGCCTCCTCGCCGGCAGCCTGGGCTACGCCCATCGCCGCCTGGGCCATTTTGGCCATCTCGTCCAGGAACGGATTCTGAGTCTGCATGACCCGACCTTGTAGCCCATAGACGCAGGCAAGGCGAACCGCCCCTTCCCGCACCGCGGGGGATGACGCAGCCGCTACACCGCGTCGCCGGATTTGGGTAGAGGAACGGCCATGGCCCTGCCGTTTCCAGACATTCCGCCGCAGGCGGTGGAAATTCCCCGAATCAAGCTGGACGGCATGGCCGCGGGACCGTTCGCGATCCGCTGGTACGCCCTCGCCTATATCGCCGGAATCCTGCTGGGCTGGCGGTACGCCGTCGGCCTCGTCCGGAACGCCAGGATCTGGGGTGGCTCGCGCCCGTCCGCCACCCCCCTGCAGATCGACGACATGGTCCTCTGGATCACCCTGGGGATCATCCTCGGTGGCCGGATCGGCTACATCCTGTTCTACATGCTGCCGCTCGCCTCGGGGCGCGCGATCCTGGCCGCCGATCCTCTGGAGGTCGTGAAGCTGTGGCACGGCGGCATGAGCTTCCACGGCGGCGCCATCGGCGTGGCCCTGGCGCTGGTCTTCTTCGCCCGCGCCCAGAAGCTGAACCTGCTCAGCCTGGCCGACACGGCCGCCCCGGCCGTGCCGATCGGCCTTGGCTTCGGGCGCATCGCCAACTTCATCAACGGCGAGCTGTGGGGCCGCGTCACCGACCTGCCCTGGGGCATGGTGTTCTGCGGCCGGCACATCCCCACCGACGAATACGGGAACTGCGTGGCGGGGCTGCAGCCGCGCCATCCGAGCCAGCTCTACGAGGCGTTCCTGGAGGGGCTGGTGCTGTTCCTGCTCCTCCGGCTGGCGACCCACCGATTGGGCTGGCTCAGGCGGCCGGGCGCGATCACCGGCCTGTTCCTGGCCTGCTACGGCGTCTTCCGCATCGCCCTGGAGCGCGTGCGCATGCCCGATGCGGGACTGCAGAACCTGCCCTACGGCCTGACCGTGGGGACGCTGCTGTCGGTCCCCATGGTGATCGTCGGGGTTGCGATGATCTTGTGGGCGCTGCGACGGCCTCCCGCGCCGGCCTTGCCGGCGGCGGCCGATCCTGGAGCCCCAAGTCCCGACGTTCATGAGCCTGCGTGAGCGGATCGCCGGCGAGATCCGCCGGTCGGGTCCCCTCACCGTAGAGCGCTACATGGACCTCTGCCTGAACGATCCACAGGCGGGCTATTACGCGACTCGGCCACGCCTGGGCCAGGCGGGCGACTTCATCACAGCCCCTCACGTCTCGCAGATGTTCGGCGAGCTGATCGGCCTGTGGGCGGCGGAGACCTGGGGCGCGCTGGGCGCTCCGGACCGGATCATTCTGGCGGAGATGGGCCCAGGGGACGGGACGATGATGGGCGACATCCTGCGCGCGACTCGCGCAGCGCCGGGCTTCGCCGCGGCCGCCGAGGTCTGGCTGACGGAGACGAGCGCGCCCCTGCGGGAGGTGCAGCGCGCGCGATTGGGCGACAAGGCGCGGTGGGCGCAGCGCGTGGCCGACCTGCCCGCGCACGCGCCGGTCATCCTGCTGGCGAACGAGGTGCTCGATTGCCTGCCGATCCGTCAGGCCGTGTGGCTGGCGGCCACATGGCGGGAGCGACAGGTCGGCCTGGACGCTGACGGCGCGCTGGCTTTCGCTGTGGGAGAACCCGCCGACCCGCCAGGCGCACCGCACGATGCGCCGGAAGGGGCGGTGTTCGAATGGTCGCCGGCGGTCGAGGCGCTCGGACGCGAGGTCGGCGCCCTTGTGAGCCGGACCGGTGGGGCGGCCCTCTTCATCGACTACGGGCGGGACGCCCAGGAAGCGGCCGACACCCTCCAGGCCCTGCTTGGCCACCAGAAGCGATCTCCCCTGGCCGAGCCGGGCGAGGCCGACCTCACCGCCCATGTGGACTTCCCCGCCTTCCTCGCCGGCGCACGATCGGCCGGCGCCGCGGTCAGCCGGATCGTCGCCCAGGGCGAGTTCCTGCGCCGGCTGGGCGTGGAGGTGCGCGCCGACGCCCTGGCGCGCGCGCGGCCCGACCGGGCGGACGTGATCGTGCGGCAACTGCGTCGCCTGACCTCCGCGGACGGGATGGGCGCGCTGTTCAAGGTCGCCGCGGTCGCCTCGCCCGGTCTCGTCCCACCAGCCCTGGAGATGGCATGAGCCTACCGATCCTCACCTCGGCCCTCCTCGACCAGGTGGCGGGCGTGCGCCACGGCTTCTTCACCCGCCGGGGCGGCGTGTCCCAAGGCGTCTACGCGGATCTGAACGTCGGGGCGGGTTCGCGCGACGATCCCACCGCCGTCGCGGAGAACCGCCGCCTGGTCGCGCAGGCGTTCGGCGATCCCGCCCCGCCCCTGGTGACGGTCTACCAGATCCACTCCGCCGGGGCCGTGACGGCCGACGGTCCCTGGCCCGGCGAGGCGCCCCAGGCCGACGCCGTCGTCACCACGCGCCCCGGGCTGATGCTGGGGGCGCTGGCCGCCGACTGCGCGCCGGTCCTGATCGCCGACGGCTCCGCGCGCGTGGCCGCCGCCGTCCACGCCGGCTGGCGCGGGGCGCTGGGCGGGATAGTCGAGGCCGCGGTGGAGGCGATGGCCGGCGCCGGAGCGCAGCGCGAACGCCTCGTGGCCGCGGTGGGCCCGTGCATCGGTCCGGCGTCCTACGAGGTGGGGCTCGAGTTCCTAGAGGCTTTCGCCGCCGCCAGCCCCGGCAACGCCCGCTTCTTCAGCCAGGGCGCGACACCGGACAAGCGCCAGTTCGACCTGCCGGGATTCGTCCTCTCGCGCCTGGCGGCGGCGGGGGTCGGCCAAGCCGAATGGATCGGCCGGGACACCTGCGCCGAGGCCGACGCCTTCTTTTCCAACCGCCGCGCGCTCCATCGCGGCGAGGCCGACTACGGCCGGCTGCTCAGCGCAATCATGCTGGAATAGGGCCATCCCTCCCCGTGCGGGGATTGTTGCGAAATCCTCCGAGGAACGGGGGCCAGGAGACCGCCCGGCAACGCCGGGGCCTTCAGCGGCGTTGCCGTTGGATGTCGATTTCCCGGGTGACTGCCCACGAGGCTGGGCTGGCGATCAAGTTCGCCGCCGTGGGCCTGGCGGGGTTCACGGTCGACGCCATTTTCCTGAAGGCCGGACTGGCTCTCCATCTGGGCGCGGCGTGGGCGCGGCTGATCTCTCTCACCCTGGCCATGCAGGTGACCTTCACGGTCAACCGCATCCACGTGTTCCACTGCTGGGGCCGACCGGGACTGCTGCGCCAGTGGTGCGCCTACATGGCGACCAACGGTTTCGGCAATTTCTGCAACTACTGGATCTTCGTTACCCTCAGCTCGCTGCACGGACGCTTGGTGAGCGAACCGTTCGTCGCCCTGCCAATCTCGGCCCTCGCCGCTTACCTGATCAACTATGCGGGCGCGCGGCTGGTGGTTTTCGGCCGCAAGCGCCTGCGGCGCCGGGCCCCGGCCAGGGCCTTCCCGCATCCGCCGGCGCCGGAACGAGAGTCCCTGCTCTGACCGATCAGCCCGGCTCGACGTGGCCGCGCTCTACCTTCACGGTGATCTCTTCCCCCGTGAAGGCCTTGGCCTGCCAGGGCTGGCCGAGACCGACCTTCGGGATCGGCGTGCAGTAGCCCATGCCGAAGGCGAAGGGGTGCGACTGGTGGAAGCAGAGCCGGCCGTTCTTCACCTGCCACTGGCCGCTGGACATGTCGTGCTTGCGGCCCTGGCCGGTGTAGGTGCCGTCGGCCTTCAGCCAGATCCTGGCCTGCCGGCCGTCGGGATAGGTCTCGACGATGGTGTTGCCGAACGCCCCCTGCACGGCCGAAGCTCCGGCGGAATCACTGGAGTCCGCGGCGGTGGCGAGACCACCGGCGCTGCACGCGAGGGTCGCAGCGGCTACCAGAGCGATGGAACGCACGTCTTCTCCTTCAAATTGGTTCGATCTGAGTATCGGGCGGTAACGTCCCAAACCGCCATCCGGCGCCGCGGAGGCGGTCTTGCTCCATCGGCCTGCGCTGCTAAAGGCTCGCTCCGCGACGCCGGCCCCCGCAGGGGAAGCCCGGACCGACGAGGGGAAGACCTTCATGAAGCTGCTGGCCGGCAATTCGAACCGCCATCTGGCCGAGGCGATCGCCCAGTCCCTCGACGTCCCCCTGACCCGAGCGCAGGTGAAGCGCTACGCCGACAACGAGGCGTGGGTGGTGATCGAGGAGAACGTCCGCGGCGAGGACGTCTTCGTCCTTCAGTCCACCAGCTACCCGGCGAACGACAACCTGATGGAGTTGCTGATCTGCATCGACGCGCTCAAGCGCGCGTCGGCCAGGCGGGTCACGGCGGTGACGCCCTACTTCGGCTATGCGCGCCAGGACCGGAAGGTGGGGGGCCGCACGCCCATCTCGGCCAAGCTGGTGGCCAACCTGATCACCCGCGCCGGCGCCGACCGCGTACTGACGATGGACCTGCACTCGGGCCAGATCCAAGGCTTCTTCGACATCCCGACCGACAACCTGCAGGCGGCGCCCCTGATGGCGGCGGACATCCAGCAACAGTACGGACGCAATCCTGATGTCCTGATCGTGTCGCCCGACGTGGGCGGGGTCGTCCGCGCCCTGGCCCTCGCCAGCCGCCTCAACGCCGGCCTCGCCATCGTCGACAAGCGCCGGCAGGGGCCGGGCAAGTCCGAGGTCGCCAACATCATCGGCGACGTCACCGGCCGCCGGCTGATCATGTTCGACGACATCACCGATTCGGCCACCACGCTGTGCAGCGCCGCCCAGTCGCTGATGGACGCCGGCGCGGCCGAGGTCTCCGCCTACGTCACCCACGGGGTCCTCTCCGGCGCGGCGGTCGAACGGGTGGAGGCGTCTGTCCTCAAGGAACTGGTGACCACCGATTCGATCGACCACAACGGGCGGCTGCGCGGCGCCAGCAAGATCCGCCAGGTCACCTGCGCCGATCTGATCGGCGAGGCGATCCGTCGCATCGCCAACGAAGAGTCGGTCTCGAAGCTGTTCGACTAGGGCGCGGCCGAGCGTCCCAACGGCCCGTACTGTCACAATCTTGCCCGAAGGACGCGCGATTCGCGCGTTCTTCCCCAGCTGCAACTTTCCAGCAAGACACGGCAGGTTCGTGATGCGTCTGTTCACTCCCGCCCACGCCCTGGTCCTGATCGCCGCGACCTCACTGGCGGTCGGCGCGCCCGCGTTCCCGGCGCTCGCCAGGCCCAAGAAGGAACCGGCAGTGGAGGCGCCGCCCCCGCCGCCTCCTCCGCCGCCCGCCGGTCCGGTGGGCCTGCCCGATCGCCTGATCGCCGACGCTGCGGGCTACGAGGGCTACATGCAGCGCGTGGGCGCCACCTCTCCGGGCTTCACCAGCGCCGAGACGGTCTCCGAGGCGCTGAAGAACGGCGCGGCCTATGAGCCCAAGGCGTTCATCCGCGGCGCCATCGCCTACGCGGGTATCGCCGCCCTGAAGGATCCCACCTTCGTCTCCTCCCTGCGCGAGGCCGGCAATTCGCCCGAGCACCGCCGCCAGATGGTGGCCAGCATCCTCTCCAACCCGATCTACGTGTACCAGTTCAAGGGATCTGACGAGGCCGCCGGCCTCGCCCGCGAAGCCCTCGGCGAGGCGACCCTGCGCCTGACGCAGACCGGCAGGCTGATCCGCCAGGCCGCCTACGACGTGCAGCACCAGACCTGGTCGAAGGTCCAGGTGGTCGATCTTCCGGGTCGCCTGGCCGCGGTCGAGGCGGAGTCGGCGAGCGGGATGACGCCGGCCGCCGACGAGGTTCCGGTGCTGCAGAAGGCCGCCACCGGCGCGGCGCCCCTGCCGATCACCGCCCAGCCCCTGGCCCCGCCCTATGCGCCACTGGTCTCCCGCGCCCTGCAGGTCGCCGCCATCGCCGCCCTCGGCGAAGCGACGGACAACGCCTATGACGAGTTGGCGAACATGAGCAACGACCTGGAGACGGAACTCTGCCTCGAGCGGGCCAAGCGGGACCTCTACCAGTGCCTCGCGGTGGCCAAGCCGAACTACGAGGATATCTTCTGCATGGGCCGCCACGAGATGCTGCAGCCGTCGGCCTGCGTCGCGTCAGGAGCCGGTGTCGAGCTGCCGCCTGAGCCGCTTCCCCCGCCGCCGGAGCCCACGCGCGTCGCCAACCGCGGGACGCACCATCACGCGGTGCATCACACGACGCACCATCACACGACGACCTGAAACGACTCGGCGACGCCGCCGGCCGTTGCGCGCCGGCGGCGTCGCATGTAAAGAGAGCGCCCTCTTTCCGGGGCCCGCCCGAGATAGCTCGGCAGGCCGCAGACCCCGGTCGCCTGGCCCACCCGCCGGGCGGCCGTTTTATCTTTTGAAGGCAAGGCGATGGCCGAGATCGTTCTCAACGTCCAGGTTCGCGAGGGCGCGGGCACCGGCAAGGCGCGGGCTGCGCGCAACGCGGGCTTGGTCCCGGGCGTCCTCTATGGCGCGGGCCGTGATCCGGTCGCGATCACCGTCAAGGCGCCGGAATTCCGCAAGGCGCTGCACACCGGCAAGCTGCTTGGCCACCTGGTGACCCTTCGCTACGGCGAGGAAGAGCAGCCGGTCATCGCCAAGGACGTGCAGTTCCATCCGGTCACGGACGAGCCGGTCCACTTCGACCTGTTCCGCGTCGACACCCACGCCTCGATCCGCATCTCGGTGCCGGTGCACTTCCGTAACCATGAGGCCTCGCCGGGCCTCAAGCGCGGCGGCGCCCTCAACATCGACCTGCACGAAGTGGAAGTCCTCGCCCCGGCGGATGCAATCCCGGAGGAGATCGTGGTCGATCTGACGGGCCTGGACATCGGCGATTCCGTTCGCGCCGCCGACCTTAAGCTGCCCGAACGCGTGCAGATCACGGCGCACCACCGGGACTCCACGGTGGCCTCCATCGCCGCGTCCAAGGCCATGGCTTCCGAGGAAGCGTCGGCGGACGAGACGGCCGCAGGCTGATCCTCCTCGCCCTGCCCTGAAGGCGGGGCGTGAGGCTACGCGCCATGTTGATCCTGGCGGGCCTGGGCAACCCGGGCCCCAAATACGAGAAAAACCGGCACAACCTCGGTTTCATGGCGGTAGACGCCTGCGCCGGGCGCTGGCGCTTCGGGACCGAGCGCAGGAAATTCTCCAGTCTTGTGCGGGAAGGGGAAATCCCCACGTCCGAGGGGCCCATGCGCGCCCTGATCCTCAAGCCCCAGACCTTCTACAACGACAGCGGCGCCGCCGTGGGCGAGGCCCTCGGTTTCCACAAGCTCGACCCCTCCCGCCTGATCGTGTTCTACGACGAGATCGACCTCGCGCCGGGGCGCTTCCGGATGAAGACCGGCGGGGGCGCGGCCGGCAACAACGGCATCCGCTCCATCACCGCGCGGATCGGCCCCGACTTTCGGCGAGCGCGTCTGGGGACCGGCCATCCGGGTCACAAGGACCGGGTGATGGGCCACGTGCTCTCCGACTTCCACAAGGTCGACTGGCCGTGGGTGAAGACGCTGACCGAGGCCTGCGCCGAGGCCTTGCCCCTCCTCGCGGAGGGCGAGGACGAACGCTACCAGGCCGAGGTGTTGCGCCTGGCGCCGGCGGAGAAGCTCGACCCCCGCGCCGCCGCACGGGGAACGGAAACCTAGATGATCCCGATCTTCGGCTTTTCGCTGCTGTTCTCCATTGCCCTGTGCGTGCATGTCGTGCGCACGCGTCAGGAGATGTACTGGCTGCTGATCATCCTGATGCTGCAGCCCCTGGGCGGGATCGTCTATCTCGTGGCCATCGTCCTGCCCGGCGCTTTTGGGAGCACGACCGCGAGGCGGGCCGGCGCGGTCGCGCGCGCCCAGCTCGACCCGGGGCGGGATTACCGCGAGGCGTCGGCCGACCTTTCCCAGGCGCCCACGGTGCACAACCAGATGCGCCTGGCGAAGGCCGCCGCCGCGCTGGGGCGTCACGAGGAGGCCGAACGCCTGTACGCCGAGGCCGCCCAGGGCATCCATGCCGAGGACCCGGTTCTGCTGCTGGGCCGCGCCCAGGCCCTCAACGAGATGCGCCGCTTCGACGACGCCCTCGCCGTGCTCGACCGCCTCGAGCAGGACGCCGACGGAGGGCGCACGCCGCAGGCGGCCCTCGCCCACGCCCGCGCCTACGAGGGGCTGGGACGCCAGGGCGAGGCGGAGCAGGCCTATCGCTGGGCGGTCGAACGCCTCCCAGGGCTCGAGGCCATGGCGAGGTTCGCCGCGTTCCTCGCCCGCACCGGCCGCGGCGCCCAGGCGCGCGACCTGATCGCCGAGATGGACCGCCACATCGACCGCGCCGCGCCCCAGTTCCGCCGGGAGTACCGCGGCTGGCGCGACCTGGCCGCCCGCGCCCTGGCATGACAGCGTTCGCGCGGCGGCCCCGCCCGTGCTAGGTCCGCCCGCTTCCCCCGCCCCAGAAAGACACTGACCCTTCCATGGCTCTGAAGGTCGCCATCGTCGGCCTGCCCAACGTGGGCAAGTCCACCCTGTTCAACGCGCTCACCCAGACGGCGGCGGCCCAGGCGGCCAACTATCCGTTCTGCACGATCGAGCCGAACGTCGGCGAGGTCGCGGTGCCCGAGCCGCGTCTCGACGCCCTGGCGGAGATCGCCAGGTCCAAGGAGATCATCCCCGCACGGATCACCTTCGTCGACGTGGCCGGCCTCGTGCGCGGCGCGGCCCAGGGCGAGGGCCTCGGCAATCAGTTCCTGGCCAACATCCGCGACTGCGACGCCGTGGCCTTCGTGGCGCGGTGCTTCGAGGACGGCGACGTCACTCACGTCGAAGGCCGCGTCGATCCCCTCGACGACCTCGACATCATCGAGACCGAGCTGATGATCGCGGACCTCGAGAGCCTCGAGCGGCGCCTGCCCGCGCTGGAGAAGCGGGCCAAGGGCGCGGACAAGGAGGCCCAGGCGACCCTGCGGCTGGCCCAGCTGGCGCTCGAACCCCTGAAGGCGGGGCGACCGGCTCAGACAGCGAGCGTCCCCGCCGACGATCTCCGCGCCTGGCGCATGCTCCAGCTCCTGACCACCAAGCCCGCGCTGTACGTATGCAATGTCGACGAGGCCTCGGCCTCCACGGGCAACGCCCTCTCGGACCGCGTGGCCGAGCGCGCGACGCAGGACGGCGCCAAGGCCGTCGTCATCTCGGCGAAGATCGAGAGCGAAATCGCCATGCTCGATCCCGACGAGCGCGCCGAGTTCCTCGAAACCCTGGGCCTGGCGGAGCCGGGTCTCAACCGCATGATCCGCGAAGCCTACGCCCTGCTCGGCCTGCGCACCTATTTCACGGCGGGGCCGAAGGAGGCGCGCGCCTGGACCATTCCCGCCGGCGTGACGGGACCGCAGGCCGCCGGCGTGATCCACACCGACTTCGAGAAGGGCTTCATCCGCGCCGAGACCATAGCGTACGACGACTATGTGCGCTTCAACGGGGAGGCCGGCGCCCGCGAGGCGGGGAAGCTGCGCGCCGAGGGCCGCGACTATGTCGTGCAGGACGGCGACGTGATGAATTTCCGCTTCAACGTCTGAGGCGGACGGCAAGAGGGACATCGATGGGCGAGATGATCAGGATCCGCAGCGCGGCGCCGGACGGCTTCGAGTTTGCGGCCTACCACGCGGCCCCCAGCGGCGAGCGCAAGGGCGGGGTGATCGTCCTGCAGGAGATCTTCGGCATCGACGAGCACGTGCGGCGCGACGTCGATCGCTGGGCCTCCCTGGGCTACGAGGCGATCGGGCCCTCGCTCTACGACCGTCGCGAGCCGGGCTTCGTCGCCCATCACGACGAGGTGGGGATCAAGGCTGGGGTCGCCCACGCCATGGGATCGCCGATCGACCAGGTGCTGGCCGATATCGCCGCGGTGCGCGATCGGCTCGCGCCGGCGGGCAAGGTGTTCGTCGTGGGCTACTGCTACGGCGGCTCGATCGCCTGGCTGGCGGCCGGCCGCCTCGAGGGCCTCTCGGGCGCGTCCAGCTACTACGGCAGCATGGTGCAGGCCAATGCGGCCCTGAAGCCGCTGTGCCCGACCATCGTCCACCTGGGCCGCCTCGACGGAGGCATCCCGGCCGACGCGGTGAAGGAGGCGGTGCAGGCCGCCAATGCGGACGTCCCCGTCTACATCTACGAGGGGGCCGGGCACGGCTTCAACAACGAGGATCCGGAACGCCACGCGCCGGCGGCCGCGGAGCTGGCGCGCGAGCGGACCCTCGCCCTCTTCTGCTGAGGCCGCGGCCATGGGCGAGAGCGTGAGCCTGACCAACCCCGCCGACGGCTTCGCCTTCGACGCCTACCACGCGCCGACCACCGATGCGAGGCGCGGCGGGGTGATCGTGATCCAGGAGATCTTCGGCGTCACCGATCACATCCGCGAAGCCGCCGACGGTTTCGCCGCGGACGGCTACGAGGCCCTCGCCCCCAGCCTGTTCGAGCGCCGCGCCCCCCGCTTCGAGGCCGGCTATGGCGCGCAGGGCGTGGCCCAAGGACGGGAGATTTCCGAGGCGACGCCGTGGGACGAGGTCGCCGCCGACCTGCAGGCCTGCATCGCCGCCCTGGCTCCTCCGGTGTTCGCCGTCGGCTACTGCTGGGGAGGCTCGGCGGCCTGGCTCGCCGCCTGCCGCTGCGATGGCCTCAACGCTGTTTCCGCCTACTACGGGCGGCGCATCCCCGAACTCGTGGACGAGGCGCCGCGTTGCCCGATCATCCTCCACTTCGGACGCGAGGACGCCAGCATCCCCCTCGCCACGGTCGAGGCGATCGGCGCGGCCTACCCCGACATCCCCATCCACCTCTACGACGCCGGCCACGGCTTCGCCTCTGATCGGCGCAGCGACTACCACCCCGACGCGGCGCGCCTGGCTCGCCTGCGCACCCTGCGGCTCTTCGCTGTTTCCGGCGGCGGCCGCAGCGAAGTCTAGGTAGACGAGCCACGGACCTCACCGCCCAGCCGCGGCGAGGTGACGCGTCCGCAGGATGGATTGAACCTTTCGCCAGGAGGCAGACACTAACTTCGGACCTGGAAGGTTCGCGGATGGCGGGCGGGCACGATGCGGCGAAGGATATCCGCAGGGCGCCGGCCCTGCGTCTGGTCGTGGACGAAGGGAGCCTGGTCGGACGCGTCGCGGAGGGTGATCAGCGGGCTTTCGATGCGCTCTACCGCCTGTACCTGCCAAGGCTCCGGCGCTTCCTCGGAACGATGCTCTCGAGTCCGCCCATGGTCGAGGAGGTCCTCGATGACACCATGTTCGTGGTCTGGACGCGCTCGTCGAGCTTCGACGGCGCCAGCAAGGTGTCCACCTGGATCTTCTCGATCGCCTACCGGACCGGGCTCAGCGCCCTTCGGCGACGGCGCGAGACGCAGAGCGACGACGCTCAGGACGAGCGCCCCAGTCCCGACCAGGGGCCCGAGGAGCAGCTCGCCGGCAAGCACGCGCGCCGGGCCATCCTGCGCGCCATGGACCGACTGTCTCCCGAGCATCGGGCGGTGGTCGACCTCACCTATTTCCATGAGCTCGGCTATCGCGAGATCGCCCAGATCGTGGGTTGCCCGGTGGAGACCGTGAAGACGCGGATGCACTATGCGAGGCGGCGGCTGCGACATTCGATGTCCGGCCGCCTGGCCGACTGGCTGTGAGGTCCGCGATGACGCGGTTGCCCACATTTTCCGGCGAGGACCATCGGCAGGCGCGGGCGCTGCTGCCGTGGTACGTGACCGGTCAGCTCGAGGACGCCGAGGCCCGGCGCGTGGAGGCTCACCTCGACTGCTGCCGCGCATGCCAGGCGGAGCTCGCGGTGGAGCGACGCCTGCGCGAGGCGATTTTGTCGGCTCCCATGGAGGAGGGTCGCGAACGCCCGCCGCCCCGGCGGCATGTCGCGATCGGAGCCGCGGCGGCCGGCGCGATCGCGGCGAGCATCGCCGCGGTGGCGGTGACGAGCCTCTGGGCGCCGCGCCCGCCGGCGCCGCACGCGATCTACCGCACCCTGGGCGATCCTGTGGCTCCCGCCGTGGGCGAGCTGGTAGTCCTCTTCGACCCCACGCTGCCGGAAGGAGAGATGAACTCGGCCCTGGCGCGCGCCCACGCCCGGATCGTCGATGGCCCCACTGCGCAGGGGGCCTACGTCCTGCGGGTTCCGCACGGGAGCCGCGAGGCGGCGCTCGCCGCGCTGCGCCGCTCGCCCGGCGTGCGCCTGGCGCAGAGCCTCGGGGGCCCGGGGTGAGGCGTCTCGCCGTCAGTCTCGCCGCGCTGGTCGCGGGACTCGCCGCCGGCTCCTGCGCCCTCGCCCAGGCCTCGCCGCCGACGCCGGGCGCAAGCGAGATCCTCGTCTTCCTGCGTATGCCTCCGCCGCACCTGCGCGCCGGCCCCGGACCGGTCGGCGACTACGGGGACGATGGCAGCGCCGCCGGGCGCCGGCGACTGGCGGCGCGCATCGCCCGCGCCGAAGGCCTTTCGCTGGTGACCGACTGGCCGATCCCTCTGCTGGGCGTCGACTGCTACGTCATGAGCCCTCCGCGTTCGGGTTCGGTCGAGGACGCTGCGACGCGCATAGCCCAGAGTCCGGGCGTGGCCTGGACCCAGGCGATGCACCGCTTCGACACCCAGGGTCACGCCCAGGCGCGGGCGGCGGCGCCCAATGACCCGCTGTTCCCGATCCAGCCGGCGGCCAGCCAATGGCGGCTGGCCGCCCTCTACCAGGTCTCCACCGGCCGCGGCGTGCGCGTGGCGGTGATCGACAGCGAGGTGGACACGGCCCATCCCGACCTCGCAGGCCAGGTGGAGGTCAAGCGCGACTTTGTCCGCGGCCACCCCGCGCAGAGCGAAGCTCACGGTACGGGCGTCGCCGGCGTGATCGCCGCGCGCGCGAATAACGGGCTTGGCATCGCGGGCGTCGCCCCTGAAGCGCGCCTGCTGGCCCTGCGCGCGTGCTGGCAGACCGGCTCGGGCGCCGCCTCGGTGTGCGACAGCCTCTCGCTGGCCGAGGCCCTCCACTTCGCGATCGAGCACGGCGCAGAGGTCATCAATCTCAGCTTGAGCGGGCCGGAGGACGTCCTGCTGTCACGGCTGATCGATGTGGCGATGGCCCACGGCGCACAGGTGGTGGCGGCTTTCGACCCCGCTCTCCCGCACGGCGGCTTCCCCGCCTCGCATCCGGGCGTCATCGCCGTCGGGGCCGATGGCGTGGCGGGAGCATCGGCCGCGGTCTATACCGCACCGGGACGTGACGTACCCACGACGCAGCCGGGGGGCCGATGGGGCCTTGTCGATGGCAGCTCCTATGCCGCGGCCGAGGTGAGCGGCCTGCTCGCCCTCCTGCGCGAGCATGACCGCCCGCGTCATGACCCCCTGGTCCTCGCCGCCGCCTCCGGCGGCGCGATCGACGCCTGCGCCAGCGTGCTGCGCGCCTCGGGGCGCGGCGAGGCGGCCTGCCCGCTCGGGCCCGGGCTCACCGTCGGCCGCCATTGAGCCGCGCCGGCGGAAGCTGGTTCTTCTTCGGGGGGTGCTGCTGATTTCGGCGGGACTTGCGCCCGCGCTGGCCCCCGGGAGCGCAGCCGCCCAGGTGGTCGCGACGCTCTCGGCGGAGACGGATGCGCGCTATCGCGGCGAATCGGTGAGCGACGGCCGGCCCGCGTTCGACGCGGCGATCTCGTTCGACACGCCCCTGGGCTTCTACGGCGAGGCGACGGCGTCCGGCTCGCCTCAGCCGCGCGCGGGCCTGCGTCTCATCGGCGTGGAGGAAAGCTTCGGCTACGCCCGCCGCCTGGCCTCCGGCGCGGTGCTCGACGTGGGGTTCGCCGACTACGAGCGGTGGCGTTACGAGACCGGCGACCGGTACGGCTTCCTGGACACCGAGGTCTACGCGGGGGTGCGGCGCTGGGGCGTCAGCGCCTACGTCTTCTACTCGCCACACTACTACGCAAGCGGCGCGCGCGCCCTGTACGCCCAGATCGAGGCCCAACGGACGCTGTGGGGGCCTTGGCGCGTGTTCGGCCACGCCGGCGTCCTCACGCCCCTGGGCGCACCGGTGAGCGTCTACGGACCAATGGGCGAACAGCCCGACGGCAGCGTGGGCGTCTCGCGATCATTCCACTCCGCCAGGGCCTTCCTCGCCTGGTCGGCGGCGCCCCGCGAGGCCTATGCGCCAGCCTTCGGGCCGGCCGGCCAGGCCGTGGTCCTGGGGGTGGCCTGGGGCTTTTAAACCAAGGTCGCCGGCCAGCCTCGAGAGAGGATCCCGGATTCCCAAGGCGCCGCTTTGAACCTGCGCTTTCGCCACGGCCATTCACCGCCGGCGGTCGTGTCCGCCGTGGCAAAGATGAAAGGCGCCCACATGCATGGCCAAAAAGCCTCCGCCGTCCTCGCCGGGTCCCTTGCTGCCGCGATCGTGCTGGGCCCTGGCGCGTTCGCTCACGCCTCGGGATTCCACGTCACCAATCTGGTGTCGGACGGGGCGGTCCCCGCCGCGGTGACCGATCCCAATCTCGTCAATCCCTGGGGGATCGCCTCCTCCCCCACCAGTCCGTTCTGGATCGCCGACAACGGTACGGGCGTCAGCACCCTGTACAACAGCGTAGGCACGCCGGTCCCTCTGGTCGTGACGATCCCGGGATTCGGCGGCTCCGGCACGCCGAGCGGAGCGGTCTTCAACCCGACCACTGGGTTCCAGGTCAGCAGCGGCGGAAAGACAGGACCTGCAGCCTTCCTCTTTGCTACTGAGGACGGCTCGATCGCCGGCTGGGCGCCCACGGTCAGCAGCACCAACGCCATCACCGCGGTGAACAACAACGATGGCGGCACGGGCGCGGTCTACAAGGGCCTGACGATGGCCAGCATCGGCTCGTCCAGCTTCCTTTACGCCACGAACTTCAGGGCCGGCGATGTCGAGATGTACAACAGTTCGTTCGGACTGGTGGGCGCCTTCACCGACCCGGGCGTAGCGCCTGGCTATGCGCCCTTCAACGTCCAGAACCTCGGCGGCGACCTCTATGTCACCTTCGCGCTCCAGGACGCGGCGAAGCATGACGACGTGGCCGGCCCGGGTCACGGTTACGTCGACGTGTTCAGCCCCTCGGGAACCCTCCTGCGCCGGCTCGTGTCGCTCGGCGGCGAGGTGAATTCGCCCTGGGGCCTGGACATCGCCCCCAAGGGCTTCGGCGCGGTCGGAGGCGATCTCCTGGTCGGCAACTTCGGCGACGGCACGATCAGCGTCTTCAATCCCGTCACCGGGACCTTCGAAGGCAAGCTGTTGGGCGGGAACGGCATGCCGATCGTCGAAGGCGACCTGTGGGGCCTGATCAACGGCAACGGCGGCAGCGGCGGGAGCCCGAACGACGTCTATTTCACGGCCGGCGTCGCGCATGAGGCCGATGGTCTGTTTGGCAGCATCAACTTCGTCCCTGAACCTGGCGCATGGGCGCTGATGCTGGTCGGCTTCGGCTGGGCCGGCGCAGCCCTGCGGCGGTCGCGCGCGAGCCTCCAGAGGGCCTGACGCGCAGCGCCCGCCCTCTCTTGCCGCCCCCGAAGGGGGGCGGGCGCCCACCGCTCTTTCGATCTGAACCGCGTTCCGGCTTCCCGGCGCGGTCAGAGTTCCTCGATCTGACGCCGAAGGACCGGGTCGCCCTCGATCCGGCGCACCAGGATCGACTGGGCGACCAGCAATCCTATACCCGCGGCGTAGCCGGAGAAGGCTCCCCCGGGATAGCGCCCGCCATGGGCCGCGTCGTTGATCTGCCAGAACACGAATCCGGCCAGCGCCAGGAGCACGCCCACGCCCCCCAGCACGGAGATCACGCTCTGGCCGAAGCCGGTGCGATAGCTGATCCAGAGGTGCCGCGTGAGAGCTTGGCGCAGGATCGGGACCATCAGGGCCGCTAGCAGCGAGAGGGCGAGGAAGATGCCCGGCAGGAGGGCGGTCCGCTCGAACTTCAGGTGACGACCGCCGGGAAGCTGGCGCCACGCCTGGATCACCGCGAACGAGTAGACCAGCCCGGCGACGATCAGGATCGTGTCCTGCATCCGCCGGAAGATCCGCCAGGAACGCGTCAGCCTCATACCTGAGGTGATTTGGGGTTGCGCCCTCGCCAGGGAAGGGGCTGCGGGGCGTCTGGGGCCCGCACGTTCGTCAGTGCCCCTCGAAGGTCATCAGGGTCGCGACCGGCACACCCGCATCGCGCAGTTTTTGGGCGCCGCCGAGCTCCGGCAGGTCGATGACGAAACCGCCGGCGCGCACGTCCGCGCCGGCGCCGCGGAGCAGCTCGAGCGCGGCCATGGCCGTGCCGCCGGTGGCGATGAGATCGTCGACGAGGAACACCCGCTCGCCCTCGACGATCGCATCCATGTGCATCTCCATGGCGTCGGTCCCGTATTCGAGGGCGTATTCCACCGAGCGGGTCTTATGGGGCAGCTTGCCCTTCTTGCGCAGGGGAATGAAGCCGGCGCCGAGCTGATGGGCGACCGCCCCGCCGAGGATGAAGCCGCGCGCCTCGATGCCGGCGACCTTGTCGAGCTTCATTCCCGCCATCGGCTGGAGCATCTCGTCCACGGCTTGGCGAAAGGCGCGCGCGTCAGCCAGCAGCGTGGTGATGTCGCGGAACATGATCCCAGGCTTGGGATAGTCGGGAATCGTGCGGATGGCGGTCTTGAGGTCCACGTCAGGCTCCTTGGGTCTTGGCGAGGACGCGCCCGGCCACGGCCGAAAGGCGCTCCGCCATGGCAGGGTCGCGCGCCGAAGGGGCGGTGATCAGGGCGCCATCGAGGCAGGTGTCGATCGGCGAAGGTTCACGGACCGGCGGGAGGGCCTGGATCAGCCGACGAACGAGGTCGCGCGCCTTCGCCGCGTTGCCCGAGAGGACGGCCTGGATATGGGTCACCTCGACGTGGGCGAAGGCCTTACGCCAGCAGTCGTAGTCGGTGACCATGGCGACGGAGGCGTAGGGCAGCTCCGCCTCACGGGCGAGCTTGGCCTCGGGCATGTTGGTCATGCCGATCACATCGCAGCCCCAGCTGCGATAGAGCGCGCTCTCGGCCTTGGTGGAGAACTGCGGCCCCTCCATGGCGAGGTAGCAACCGCCTTCGACCACCCGCGCGCCGGCCCCTCGCCCGGCTTGCGCGGCCAGGCGGGAAAGCCGCGGGCAGACCGGTTCGGCCATCGACACGTGGGCGGCGAAGCCGGCGCTGAAGAAGCTGGCCTCGCGCGCGAAGGTGCGGTCGATGAACTGGTCGACGACGACGAAATCGCCCGGCGAGAGCGCCTCGCGCAGGGAGCCGACGGCCGACAGGGAGATGACGTCGGTGCACCCGGCGCGTTTGAGGGCGTCGATGTTGGCGCGCGCGTTGACCGCGCTGGGCGGCAGGCGGTGGCCACGGCCGTGGCGCGGCAGGAAGACCAGCGTGACCTCGCCCAGCCGGCCGGTGAGCAGGTCGTCGGAAGGCTCGCCGAACGAACTGTCGACCCGCCGCCAGGCGGCCTCCTGCAGGCCTTCGATCTCGTAGAGCCCGGACCCTCCGATCACGCCCAGTGTCCAGCCGGCCATTCCGCACACGGTCCTTTGTTGCGCTGCAGCGGCAGCCTTATCGCCGAGGCCGCGTGGCTTGGCTATGCTCAGCGCATGGGAGGCGGACATCCGGCGCGCATCTGAACCCATCGCGCGCGGCCTGGGCGCCGCCGCCGCTCTGTGCGCCCTGCTGGCGCCTGCGGCCGCCACGGCCGGAGCCACCCGCTGCTGGCTCGACCACGGGGCCGTCGTCGCCCCAGCCGCGTTCGGTGATATCGCCGGCGATTTCATCATCGACCTGTCACGACCCGCCAGCGCGCTCCACAACACACGCGCCAACGCGGACGGGATCACGTCGGACGCCGCGCGCGGGGCCCTTACCCTCGCCGGCGAGCGGATCGCAGACCTCAATCTCGCAGTGGTCGACCTGGACGCGGAAACGCGGGCGTTCGACACCGTGATCAACGGCGTGATCGGCTGGGACGCGCTCGGTCGATACGCCGTGGAACTCGATCTTCGGCGCGGCCGATGCCGCCTGACGCTGGCGGCGGCAGGCCGGACAGTCCGGCGCCTGGGCGCCGCCCTCCCGCTGACGCAGGTCTACGGGGCGCCGGCCATCCCGGCGGCGGTGACCGACGGGATCAGCGCCCGGAAGGGCCTGTTCGTGATCGATACCGGCCAGGAAGCGGTGCGGGTGGCCGATGCGCGCCTGTCGCGGCCACGGGCCGGCAAGGACAAGGACGCACGCGTCCAGCTGCGCGCGGCGTCGGTGGGCGGCGCGTTGATCGAGCAGGTCCCGGCCGCGATCCTGGATCCGCCGGCGTCCGGCGCGGCGGGAACCTTCGGCCTATCCGTCTGGCGCGGTGGCGTGTTGTGGCTGGACCCTGCCCGAGGGAGAGCCGTCTTCTGGAGCCCGCGCCAGGACCACTGATGGTCCGGCGCGGGGACACAGGCGTCAGTGGCCGACCTTGCGCCAGAGCGCGCGGTAGCTCGCGTAAAGCAGACCGCTGAACACCACGAGGAAGATCATCACCTCGATGCCGAGCTCCTTGCGCTCATCCATCTTCGGATCCGCCGCCCATTCCAGGAAGGCCGCGACGTCCTTGGCCTCCTGGTTGATCGTGGCCGGCGTTCCGTCGTCGAAGGCGACGCGGTTGGCCGTCAGCGGCGGAGGCATGGCGATGAAGCCGCCGATCGGGACCTTGCTGGGATCGCCCGTCCAGTTGCCTGAGAGATCGCCGGGCATCCACGGGTCGTAGTACTTGCCCGTCGGCACGGTCAGGCCGGCCGGCGCCGCCGTGCCGTCGCCGGTGACCACCGAATAGATGTAGCGGGGGCCGCCTTCGCGGGCCGCAGCCAGCAGGGACATGTCCGGGGGCAGCGCCCCGCCGTTGGCCGCGCGCGCGGCGATCGGGTTCGCGAATGGGTTGGGGAAGTAGTCCGCCGTCGTGCCCGGGCGATGGATCGCCTCGCCGGTGTCGGAGTCGATGTCCGCGTACTGCGCGTCCCGGGCGAGCGTCTTCACCACCGGGTTGTCGTTCGGATTAGGGTACTTCGGGTCGTAGAACGGGGCGCCTTTGTCGCCGAGATTGCGGAAGGCGACCATGTTCATCGAGTGGCAGGCCGAGCAGACCTCCTTGTAGACCTTGTAGCCCCGCTGGAGCTGCTCCTGGTCATAGAAGCCGAAGGGGGACTCGAAGCTCCAGTGGACGTCCTTCAGGGGCGCCTGGGTGCTGGCCGCCAGGGCGGGCGCAGCGACGAGGACGGCGGCGCCGGCCGCCGCGGCGAGGGAGAGCAGTCGCATGGTGTGACCTTCAGCCCTTGGTCTGGGGCGCCGCGGCGGCGCCCGCGGGGACCGTTGCGGGATGCGAGAGAACCGGGGTGGCGAGGCTGTCCGGCACGGGCAGCGTCTTCTCGGTGAAGCCCAGGACCGGGGTGATGACCCAGAACCACACGAAGTAGTACAGCGCCGCGATCCGGCTCAGCCACGTGACCGTGTTGATCCCGTAATCGAGGAACACCGGGCCCGCGCCGCCGGGGAAGACGTGGCCGTCGGGCTCCTGCGATCCGCACCAGCCCAGGACGAACACCGCCACGACCCAGGCGAGCCAGAAGTTCCGCGCCGTCGGCCGGTAGCGCTTGGAGCGGACCTTGGAGGTGTCGATCCACGGCAAGGCGAACAGGCTGCCCAGGGCCGCGGCCAGGGCGAGCACGCCCGTCAGCTTGTCCGGGATCGCGCGGAGGATGGCGTAGAAGGGCAGCAGGTACCACTCGGGCACGATGTGCGCGGGGGTGACCAGCGGGTTGGCCTCGACGTTGTTGTCCACCTTCTGCAAGGCGTCGGGCAGGTAGAAGATGAAGATCGCGAAGACGATCGTGAACACCGAGACCGCGAACAGGTCCTTCACCGTATAGTACGGGTGGAAGGGCACCGTGTCGGTCTTGCTCTTCACGTTCACGCCAGTCGGGTTGTTGTTGCCCGGGACGTGCAAGGCCCAGATGTGCAGGGCCACGATCGCGGCGATCACGAACGGCAGCAGGTAGTGAAGCGAGAAGAAGCGGTTCAGGGTCGGGCTGTCTACCGAAAAGCCGCCCCACAGCAGCTTGGTGATCGGATCGCCGATGACCGGGAAGGCGCCCAGCAGGCTCGTGATCACCTTCGCGCCCCAGAAGCTCATCTGGCCCCAGGGCAGGACGTAGCCCATGAAGGCAGTGGCCATCATCAGCACGTAGATGACGCAACCGAGCAGCCAGAGCACCTCGCGGGGCGCCTTGTAGGAGCCGTAGTACATGCCGCGCGCGATGTGGATGTACACCGCCAGGAAGAACATCGACGCGCCGTTGGCGTGGATGGACCGGATCAGCCAGCCGTAGTTCACGTCGCGCATGATCGAGCGCTCGACGGAGAGGAATGCGCCGGCGCCGCTCGGGTCGTAGTGCATCGCCAGGATGATCCCGGTGACGATCTGCACCGCCAGGCAGAAAGCGAGGATTCCCCCGAAGGTCCACCAGTAGTTGAGGTTGCGCGGCGTCGGGTATTCCATCAGGTCCGCGCTGAAGCGGACGATGGGCAGGCGCGCGTCGAGCCAGCGCTCGAACGCGCTCCTGGGCTGATAGGTGCTGGTATGCTCGTCCATCGGGTGCGTTAGCCGATCTTGACCTTGGTGGGGCTGAGGAACTCGTACGGCACCAGATACAGGTTCTTCGGCGCGGGACCTTTGCGGATGCGCGCGGAGGTGTCGTAGACCGAGCCGTGGCAGGGGCAGAGCCAGCCCTTGTACTCGCCGCCCTTGAAGGTCGGCACGCATCCCAGGTGGGTGCAGCTGGCCAGGACGATCAGCCATTGCGCATGGCCGGGCTTGACGCGCGAGGCGTCGGTGGCCGGGTCCTTCATCGGCGCGTGGTCGTCGGCCACGGCCGCGGTGATCTCGGCCGGGGTCCGGTGACGGATGAAAACCGGCTGCTTGCGCCAGGCGATCGTCACTTCCTGGCCGAGGGCGACCTTGCTGAGATCGTACTCGATGCTCGCCAGGGCGAGAGCATCCGCGGAGGGATTGAGCTCGTCGATCAGGGGCCAGGCGATGGCCACCACGCCGGCCACCCCGACGGCGCCGGTCGCGAGATACAGAAAGTCCCGGCGCCCGTCGTCGGTCGGACCCTCATGGTCCGCGACCGGGTGCGCTACGCTGTCCACCACGTCGGCGATCCTCGTCCTCTGGCTTGATTTCCCTGACGGATGGGCGCCCTTGTCCGAAGCGCCGCCACCCCCTGGCGCGAGGGCTTAGATTGCGGCTCGCCCTTTTTCAACCGGACATTGCGCAAAACGTCGGAGCGGCAATACGACTTGCGGCGTGCCTGGGGATAGGGCTGGAGGTGATCGAGCCCTGCGCCTTTCCCCTCGACGACCGGCGCCTGCGGCGCGCCGCCCTGGACTATGGAACCGGCGAGAACGTGCGCCGCCACGACTCCTTCGAGGCCTTCCAGGCCTCGGTCGCCCCGGCCCGGCTGATCCTCATGACCACGCGCGGAGAACACCGCTTTCTCGACTACAGCTTCGCCCCGGACGACGTGATCCTGATGGGCTCGGAGAGTTCCGGCGCGCCGCCCTTCGTCCACGACGCCGCCGCGGCCCGCCTCCGGATCCCGCTTGCTCCTGGGTTGCGTTCGCTCAACGTCGTCACCGCGGCCGCTATGGTGTTGGGGGAAGCCTTGCGCCAGACAGGGCTGTGGCCGTTGCAGGAGGACAATCCGACATGAGCCTTCAGGATTCCGCGCCGGCCGAATCGGACGCCCGCAGCTGCCTCGCCCGGGAGCGGTCGCGTCGCGCCCGGGCGTGGTTCGACGAACTGCGCGATTCCATGGTCGCGGCGTTCGAGGCGCTGGAGGACGAGGCGCCGGAGCATCTCTATCCCGGCCCGCCTGGCCGATTCGAGCTCAAGCCCTGGGTGCGCGAGGCGGGCGGCGGCGGCGTGATGGGCTTCCTGCGGGGACGGTTCTTCGAAAAGGTCGGGCTCCACATCAGCGAGGTGCACGGCCGCTTCACGCCCGAGATGGCGGCGACCATGCCCGGCGCGGACAAGGACCCCTCGTTCATCGCCACCGGCGTGAGCCTCATCGCCCATCTCGCCAGCCCGCGCGTGCCGGCTGTGCACATGAACACCCGCTATCTGGCGACGAGCCAGGGCTGGTTTGGCGGCGGCGCCGACCTGACCCCGCTCCTGGAGGACCAGCGCAGCCAGGACGCCCCCGACGCGGTGATGTTCCACGACGCCCTAAGGCGGGCCTGCGACGCTCACGACCTAGCGTGGTATCCCCGGTACAAGGCCGTTTGCGACGAGTACTTCTTCCTCCCCCATCGCAACGAGCCGCGGGGCGTGGGCGGCATCTTCTACGACCGCCACGACTCGGGGGACTGGGAGCGCGACTTCGCCTTCACCCGCGATGTGGGCCGGGCGCTGCTCGACGTCTATCCGAAGATCGCCCGCCACCGCATGAGCGAGCCCTGGACCGCCGAGGAGCGCGAGGAGCAGCTCGTCCGACGCGGGCGCTATGTCGAGTTCAACCTGCTCTACGACCGGGGCACGATGTTCGGTCTCAAGACCGGCGGAAACATCGAATCGATCCTCTCGTCCATGCCGCCCGTGGTCAGGTGGCCCTGACCGGCAGGGGCCGACGAAGAGCCGCGAGGAGGGGCGTCTCGATCCAAAGGTGAGCGGCCAGGCCCGCAGCGATCGAGACCGCCATCGAGACCGGCAGGAACATGCGCGCGTCGCCATAGCCCATCGTATGAGCGATCACCGCCGTCGCCGGCAGGTGGAAGAGGTAGATGCAGTATGAGGCGTCGCCGAGCAGCAGGGCTGGCCGGGTCAGCGCCGGCGGGAGACGCAGGAGCGGTCCCGACAGCTCGATCGACAATGCGCCGGCTACTGTCAGGGCCGCGGGCACGCCCCACACGAGCGGGCGCCACAGCTCGGTGAACAGGCCGCCTTCCTGGATCAGCACCCACAGCAGCAGCGCGCACACGATCAGGCCCGCGCCCCAGGCGCGGCTTGGCAGACGCCCGCGCTGGGCCGCCACGCCAAGCCCCACCCCGGCGGCGAACTGGAGCAGCATGGGGTTCGCGCCCATGAAGTAGCCGGAGTCGGGGAAGAAGAAGCCGGAGACCACGATGGCGGTCAGGACCCCGACCACCACCCGCGCCCGGATCCGCTCCGGCGCCAGCAGGCACCCGGCAAAAACCGCATAGAAGATCGCCTCGTAGTTCAGCGTCCAGCCGGGGGGCAGGGTCGGGAACGGCAGACCGACCGGATCAAGGTGCGGAACGAAGGCCAGGGACAACAGCAGGTGCTTCCACCCGATCTTCACTTCCGGAAGGAACAGCCGCCAGCGCAGGGCGATGGCGAAGACCAGCAGGGTGGCCAGCCAATAGAGCGGGGCCACGCGCGTGAAGCGCCGCCAGAAGAAGTGAGCGGGCGCGACCTGCCGGCCGGCGGTCACCCGCCACATGATCACGCCACTGATGACGAAGAACACGTCCACGCCGGCGCGGCCGACATCGAAACCGCCATCGCACCACTGCAGCGCGTGGTAGGCGACCACCGCCAGGGCGGCCAGGGCGCGGAGAGTCTGGACGGAGGCCAGCACGCCCTGCGCCGGTCGCTTGTCGGACGCGGCGGCCTTGCGAAACTGTGAGCGTCGGCCAAGCGTTGCGAGACCCGTCGGCCCCTCGCCGCGGGGGGAGCCGCCCGCACGCGGCGCAGGAGTTCGTCCATGTCCCTTGAAGTCTCGGTCGGACCCCCGCGCCTCAGCATCAACCAGGGCTACGGCATCCTGGTCACCGAACTCGACGGCTCCATCCAGTGGCCCACCGACAAGGGATTCTACCATTCCGACACCCGCATGATCTCGGCCTGGATGATTTTCGCCGACGGCCAGACCTGGAATCTCCTCAACGGTGGCAGCCTGTCCTATTACGCCGCCCGCGTCTTCCTGACGAACAAGCAATTCGAGACCTCCGACGGCCTGGTGCCGGATGGGACCCTCGCCCTCACGCTCAGCCGCAGCATCGATGGAGGAATCCACGAAGACCTCGATCTGGTGAACTATGGCGCCCGGGCCGTGATCTTCAATCTGGAACTCGTCATCCGGAGCGACTTCGCCGACATCTTCGAGGTCAAGAGCGGCAAGTTCGTCCGGCGCGGCGCGATCACCACCGAATGGTCACCGCATCAGGGACGCCTGCGCACGCGGTACCGGAACAAGAGTTTCCACCGCGACCTGATCGTGGACGTCAAGGCCGCCGACTCGCGGGCGGTCTACTCGAACGGGCGCATCAGCTTCGAGATTCAGCTGCCGCCGGGCGGAGCCTGGCACGGCTGCGTCCTCTACAGCGTGGCCGAAGGGGATACGATTCATCGCCCTCCCGAAGACTGCATCGGCCTCCAGGGCGAGTCGCCCATGGGAAAGCGCCTGGACCTGTGGCGCTCGACCGTCCTGAAGATCGAGACGCCCCACGAAGACTTCCGCCGCTTCTACGACCAGTCGCTGGCGGACATGGCCGCGCTTCGCCTGCCGATCGAAGGCACCGACCACTTCGAGTTCGTGCCGGCGGCGGGCGTCCCCTGGTTCGTGGCCCTGTTCGGCCGCGACGCCCTGATCGTCTCCCTGCAGAACGCGATGGTCTATCCCAACTTCGCCCGCGGCGCCCTGGAGGTGCTGGGCAAACTCCAGGCGCGCAAGGTCGACGACTATCACGACGCCCAGCCAGGGAAGATCCTGCACGAGATGCGGCGCGGCGAGCTCGCCTATTTCAAGCTGGTCCCGCACACCCCCTATTACGGCACGGCCGACGCGACGATCCTGTACCTGATGGTCCTGCACAACCTGTGGCGGTGCACGGGCGAGGCGGCGCTGATCAAGAGCTTCATGCCCGTCGCCGAACGCTGCCTGGCCTGGATCGACAAGTATGGCGACCTCGACGGCGACGGGTTCCAGGAATGGCAGACCCGTTCGAGCGCCGGCTACGAGAACCAGGATTGGAAGGATTCCGGAGAGGCGTTCGTCGATCCCCAGGGCGAGGTGATCAAGGGCCCCAAGGCGGCGTGCGAGCTGCAGGGCTACGTCTATGACGCCTGGCTCCGCATGGCGCAGATCTACGAAGCCCTGGGCAAGCCGGCGAGGGCCAAGCGGCTGCGCTCCAAGGCCCGCGCCCTGTTCGACCATTTCAACGAGGTGTTCTGGGACGAGGCGAGCGGCTTCTACGCCTACTGCCTCGATGGCGACAAACGCCCCGTCCTGACGGTGGCGTCCAACCCGGGCCACCTCCTGTGGAGCGGCATCGTGCCGACCGACCGCGCCGAGCGCGTGGTCCGCCGACTGATGGCCGACGACATGAGCAGCGGCTGGGGCGTGCGCACCCTCTCGGCGCTGAATCCGGCGTTCAACCCGTACGCCTATCAGCGCGGAGCCGTGTGGCCCCACGACAACGCCTTCATCGCCCATGGATTTCGGCGCTACGGCTTCGTCAAGGAGGCGCATCAGATCGCGGCGGACATCACCAACGCCGCCAGCTTTTTCGCCCTCTCGCAGATGCCCGAGCTCTATGCGGGCATACAGCGCGAGCCGCAGAACTTCCCCGTCCAGTACCTCGGCGCGAACGTTCCCCAGGGCTGGGCGGCAGGGTCGTGCTTCCAGTTGCTGCAGATGCTGGTCGGCTTCCAGCCCGACGCCAGCCAGGGACGCCTTTTCCTTGACCCAGCCCTGCCGGACTGGATGCCCGAGCTGACGCTCTGCGACCTGCGGATGGAGGACCAGATCTTCGACATCCGCTTCTGGCGTGACGGTCCCGCCACCCGGTGGGACGTGATTCGCGGCGATCCCACGCATGTGATGCAGCACAGTTTCGCCAGCGCGACCGAGCGCTGGACATAAGGCCGCTCTTGCGCGAAGCGCCCTGGAGCGCATCTAACCGGCGCCATGAGTACCTGGTCGTCGATCCCCCGTCGCGTGCTCCTGCGCCTCGCCGGCGCCACCCTCGCCGCCGCCCCCGCCGGGGCGCTCGCGCAGGCCGCTGCAGGCGCCAAGCCGCCGTCTTCCTCCGCCGCGACCAGCGAAGGGGGCGGTCCTCCCCCCGGCCGGCCGCCGCTGTCGGCGCTCTGGAGTCAGTACTTCGCAGTCCAGCGCATCTGGGCCTACGCCGACCGCCACAGCGTCGAGCCCGGCGAGAAGTTCAACGTGATGGCCGCCGGCGGCCCCGGCCAGCCTTCGCGCAAGGTGAGGCTCGAGGTCTTCCGCGTGGGCGCTACGGACCCGCAGAAGGTGTGGGTCAGCGACTTCGTCGACGTCCCCTACCGCGGGGCGACCATGTCGGGCGCGTCGATCGGTCCCGGCTGGCCGCCGACCTTCGCCGACATCGACACCACCGGCTGGCCGCCCGGCTGCTACTATGGCGACGTCGTCGAGATGACAACGGCCGTGCGCGACGTAAAGGCCTGTTTTTGGGTGGTGAGAAACCCTAAGCGGTCGGGACGGATCCTGGTGCGGCTGGGGACCAACACCTATCAGGCCTACAACGACTGGGGCGGCCACAGCATCTACCCCAACGACGACGACGAGAACCGCGGTTTGATGGTCTCGTTCGATCGGCCCTGCACGCCCAGCTTCTGGGAATACGACGTCTACATGGCCCAGTGGCTCGAGGGCCTCGCCCAGAGCCTCGGCGGCGTCGACTATGCGACCAATTTCGACGTGCACTCGGAACCGACCATCCTGGATCCGTACGCCCTGGTGATCACCGGATCCCACGACGAATACTGGAGCAAGGAGGAGTTCGACGCCTTCTGGCGACGCATCTTCCAGCAGGGGAAGAACGTCGCCTTCTTCGGCGCCAACACCGCCTATTGCCAGGTGCGCTACGGCGACCTCGACCGGGCGCCGGGTACGCGCGACCGCGGCCGCCAGCTCGTCTGCTACAAGACCGCTTCGGATCCGATCACACGGCGCGGCGGCGCCACCGATCCGCGCCTGCTGGAGACCAGCAACTTCCGCACCGACGCACGCCGGCCGGAGAGCATGCTGATGGGGAGCGCCTTCCAGAACTGGTTCGAGCCGGCCACCGCTCAGCGCCCGACCTTCCACGTGGCGCGGACCGATCTGCCGTTCTTCGAGGGCACCGGCTGGAAGGTCGGCGATCCGGCGGCGGACGTGATCGGCTACGAATGGGACAATCGCGACCCGGACGGCGATGGAAAGCGCCTGTGGGTCGACGGCAAGTCGCTGATCCCGGCGATCGACCCAAACCGGATCATGGTCCTCTTCCGCGGGACGGCCGTCGCGGCGGACGGCACGCCGGGACTGGCGGAGGCGACCTATTTCCTCTCGCCCGCCGGCGCCCAGGTGTTCAACGCAGCGGCGATCCGCTGGGCGTGGGGCCTGGGCAAGGAGAGTTTCGTGAACGCGCCCTTCCAGCGCTTCAACGAGAACCTCGTACGGGCCCTGAGCGGCGCCCGCAGCTAGAGCAAACCCCGAGCCCTATTCGTGAAGTTCGTGGTCGACTTAAGCCGCGGCCAAACCGCGACGGCGGCGCCACAGCGGCTGGCGCGGTCTATCGCCGGGCCTGACGGCGAGCTTGCGGTCGATCGCGGCGCACACCATCCGCGCGGCGAAGCGGTGGGTGGTGAGAAAGTCGGCGGCGAGCGGCCCGGCGATCGGCACCGCGGTGATCGCGGTCCGGCCAGCCATCATGGCGCCGGCGACGACGAGAGTGCTGACCGGCACTCCTGCTCGGGCGCCCTGGGCGACGATGAAGGCGCCGGCGGCAAGGCTGTAGGCCTCGCCCAACCCCGGAATCCAGTCCAGGACGCCATCGATGCCGAGGCTGAAGGGCCCGAACCGGACGAGGCTATCGGACAGGCGTCCGGCAAGCTCTACGCTGCGCCGGATCGCGTGAAGATCGGGTTCGCGGGTCATACGGACGACATGGGGGCCCTGCCGACCCGTCGCCAGATATCCGATTCGGACCATTGGCCTGTCAGGGCGCGTAGCTGCTACGGATCTTCACGCCCCAGTGACCGTGCTGGCAGGTGACCACGTACACGGAATCGAAGCCGCCGATGACGCTGCCGTCGGCGCGATAACGGGTGAAGCGGGTGTCGACGTGCACCTTATCCGTCCCGCTGTGGATCACGTCCCGACGCTCCCACGCCGAGTGATCCCATTCGGCCAGGGCGCCCGTCTCGAACATCCCCGGCTTGTGGTCGCCCTTCTCGATCATCCGCAGAGTGTTGGACGCCAGGCGCACGCTCGGAAAATTGAATGTCGCCTCGAAGGCTTCGACATCCCGGGCGTTGAAGGCGGTCATGAAGTCGTCGAGCACCTTCATGGCCGCAGCGATCTCCGTAACGTGCTTCGTCACCTGTCCGCGCCTCCTGTTTTCGAAGGTCTAAAGCCTGACGGCGGCGCGCGCCAGATCGCGGACGGCCAAGTTCGATCCCACGTCAAATGGGACGGGAATGAACTCGATTGTACGGGGCCGACATGGAGCGCCATGGGCGCACGAATTTTTTCGGTCGGCATATTGACGCGACCGCCCGCGGACGACACATCAAGTGTCGCCGCGGGCATCCCCCCCGTTCTCGCGGCTCGACTAGGCCCGGCGGGTTGAAGCATCCTCGCCGGGCCACCTTTTTCCGAACCCAGCGAATAGGGCAAGAGCGTGTTGGCCCCGCTCGTACGACGAGGTCGCGACGTGTCCCAAATGCCACACCGAACGGACGCTCGCGAGCTGGCGTACGCGAAGAAGTCCCGCGGAATTACTTGATTCTACAGAGATATTCCCGAACCCCAACTCGGGGGCCCGTTTGCGTGCAAACAAGCCCCTCTTTACCGGTGTCGCAACAAACCGCGCCATAATCGGCGCGCCGGGCGCCCTAACCCGCCTGTCGAAGCGGTTCAGGCCCCTTGGGCCACAGCGTTGAGCCGCGCGTAGGCGCCTCCAAGCGCCACGAGGTCGGCATGGCGGCCCTCCTCGATCACCCGGCCGTCCTGGAAAACCAGGATGCGGTCGGCGTGACGGATGGTGGAGAGGCGGTGGGCGATGATGATAGTCGTGCGTCCGGCCATCAGCTCCTCGGTCGCCGCCTGGACCTGGACCTCGGTCTCCACATCGAGCGACGACGTCGCCTCGTCCAGCACCAGGATCGGGGCGTCGGCGAGGAAGGCGCGGGCGATCGCCACCCGCTGACGCTCGCCACCCGAGAGTTTCACCCCGCGTTCGCCGACCAGGGTCTCGTACCCCTTGGGCAGGGCGGCGATGAACTCGTCGGCGCGGGCGCGGCGGGCGGCGAGATGGATCTCGTCTGGCGTGGCGTCCGGGCGGGCATAGGCGATGTTCTCGGCGATGGTGCGATGGAACAGCGCCGGGTCCTGGGGCACGACAGCCACGGCGCGGCGCAGGCTGCCCTGGGTCACCCGGGCGATGTCCTGGCCATCGATCAGGATCCGGCCTCCGGAGAGGTCGTAGAGCCGCTGGACCAGCTTGACGAAAGTCGACTTGCCAGACCCCGTCGCCCCCACCAGCGCCAGGCGCTCGCCCGGATGGATCACCAGGTTGAAGTGGTCATAGAGCGGGGCGAGCGCGGCCTTGTAGCGGAAGGTGACGTTCTCGAAGACGATCTCGCCCATCTGGCCGACGAAGCCGGCGGCGTCGGGCGCGTCGGCGACCTGGGGCGCCGTCCTGGCGTAGCGCGCGACGTCCTCGACATCGGCGAGGCCGCGCTGGGCCATGCGGATGTTCTCGCCGATGTTGCGAAGATACCCGCTCATCACCAGGAACGAGGTGATGACAAAGGCGACGCCGCCGGCGGTGGCCTCGCCGCGGGACCAGCGCAGGATCACCAGCCCGGTGAGGCCGGCCTGCAGCATCCCCAGCAGGATGTTCTGGATCAGCCAGACATCCATGTAGCGGTACCAGGTCTTCAGCGTCGCCCGCCGCCAGTCGGTGGTCACGCGGTCGATGCGCGCCTCCTCGCGGATCTCGGCGCCGAAGCTCTTCACCACCGCGTTCGAGGAGATGGAGTCGGCCAGGGCGCCGCCGATACGCGAGTCCATCGCCACCGAGCGCATGTTCGCCTTGCGGACGTAGAGGCTGGTCATGACGATGTTGGCGACGACGTAGACGATCACCATCGCCAGGGAGAAGGCGCCCACCACCGGCCAGCGCAGGATCATCTGCAGCGAGAGGCCGAAGAGGATCAGGATGGCCGGGCCGATGAACAGGACGATGGCGTCGGCGGTGCTGTCGTAGCCCCACATGGCGCGCGAAAGCCGGCGCACCGTGGCGCCGGCGAAGGTGTCGCCGTGCCAGTCGGCGGAGAAGCTCTGGACGCGCTGGAAGCCCTCGTTCGTCATCTCCTGCATGGTCCAGGCCGCCAGGGGGTTCCAGAACCGCATGGCGGCGTTGCGCAGCAGGGCAAAGCCGAAATAGACGCCGACAAAGAACACCCATGCCTTCCACGCGCTGCCCGCGTGGGCAGGACCACGCACGGCGGCGTCCACCAGCGCCTGGGAGGCGCGGGGAACCAGGAGCTCGCACGCAATCGCGCTGAGCGTGAAGGCGACGGTCGCCGTCATCAGCCACGGCCTGCGCCGCCAGTAGCCGGCGATGAAGGCGAGGACCTCACGGTTCGAGAGCAGCCGCCGGCGCGCGCTCTCGTCGTCCTCGTACTGCTCCATGGACATGACCGACCCCTTGGCGACCCCAGATAAGACTTCGCGGTGGTTGGCTGCAGGCTCGGGTGACAATTTCTTGCCATACGGGCCGGAAAACCACATCAGGCGCAGGCTGTGGACACCGTCCTACCCGACGCGGGGCCCAAGAACTGGGTCGACCGCCATGCGCCGCCCCCCCTTCGCCCTTGGCTGAGGCTGGCCAGACTGGACCGGCCGACGGGCATCTGGCTGCTGATGCTGCCCGGTTGGCAGGGGATCGCCCTGGCTCACGCGATGCGGGGCGCATGGCCCAACCCCTGGCTGCTGGGCGCCTTCCTTGTCGGGGCCGTCCTGATGCGGGCCGCGGGCTGCGCGGTGAACGACGTGGCCGACAAGGACTTCGACGCGCGCGTGGCGCGCACGGCGGGGCGGCCGGTGGCGAGCGGACAGCTCAGCCGCAAGGCCGCCCTGGCGTTCGCCCTCGCCTGCACGGTGGGGAGTCTCGCCATTCTGCTCTTCCTCAACCTCGCGAGCTTCTGGCTCGCCGCCGCCGCCCTGCCCCTGGTCGCCGCCTATCCGTTCATGAAGCGAATCACCTGGTGGCCCCAGGCGTGGCTCGGCCTGACGTTCAACTGGGGGGCGCTGCTCGGCTATGCGGCCGCCCAGGGCGGCGAGCCCCTGCTCGGGCGGCTCGGCCTGGCGGCAGGCGCTCCCGCGCCGATTGGCGAGGCGTGGGCGCCCGCGCTGCTACTCTACGCATCGGGCGTCGCCTGGACCCTGGGCTACGACACGATCTACGCGGTGCAGGACATCGAGGACGACGCCCTCGTCGGGGTCAAATCCACCGCCCGCCGGCTTGGCCGCCACGTCCCTGCCTTCGTCGCAGGCGCCTACCTCGTGACTCTGGTCCTGGCGGCCGCGGCGGGGCGCGCGGGAGGATTGGGGCCTATCTACCTGCCGTGCCTGCTGGCGCCGGGGTTCATCCTGGCGATCCAGCTTCGGGGACTGCGGGGCGCCGAGCCGACCCGCGCGCTGGCGGCCTTCAAGGCCAATACCTGGGTCGGTGTGGCTCTGTTCGTCGCACTCGCTTTAGGCCGCTTTAACTCCAGCTTCACCACGCCTGGCTGAAGAAGGCCGCTCCGAAAAGGAAAAGCCCATGAACCTGCCGATCGACGAGGTGATCGTCGGCGACTGCATCGAAGAGATGGCGCGCCTGCCCGAGCGGTCGGTGGACCTCGTCTTCGCCGATCCGCCCTACAACCTGCAGCTCGGTGGTGAACTCCTGCGCCCCGACAATTCGCGGGTGGATGCGGTGGACGACGACTGGGACCGGTTCGCCTCGTTCGAGGCCTATGACGCCTTCACCACGGCCTGGCTCTCCGCCTGCCGACGGGTGCTGAAGGACGACGGCGCCCTGTGGGTAATCGGCAGCTACCACAACATCTTCCGGGTCGGCCGCGCGGTGCAGGACCACGGCTTCTGGATCCTCAACGACATCGTCTGGCGCAAGGCCAACCCGATGCCGAACTTCAAGGGCACCCGGTTCTCCAACGCCCACGAGACCCTGATCTGGGCGGCCAAGATGCGCGGGGCGCGGCGCTACGCCTTCAACTACGACGCCATGAAGATGGCCAACGACGAGCTGCAGATGCGCTCGGACTGGTCGCTGCCGATCTGTTCGGGCGAGGAGCGGGTGAAGGACGAGACGGGCGCCAAGGCCCACCCGACCCAGAAGCCCGAAGCCCTGCTGCACCGGGTAATCCTCGCCTCGACCCAGCCGGGCGATGTCATCCTCGACCCGTTCTTCGGCGTGGGCACCACCGGGGCGGCCGCGCGTCGGCTGGGGCGCCGGTTCGTCGGCATCGAGCGCGAGGCGCGCTACGCCGAGCTGGCCCGCAAGCGGATCTCCCAGGTCGTGCCCGCCGCGCCGGTCGATCTGGAGGTGACCGGATCGAAGAAGTCGGAACCCCGCGTGCCGTTCGGCCAGATCGTCGAGGCGGGACTGCTCAGCCCGGGCGATGTCCTGTGGTGCCCCAAGGGACGCCGCCAGGCGAAGGTGCGCCCCGATGGCAGCCTCGCGGCCGGCGAGCTGACCGGATCGATCCACAAGGTGGGGGCCATGCTCGAGAGCCAGCCGGCCTGCAACGGCTGGACCTACTGGCACGTGCGCACCGACCGCGGCCTGCAGCCGATCGACGTGCTGCGCGCGCGGATTCGCGCTCAGATGAGCTGAGGCTCCGCCGGCGCCGCGAGGTCGACCGCCTTGCGGAACACCGTCGGCAGGCCGCTCCTCGCCCTCTCCACAGGCGTCCAGAGAAAGCCCGCGGCCGGCTCGGCCCGAGCGCAGGTCAGGACCGTCAGCCGCAGAGTGAAGTGGGTGAAGACGTGCTCCACCGCGCCGGCCTCCACCCAGGTCGTCGCCCCAGGCGCAGCGCGGCGCGCCTCGGCCAGGGTCCACGGCTCGGGCCGCCAGGGGGTCGTAGGCAGGCCCAGCATTCCACCCAAGAGGCCGCTGGCCGGCCGCTGCTCCAGCGCCACCTTGCCCTGGGAAAGCAGGACGAAGGCGACGCCGTGACGGCGTGGCCGCTCCGCCCTGGCCTTGCGCCGGGGCCACGCCTCCGGGGCGCCGGCGGCGAAGGCGCGGCAGTCGCCGCTTATCGGACACGCTTCGCAAAGCGGTGACCTCGGCCGGCAGACCACCGCCCCCAGATCCATCAGGGCCTGGGCCCAGTCCCCGGGTCGCTGGGCCGTCACCAGGCCGGCGGCCAGGCGCCTGAGCTCGGGCTTGGCGTCCGGAAGCGGCGCCTCCACGGTGAAGAGGCGAGCCATGACGCGCTCGACATTGCCGTCCACCACATTGGCCGGCCGGTCGAAAGCGATCGCCGCCACGGCGGCGGCCGTGTACGGGCCAAGGCCCGGCAGAGCGCGCAGCCCCTCCTCGGTATCCGGGAACCGGCCCGGATGGTCGTGCGCCACGGCGCGGGCGCAGGCGAGCAGGTTGCGCGCCCGGGCGTAGTAGCCGAGCCCGGCCCAAGCGCTCATCACCTCGGCGTCCTCGGCCGCCGCCAGCGCGGTCACCGTGGGCCAGCGGCGCAGGAAGGCCTCGAAATAGGGGGCGGCGTGGACCGTGGTGGTCTGCTGGAGCATCACCTCCGACAGCCACACTCGATAAGGGTCGGCGCGCTCGCCCCGCCGCGCGCGCCACGGCAGAGTGCGGGCGTGGGCGTCATACCACTTCAGGAGGCGCGAACGCAGCGGCGCGACGAAGCTCATGCGCGGCCCTAAAGCGCTTTCCGGCGAAGTGGGAACTGGTTCGCCGAAAAGAAAGCGCGACAAGCGAAAAGTTAGAGCGTCGCTCCGATGCAATCGGAGCGGAAGAAGCTCTAATATCGACTTGATGGCCCGTCCGCTCCCCTCCGCCCACGAGGCTAAGCTGATCCTCGGCCGGTTGCGCACGCGGCCCGCGCCCGGTCCGCCCCCGGCGGCCGCCAAGGCGCTCACCTCGACTTTGAAGCAGCTCGAAGGGCGCTTCGGCCAGGGGGCCGATGGCCTCAAGGCGCGCTGGAAGGAGATCGTCGGGGAGGGCCTGGCCCGGCGCACCGAGCCGGTGAAGCTTACCAGGCCCCGCGGCGGCGGCGGCGCCAGCCTGGAGCTGCGCGTCGAGGGCGCGGCCGCGACCCTGATCCAGCACCAGGCCCCCGACATCCTGGCCCGGGTGAACCTCGTCCTCGGCGAGGGGGCGGTGGAACGGCTGCGCATCATCCAGGGCCCGCTCAGAGGCGCCGCGCCGGCGCGCCCGCGCCCGGCCTCGCGGCTCGGTCCGCCGCTGGACGCCCCCCTCGATGCGGCGGCCGAGCGGGCGCTGGCGCAGGAGATGACCGTCGTCCCCGAAGGCCCGCTGCGAGCCGCCTTGACGCGCCTCGGGCGCGCGATCCGGCGCCGGGGCCCGGGTTGAGTCAGAACACCGGCTTGCCGCGAGACGCCGAAGCGGCGGATGATCCGCATCCGTGGGACCGATTCTAGTCGCCAAGGGGGCTCGAGGACCTCGCCCGATGCGCCCGACCGCCCGATGGGCCGTCATGATCGCGACCCTGTGCCTAGCGGCTTGCCAGCGTCCGCACCCCGCTCCCCCATCCGCACGGGACATGGCCATGGGCTCGCCCGCTGCGCCGGTGACCGTGATCGAATACGCTTCGGTCGCCTGCCCGGCCTGCGCGAGCTTCAACAACGCGGTCTTCCCGGCCTTCAAGGCGCGCTATGTCGACACGGGCAAGGTGCGATGGATCCTGCGCGAAGCCCTGACGGGCGACACCGCGTTGGCCGCGGCGGGCTTCCTGACCGCTCACTGCGCTGGAAAAGACAAGTATTTCAGCGTCGTGGACGATATGTTTCACGCGCAGTCGCAGATGTTCTCCAGCGGCAATCCCGAACCGTCGATGCTGGAGATCGCCGGACGGGCCGGCCTCACACCGGCGCAGTTCCAGGCCTGTATCCGCGACCCGGCCGCCCTCGCCGCGATCGAGGCCCGCTGGCGTGAGGCCGAGCGGCGCGAAGGCGTTCGCCAGACGCCGACTTTTGTGGTCAACGGCCGCGTCTACCAGGGCGCTCTCACCGGCCCCGAACTCGACGGCGCGGTGGCGCGGGCACAAGGAGCGAAGCTGTAGTATGTCGCGACACGCCGCACTCGACTGGGCGCCCGGGATCGCATTGGCGGCCGCCCTCGCCAGCTTGTCGGGCGCGGCCGCGGCGACCGCGCCGGAGCACGCGCTGGGCTCCCCCAAGGCGCCGGTGACGGTGGTGGAATACGCGTCGGTAGGCTGTCCTCACTGCGCGACGTGGGCGAACGAGGTGTTCCCCGCCTTCAAGAAACAGTGGATCGACACGGGCAAGGTCCGTTTCGTCTTCCATGAAATGATCACCGGCGATTCCGAACTCGCCGTCGCCGGCTTCATGATCGCCGACTGCGCCCCGCCGGACAGATATTTCCAGGTCGTCGACGACATCTTCGCCGACCAGGCCGGCGTCGCCCAGGGCGGCGGCACGGCCCTGCTGAAGGTCGCCAAGGCCGCCGGGATGACCCCGGCCCAGTTTGACGCCTGCCTGACCGACCACCAGGCCCTGGCGGACCTCCAGGCGCGGACCGACAAGGACGCGCAGGATCACGGGGTGGAGTTCACCCCGACCTTCTTCGTCAACGGCCGAAAGCTGAACGGGGACCCGACGCTGAAGGACCTGGACGCGGCGATCCAGAGCGCCGAACGCGCTCGCCGCAAAGGCTAGGACCCCGCCTTGCACGTCACGCGCCTGCGCCTGTCGGGCTTCAAGTCCTTCGTCGAAACCACCGAGTTCCCAGTCGAGCCGGGTCTCACGGGGGTGATCGGACCCAACGGCTGCGGCAAATCCAACCTGCTGGAAGCCCTGCGCTGGGTGATGGGCGCGACCTCGGCCAAGGCGATGCGGGGCGAGGGCATGGAGGACGTGATCTTCTCCGGCTCGTCCGGCCGGGTCTCGCGCAACCACGCCGAGGTCGTGATCACCCTCGACAACGCCGACCGCACGGCTCCGGCCGCCTACGCTGCGCACCCCGTGCTCCAGGTCAGCCGCCGGATCGAACGCGGGGCGGGCTCGACGTACCGCATCAACGGGTCGGAGGTGCGCGCGCGCGACGTGCAGCTGCTGTTCGCCGACGCTTCCACGGGCGCCAATTCCCCGGCCCTGGTGCGCCAGGGACAGATCTCGGAGCTGATCGCGGCCAAGCCGCAGAACCGCCGGCGGATCCTCGAGGAGGCCGCCGGCGTCGCCGGCCTGCACGGACGCCGCCACGAAGCCCAGCTGCGGGTGAAGGGGGCCGAGGCGAACCTCACGCGGCTCGACGACCTGGCCCGGGAGGTGGAGTCGCAGCAAGGCCGCCTGAGACGTGAGGCGCGGGCGGCGGCCCGCTACCGGACGCTGGCGGCCCAGATCCGCAAGGTGGAGGCGGCGCTGATGCACGCCCGCTGGGCGGAAGCCGCCGCCGTTCACCAGGCCGCCCGCGCGGAAGCCGCCGCCGCGGTGGGTACGGCCCTGACCACCGCTCAGGAGGCGGCGCGGGGCGCCGCCGCCCTGATCGCAGCCGACGCCGCCCTGCCGCCGCTGAAGGAGGCCGCCGCCGCGGCCGCTGCGATCCTCGGCCGGCTGATGATCGAACAGGACCGCGCCGAGCGGGATCTCGCCTCCGCCCGGGCTGAGGCCGAGCGCCTGGCGGGCGACGTGGCGCGCCTGGTTTCAGACCGTGGTCGCGAGACGATGACCCAGGAAGACGCCCAGGGCGCCTTGCAACGCCTGACGGCCGACCTCGATCGCGTGCGCGCGGAGATCGCCGATGCGCCCGAGCGTCTGCCGGCCCTGAAGACGGCCGTCTGGGCCGCGGAGGCGGAGGCGGCGCAGCGGATGCGGGAAGTCGAGGCCTTGGCGGGCCGGCTCGCCGCTCTGCAGGCCGAAGCGCGCGCTGGCGCCGCGCGGGTGCAGGAGGCGCGCGAGCGCCTCGGCCGCAGCGAGCGGGCCCTGGCCCAGGCGCAGAACGACCGCGCCGCCCTCGGCCCGGCGGAAGACCCAAGGCTGGGCCCGGCGCGGGCCGCCGTGGAGACAGCGCGTGTCGCCGAGGCCGACGCCCGCGAGGCCCTGGAAGCGGCCGAGATCGCGCGGCGCCAGGCGGCGGACGCGGAGAGCGAGCTGCGCAAGTCCGCCCGCGCGGCCGAGGACGCCCTGGCGCGGCGCGAGACCTCGGCCCGCGGCCTTTCCGAGATCACCCGCACGCCCGCGGCGGGCGGCGCTGCGCCGGTCCTGGAACAGGTGACGCCCGAGGCCGGCTTCGAGATCGCCCTCGCCGCCGCCCTCGGGGAAGACCTCTCGGCGGGCCTGGATCCCGCCTCCGCGGCCTTCTGGGGTGGGCGCGTGGCGACCTCGCCCGTGTGGCCGGAGGGCGTCACGCCCTTGGCCGACAGGATCGACGCGCCGCCGGCTCTCGCCGCACGGCTGGCCTATGTCGCCCTGGTCGCCCGCGAGGACGGGGCGCGGCTCGCGCGCCTGTCGCCGCCCGGCGCTCGGCTCGTCTCGCGCGAAGGCGACCTCTGGCGATGGGACGGCCTCACCGTCCGCTCGGGAGCGCCCAAGCCCGCTCAGGTCCGGCTGGAGCAGCGGGCGCGTCTTGCGGCGCTCGAGGCCGAGATCGCCGGGCTGCGGCCGGAGGCGGCCAGGACGCGGGCCGACCATGAGGCCGCCGCCCGGACCCTGGCGGAAGCGGAAAAGGCGCTGGCCGGCGCGCGAAGCCGCCCAGGACCCGCCGCGGCGCAGCACGTCCGCGCCCGCGAAACCCTCGAGGCGCTGGAACGCGAGGCCGCCCGGCGCGAGGCGCGCGCCGCGGCCCTCGACGAGACGATCGGGTGCCTGTCTGCCGAGCGGGATGAAGCAGCCGCCGCTCTGAAGGCTGCGGTGGCCGCCGCGCCCGCCGATCGGTCCGACGATGAATTGAGCCAGGAGCTCGCCCAGACCCGGAGCGCCGCCGGCGCGGCGCGCGAAGCCGCCTTCGCCGCCCGTTCGGCCCTCGATCGCGAAACGGCCGCCCGGACTGGGCGTCAGCGCCGCCTCGAACAGCTCGAACGGGAGACGCGCGAATGGACCCGCCGCGCGGCGACGGCTGCCGAGCGGCGGGGCCAGCTGGACGACGAGGAGGCGGGCGCCCGCGCCGCCCTGGCCGACGCCCGCGAGGCGCCCGAACGGCTGGAGCGGCGCCGGATCGACGTCGTCGACGAGACGGCCAAGGCTCAGACCCGGCAGGCGGAAGCCGCCGAGGCCCTCGCCGCCGCCGAAGCCGCCAGGGTCGCGGCCGAGCGCGCGGCGCGGCAGGCCGACGCCCGCGCCGCCGATGCGCGCGAGACCCGCGCCGGGACCGAGGCCCGGCTCGAGGCCGCTGCGGCGAACCTCGCCTCGCTGAAGACCGCCCTGACCGAGGCCACCGGTCTCGAGCCGGAGGCCCTGGCCCGCAGCCTCGCCGAGGACGCGGTGGCCCTGCCAGCGGGGACCTCGGCGATGGAAGCCCACCTCGCGGCGCTGGAACGGGACCTGCAGGCCCTTGGCGCGGTGAACCTGCGTGCGGAGGAAGAATCGGCCGAGCTTGACGCGCGTCTGGCAGGCCTGGGCGCGGAGCGCGACGACCTCGCTGCGGCACTCGCCCGCCTGCGCCAGGCCATCGAGGAGCTCAACGCCGAGGGTCGCGAACGCCTCATCGCGGCGTTCGAGGTGATCGACGCCAACTTCCGCGACCTCTTCACCACCCTCTTCGAGGGAGGTTCGGCCGAGCTTCGGCTGGTGGAGTCGGACGATCCGCTGGAGTCGGGCCTGGAGATCTATGCGTGCCCACCGGGCAAGCGCATGTCGACGATGAGCCTGATGAGCGGCGGCGAACAGGCTCTCACCGCCGCGGCCCTGATCTTCGCGGTCTTCCTCTGTGCGCCCGCGCCGATCTGCGTGCTCGACGAAGTCGACGCGCCACTGGACGACGCCAATGTCGAGCGGTTCTGCAACCTGCTGGATGCGATGCGCCAACGCGCGGCGACGCGGTTCCTGGCCATCACCCACAATCCCCTCACCATGTCGCGGATGGACCGGCTGTTCGGCGTGACCATGCGCGAGCGCGGCGTCTCGCAACTGGTCTCGGTCGACCTGCGGCAGGCGGAGGTGCTGGCGGCGAGTTAGCGGCCTGGCGGGCGTGGCGCACGGTCGCGGGCGGCGAGGATCAGGCGGAGATCGGTCGACGCCCGAAAACCAACATTATTTCAGTAAGTTACTGGCCGATCACACAGTCTTGACCTGCGATGGCGGCCTCTATAGGTTCCGCGCCGACCTGACCGGGCCTCGGCGGGACGCCAAAGGTCAGCCAAGGCCTTCGTCGTTCATGCCCAAGTCCCACGACCCTGGTCCCGACCCGATCGGGCGGCTCGATGAACGCTTGGCGGCGTTCGACGCCGACCGGCGCAAGCCGCGAACGGGAATGGGATCTGGGGCCGCAGACGGCTATCGCCTGCTTGGCCAGATGCTCGGCGGCGTGCTCGGTGGGGTTGGTCTGGGCTGGCTCCTGGATCGCTTCGCCCACACCGGCCCCTTCGGCGTCGTGGGCGGCCTGCTGATCGGAACGGCGTTGGCGCTCGTCACGACGATCCGGACAGCCACCCGGATGAGCGCCCGGGCCCAGAACACCACCCCTCCAGCGCCTCCGGCGCCAGAGGCGGACGACGAAGATTGACGTGACGATGACCGGTAACGGACGCGGGAAGCCGAGCTAGAAGACGATGGCCGCTATCGATCCGATGGAACAGTTCCTGGTCCACAAGGTCGTGCCCGTGAACCCGATTCCGGTTCCGGTCATCGGCCAGCTGGACCTGTCCATCACCAATTCCGTGCTGTTCATGCTGATCGCCGCGGGCATCCTCAGCCTGTTCTTCTTCGTCGCTGCCAAGCGTCAGATCGTGCCCGGCCGGATGCAGGCTCTCGCGGAGATGGTCTACGGCATGGTCGATACGACGATGACGGGTGGAATCATCGGCGACCGCGGCAGGCCGTTCTTGCCGTTCATCCTCACCCTTTTCCTGTTCATCGCCGCCCTGAACATCCTGGGCCTCATGCCTGGGGGCTTCGCGGTCACCGCCCAGCTGGCGGTGACGACCGCCCTGGCGCTGATGACCTTCCTGACGGTCATCGTCGTCGGCTTCATTCGCAACGGGTTCGGCTTCTTCAAGCTGTTCATGCCCTCGGGCATGCCCCTTCCGATGGCCCTGCTGGTCATGCCGATCGAGATCATCTCCTTCCTGGTCCGCCCCCTCACCCTGGCGATGCGCCTTTTTGGCAACCTGCTGGGCGGCCACGTCGTGACCTACATGTTTGCCAGCTTCGTCATCGGCCTGGGCGTCTTCGGTATCGAAGGCGCGGGCATCGCCAAGCTGGGATTCGCGGGCTCCGGCGTCTCGTTTCTGATGATCGTGGCGCTCACCACCCTCGAGTTCGTCGTCGCGTTTCTGCAGGCCTTCGTCTTCGCGGCGCTGGCCTGCGTGTACCTCAACGAGGTCGTCAACCTCGATCACGGGCACTAGAGCCCTCACGTCTTTTCAGACCCTTCAACAAGGACCCATAGGAAAATGGATCAGACTGCTGCGAAGTACATCGGCGCGGGCCTGGCGATGACCGGCCTGATCGGCGCCGGCGCTGGCCTCGGCATCCTGTTCGGCAACTACCTGCAAGCCGCCATGCGCAACCCCGCCGCCGCCGCCAGTGAGCGCGTGTGGCTGTTCCTGGGCATGGCGCTCGCCGAGTCCATGGGCATCTTCGGGCTCGTGATGGGCTTCGTCATCCTCTTCGTGAAGGTCTAAGGGACCACTCGTCAGCCCATGGTCGATCCCGCGCACGCGCAGGCAGCCGCTCCCGGCGCTGAGGGGGCCGGCGGCTTGCCTCAGTTCGATATCTCCATGTGGCCCGGACAGATCGTCTGGGCTCTGGTGATCTTCGCGGTCCTGTACGTGCTGTTTGCGCGCGTGTTCGTGCCGCGGGTCGCCGACACCATCGGCGACCGCGAGGACAAGATCGCCGGCGACATCGGCGACGCCCGCAAGCTGCGGGACGCGGCCAAGGCGGACATGGACGCCGCCGCGGCCGAGATGGCCCAGGCCCGGGCCAGGGCCCACAAGGTGGCCGCCAAAGCGGCCGCGGAGGCCAAGGCCCTCGCGGCGGCGCGCCAGGCGGAGGAGGAGGCGCGTCTCGCCCAGGTCCTCTCGGTGGCCGAGGCGAGGATCGGCGAAGCGCGCGCCCAGGCCATGGGCCACGTGCGGGCGATCGCCGCGGATGCCGCCCAGGCCATGGTCGTCAAGCTGACCGGCGCGCAGGCCGCGCGCGAAGATGTCGAGCGCGCGCTCGACGCGGCGCAGGCCTAGGGACGGTGCCCATGCCTTCGGTTCTCACCAATCCCCAGGACGCCCACTTCTGGGCCTTCATCGCCCTCCTGGTCCTGCTGGCCGTGCTCTGGTACGCCAAAGCCCCTGCCCTGCTTGGCAAGGCGCTCGACAGCACAGGCGACCGGGTCAAGGCCCAGCTGGCCGAAGCCGCCCGCCTGCGCCAGGAGGCGCAGGATCTCCTCGCCCAGATCCAGACCCAGCGGGCGGAAACCGAGCGCGCCGCAGCCGAGCTGATGGCGGCGGCCCAGGCCGACGCCGAACGGCTGCGCAAGGAATCGGCGGCTCGCCTGGAGGAGGACATCCGTCGACGCGGCGTGCTGGCCGAGCGCAAGATCGCCCTAGCCGAGGCGCAAGCCGCCAGCGAGGTGAAGGCCGCCGCCGCCGAACTGGCGGCGCAGGCCACCGAGGCGGTTCTTGCCGCCCGCATCGCCGGCGCCTCCAGCGATCCCCTGATCGATCAGGGCCTCTCGCAGCTGGGCGCGCGCTTCTCCTGATTAGGCGCGCGGCTCCACGGCCGGGCAGGCGAAACGGCCGGCCATGGCTCCGTTCCGCAGATAGACGACCACTTCGGATGGCTTCCCCGCGCGAGCCAACCGTTCGGCGAGTCGGAGGGCGGCGTCCTCGGCCTTCGCGCCGCTGGTAAAAACCTGGGGGTTATCGACCTCGTCCTGGCGGACAGCCCATCCATCAGCCAGGGGCTCGACGTAGATCGTACTGATCATAGGGGATCGATCCTCCGACCCGCCCCCGTCCGCGGGCGATAAGCTTCTTACTCTTTGTAGGTTGCCAGGGCCCCGTAACCTTCGTGTGACGCCTCGCGAATTGATCGGTGTCGCCTCCGAGACGCGCGCCTGATGCCATCTCCCGAGGCGCCACAATCTCGGGCAGGACAGGCACGGAGACGGACCAGCAGTGACCACCGAGACGATCGAGACGCCTGCCGCGAGCCGTCCACAACAGCCGCGCCCCCTGCGCAAGGTGGTCCGCCGACACTCCCTGGTTGTCAGGCTCACCCACTGGATCAACCTCCTGGCGGTGGCCCTGCTTCTCATGAGCGGGTTGCAGATCTTCAACGCGCACCCGCGACTCTATTGGGGTTCCTACGGAGCGGATTTCGATCACGCATGGTTGCAGGCGACCGCCCACGCCACGCCCATGGGCGTGCGAGGAGGCCTGCGCATCGGCGGCCTCGACTTCGACACTACGGGTGTCTTCGGCGTCTCGCCCGGGCCGGCGGGCGGGCCCCTGGTGCGCGGCTTCCCGATGTGGGCGACCCTGCCCAGCTGGCAGGATCTCGCGACCGGGCGGCGATGGCACTTCTTCCTCGCCTGGATCCTGGTCGCCAACGGCCTTATCTATCTCGTGGCCGGCGCCCTCAACGGGCATTTCCGGCGCGACCTCGCGCCCACGCCGCGGGAGCTGTCCCCCAGGAGCCTCCTAGCCAGCGTGGTGGACCACATCCGCCTGCGCCATCCCACGGGCGAGGCGGCGAAGCGCTACAACGTGCTCCAGAAGCTCGCGTATCTGGCGGTGGTCTTCGTGCTCCTGCCGGGCATGGTCATCACCGGTCTCGCCATGTCGCCGGGCGTCGACGCCTTCGCGCCGTGGTTGACGACCGTGCTGGGCGGACGTCCGTCGGCGCGCTCCATTCACTTCATCTGCGCCAGCCTCATCGTCCTGTTCGTGATCGTGCACGTGGTGGAGGTGTTCCTGGCGGGGGTGTTCAACGAGATCGGCTCGATGATCACCGGCCGGTACGCCCTGCCCCGCGAGCGTGGCCAATGAGCCGTCTGCTCCTTTCCCGCCGGCGCGTGATCGGCGCCGCGACGGCCGGCGTGGCCGGCCTCATGCTCGAGGGTTGCGACCGCCTTTCGCACGCTCCGCGGTTCCAGGACGCGATCGGCAGGGCGGCGGATCTCACAGAGGCCTCCCAACGCGTGCTGCTCAGCGGCCAGCCCCTCGCCAAGGAGTTCTCGGTCGCCCAGCTATCCCCGGTCTTCAGGACCAACGGCAGCGTCATGCCCGCGAGCGAGGCCTACCAGAGCCTCATGGAAGGCGGCTTCGCCGACTGGCGCCTGGCCGTGGAAGGGCTGGTGCGCCAACCGATCCAGCTGTCCCTGGACCAGCTCAAGGCCATGCCGGCGCGCACCCAGATCACCCGCCACGACTGCGTCGAGGGCTGGAGCGCCATCGGCGGGTGGACGGGGGTGCAGCTGGCGCGGGTGCTGGCGCTGGCCGCGCCCCTGCCCGAGGCCCGCTACGTCGTCTTCCGCTGCGCCGACGACCTCGGCGGAACCGGCGATTCAACCGGCCTCTACTACGAGAGCATCGACTTCTTCGACGCCTTCCACCCTCAGACGATCCTGGCCTATGCGATGAACGGCCGGCCCCTCTCCGTGGCCCATGGCGCGCCGCTGCGCCTCCGCGTGGAGCGGCAGCTCGGTTACAAGCAGGCCAAGTACGTCATGCGGATCCAGCTGGTTGACCGGCTCGACCGGATCGCCGGCGGCAAGGGCGGCTTCTGGGAAGATCGGGGCTACGCCTGGTACGCCGGCATCTGACCCCGCGCTCAACTCTGGCCAAGCGCCGTCTCGATGGCCTCTACCTGCCTTTCGACGCTCTGGTCGATCTCGACCGTGATCACCGGCTCGTCCGGGCCCGGCGCTTCGAGGGCTTCGAACTGGCTGTCGAGGAGAGCGGCCGGCATGAAGTGGCCGCGGCGGTGGGAGAGCCGATCAGCGATCAGGGCCTTCGACCCTTCGAGAAACACCAGCCTCACCTGCGGCCGGCCCTGGCGGATCTGGTCGCGATAGGCGCGCTTGAGAGCCGAGCAGGTGATCACGCCCGGCTCACCCCTCGCGGCCTGACCGTCGATCCAGCGGCCGATCGCCTCGAGCCACGGCTTACGGTCCTCGTCGTCCAGGGGATGGCCCGCGCGCATCTTGGCGACGTTGGCCGCCGGGTGCAGGTCGTCGCCCTCCTCGAACGCCCAGCCCAGCGCCTCGGCGAGGGGTTTGGCGACGGTGGTCTTGCCCGAGCCGGAGACCCCCATGACCACGAGGACCGGCGGCGCCATCAGGATCCCGCAGCCCGCGGCAGGATGAGGTCGCGCACGGCCAGGGCGAAGCCGTCCTCCCGGTTCGACGCGGTGACGGCGTCGGCGGCCGCCTGCACCCGCTCCGAGGACTGCCCCATGGCCACGGAGAAGCCGGCGACGGCGAACATCGGCAAGTCGTTGTCCATGTCCCCGATCACCGCTGTCGCCTCGAGCGGAACGCCAAGTCGATGGGCCAGGGCGGTGACCGCGCGCCCCTTGTCCGCCGACGGATGGGTGAAATCCAGATAGTAGGTCTGCGAGCGGCTGACGTTGGCGCGCCCGGCCAGGGCCGGACCGGCGCGGGCCTGGCAGAGGTCGAGCACGGCCGGATTGTCCGAGACCCCGACGATCTTGCCGACCGGCCCTGCCGTGGCCTTGAGATCGTCCACGCGGACCGGTTCGAAGCCGACGGTCCGGCGCTCGCGCCAGACCTCGTCGCCCGCGGGATCGATCAGCAGCCACTCGTCGCCGGCGAACACCCAGGCGCCCGCGCCCGTTCCGGCGATCAGGTCCAGCGCCTCATCCGCGGCGTCCATCGGCAGCGGGTGGCTCTCCAACGTCCGCCCGTCCCGGTCGAAGATCCGCCCGCCGTTGAAGGCGGCGCAGGGCGCGCGCACGTCCATCGCCTCGACCATCTGGGCCATTCCCCGGGCGGGCCGGCTCGAGACCAGGCAGAAGGCGAGCCCTGCCGCGGCGATGGCCTGGCCCATCTCGATCGCGGCAGGTGTCAGGGTCTTGTCAGGGGTGACCAGGGTCCCATCGACGTCGCTGACCAGCAGCCGGATCGGCGTCATCTGCCTACGGACCGCCAGGTCCGGCCGCTTCTGTCCAGCAGGTGGGTCGCGCCCGAGGGCCCGTCCTCGCCGGCGGCGTAGGCCTCGACCTTCCCACCGGACTTCCACGCCTCGAGGAAGGGCGTGACCACCGACCAGCCAGCCTCGACGTCCTGGGCCCGGTTGAACAGGGTCGGATCTCCGATCAGCACGTCATAGATCAAGGTCTCGTAGCCAGTGGCGGGCTTCGAGGGAAAGACGTCGGCGTAGCGGAAGGCCATCTGGACCTCCTGCAGCTCCACATCCGGCCCCGGCCGCTTGGCGTCGAAGCATAGGCTCAGGCCCTCATCGGGCTGGATCTGCAGCACAAGGACGTTGGGCTTGGAAGCGCCCTCTGGGAGATCCTGGAACAGGGTCCTGGGCGCCGCCTTGAACTGGATCGCGATCTGCGTGTCCCGCGCGCTCATCGACTTGCCGGTGCGCAGGTAGAACGGCACGCCAGCCCAGCGCCAGTTGTCCACCTCGAGCTCAAGGGCCACGAAGGTCTCGGTCTCGCTCTTCGGGTCGACGTCGGGCGAGGCGCGATAGGCGACGACGTCCTTCCCCTTGACCTTCCCGGCGCCGTACTGGCCGCGCACGGACTTCTTCGCCGCCTCCTCCGGCGAATAGCGCCGGATCGCCTCGAGCACGCGACCCTTCTCGGCGCGCACCGCCTCGGGGTCGAAGGAGTTGGGCGGCTCCATCGCCATCATCGCCAGCAGGGCCAGCAGGTGGTTGGGCGTCATGTCCCGAAGGGCGCCGGTCCTGTCATAGAACGAGCCTCGTTCCTCGACGCCCACCGTCTCCGCCGCGGTGATCTGCACCGAATCGATATGCAGGCGGCTCCACAGCGGCTCGAACACCCCGTTGCCGAACCGGGTGACCATGATGTTGCGGACCGTCTCCTTCCCCAGGAAGTGGTCGATCCGATAGATCTGGCGCTCGGCCAGGCAGGCGAGCAGCCGGCGGTTGAGCTCCCTGGCGCTCTTCAGGTCATCGCCGAACGGCTTTTCCACCACCACTCGCCGGAAGGCGTCTTCGCTTTCGCCCAGAAGTCCCGCCTTGCCGAGCCGCTCGACCACCCCGGCGAAGAACCTCGGGGCCGTGGCGAGGTAGAAGAGGGTGTTTCCCCCGCCCAGCGCTTTCACCCGCTCGGCGATGTTGGGATAGGCGCCTTCGTCTTCGAAGTCGGCGCGATGATAGCTGATCCGGTCGGCCAGCCATGACCAGGAGGCCTCGTCGATCTTCGCCTCGCCCATCTCGCTGCCCTTCGACGACGCCTGCTCGCGCAGAAAGTCGCCGAGGTCCTGGCGGACCGTCTGGTCGTCGCTGTCGCCGTGATCGACCCCCAGCACCTTGAAGCCATCGCCCAGCAGCCGCGACGTGCGGAGGTTGTAGAGGGCCGGGACCAGCAGGCGTTTGGCGAGGTCGCCGCGGATCCCGAAGATCACCATGACGCAGGCCGGCGACGGGGCGAGCTGCGCCATGGTTCAGTCCCTCGCCGTCTGCTCGACGTGGCCTCCGAAGCCGAAGCGCATCGCCGACAGCATCTTCTCCCCGAAGGTGTTGCCCTCCCGCGAGCGGAACCGCGCGAACAGCGCGGCGGTCAGGACATGCGCCGGCACCGCCTCTTCCACTGCGGCGTCCACCGTCCAGCGGCCTTCGCCGCTGTCGGCGACCTGCCCGCCGAACTTCTCCAGCTTCCCATCGTTGGCGAGCGCCTGCGCCGTCAGGTCGAGCAACCAGGAGGAGATCACGCTGCCCCTGCGCCACACCTCGGCGATGTCGGGCAGGTTGAGGTCGAACCGATCCGGCTCCGGCAGCTCCGCGCCGCCCTTGCCCCTGAGGATGTCGAAACCCTCGGCGTAGGCCTGCATGAGTCCGTATTCGATGCCGTTGTGGACCATCTTGACGAAGTGGCCGGCGCCGACGGGCCCAGCGTGGATATAGCCGTTTTCGGCCCTCGGATCGGCGTTGGAGGACCGCTCGGTGCGCGGGATCTCGCCCGGTCCGGGGGCGAGTGTCTTGAAGATCGGATCAAGGCGGCGGACCACCGCATCGTCGCCGCCGATCATCATGCAGTAGCCGCGCTCCAGGCCCCACACGCCGCCTGAAGTGCCCACGTCGACATAGTGCAGCTGTTTCGCCTGCAGCGCCTTCGCACGCCGCATGTCGTCCCGATAGAAGGTGTTGCCGCCGTCGATGATCACATCGCCCGGCTCGAGCAGTCCCGAGAGCTGCTCGATCATCTGATCGGTGACCGCGCCCGCGGGGAGCATGACCCAGACCGCCCGCGGCTTGTCGAGTTTCGCCACGAGGTCACGGGGATCGCCTGCTCCGGCCGCGCCGTCCTTGGCGAGGCCGTCGACGGCCGCCTTCGCCTGATCCCAGACGACGCACTGATGGCCGTCACGCATCAGCCGGCGGGCGATATTGCCGCCCATCCGACCCAAACCGATCACGCCAAGCTGCATGCGATCCGCTCCCGCGCCAAGGTCATGACTACAAGAAGCTGCAGCGCAAACGCCCTGTTGGACGCTGCGCTCCAGTCCTTGGACGGTTCAGGCGAGGGCGCGCTCGACCGCCTTCGCCAGATGGTGCAGTCCGCCCTCGACATCGTCGCCGAGATCGATCCGCACCACCCGCCGCTTGCGTTCGCCGAGGACTTCGAAGTCCCCGCGCGCCTCCGCCGCCTCCACGATCCCGAAGCTCATCTTCCGGCCCGGGATCGGCGTCTCCGGCGCGCCGTTGCCGGTGATCTGCAGGAAGACGCCGCTGTTGGGACCGCCCTTGTAGGCCTGGCCCGTCGAGTGGAGGAACCGCGGACCGAATTCCATGACTGTGGCGACCTTGCGATGGTCGCGGACCTGGCGGCGCACGTCCTGCAACAGTTCGGCATGGGCGGGGTTGCGGTCGACGTAGGCCAGGAGGGCGAAATAATCGCCCTCGCCGGCGCGCGAGAGGTGCGCGCGCAGCAACTCCTCGAGGTTGTCCGCCTTGCCAAGGTCGGCCGAATTGGCCGCGTCGGCGTAGACGCTCAGAGGCCCTTCGCTGAGGATCGGGCGATCGGCGGGCATCTCCCCCGTGCGCTCATAGGCGGCCGTGAGGGCCCGCGTCTTGACCTTGCTGGCCTCCACGTCCGGCTGGTCGAACGGGTCGATCCCGATCACCGCGCCGGCCACGGCGATCGCCACCTCCCAGCGGAAGAACTCCTGGAAGATCATCTCCTTGCTGGCCAGGGTGATGCGCGCGACCGGCTGGCCGGCCTCCTCGAGCGCCCGCACCGTGGTGTCCCGCGCCGGATCGTCATGGCCCTCGAGGCGGACGTAGGCGAACACCCGGTCCGGTCCGTAAACCGCCGGCGAGCCGAGCGGCTCCAGGTCGATCGGGATCAGGCCCTTGCCCTGCTTGCCGGTGGATTCGGCGATGAGCTGCTCGAGCCACGCGCCGAGATAGCCGATCGGCTCGGAGACGATCAGGCTGACCTTGTCGCGACCGTTGTTCGCGCCGGCCCCAAGCAGGGCGCCGAGCTGGAACCCCGGATTCGATCGGGGCGGCGCGCCCGGCCCGCACGCCCGCACCATCGGCCCGAGGGTCTCGAAGATGCGCCGTACATTCAGGCCGATCACCGCGGCCGGAACCATCCCGAAGTTCGAGAGGACCGAGTAGCGGCCGCCGATCGTCGGCTCTCCATGGAAGACGCGCCAGAACCCCTGGGCCCTCGCCGTCGTCTCCAGCTTCGAGCCGGGATCCGTGACGGCGATGAAGTGGTCGCCGGCTTTCCCCTGGCCCACAGCCTTCTCGACGAGGTCGAAGAAGAAGCTGTGCAGGACATCGGGTTCGAGCGTGGAGCCGGACTTGCTTGAGACGATGAACAGGGTCCGGGCCGGGTCGACCATCCCCGCCACGCGGCGCACCTGGGCGGGATCGGTGGAGTCGAGGACGATCAGCTCGGGATGGCCCGGCGCGGACCCGAAGGTCTCGGCCAGCACCTCGGGACCGAGGCTCGATCCGCCCATGCCGAGCAGGACGGCATGGGACAGCCCTCGCTTCTTCACGTCGGCGCCCAGGCCTTCGAGCACCGGAAGGTCGACCAAGCGCCCCTGGCCGGCGTCCAGCCAACCCAGCCACTTGTCGGCGTCGCCGCCGGGCCAGAGGCTGGGATCCTTGCGCCACAGGCGCCGCGTCCAGCCCTCGCGGGCGGCGCGGTCCAGCTCCGCGCTCATGTCGGAGTCCAGGCCAGCGGCCCTGATCCATTGCGCGTCGAGGTGGCGGCCGAGGATCTTCTGTCGCTTGCCCGCCACCGCGCCAAGAAGCTTGTCGAACGCCTCGGCGAATTTGTCGACGCCGTCCTGCACGAGGTGATCGGTGACCCCGTCCAGGTCGAGGTCTAGCCGGCGAGCCTCGTCGAGCACGCGGCGGGCTCCCTCGACGTCGCGCGCGAGCGTGGGCTCGACCCGGCCGTGATCGCGGAAGGCGTCCATGGTCGCGGGCGGCATGGTGTTGACGGTGTCAGGCCCGATGAGGGAGTCGACGTAAAGGACATCCGGATAAGAGGGGTCCTTGGTTCCCGTGGACGCCCACAGCAGGCGCTGGGGCCAGGCGCCGGCGTCGGCGAGCGCCTTCCAGCGCGGCTGGCCGACCATCTCGAGATACCGCTGATAGGCCATCTTGGCGTTCGCGATCGCGACCTTGCCCCGCACGGACCGGAGCGCGGAAGCGTCCTCCCCGGTGGCAGACTTCAGCCGCGCGTCGATCTTCGCGTCGATCGCCGTGTCGATGCGGCTGACGAAGAAGCTGGCGACGCTATGGACCTTGGAGACGTCGCCCCCTGCCGCCTTCATCGCCTCGAGGCCTGCGATGTAGGCTTCGGCCACGCTCAGATAGGCGTCGATGCCGAATAGCAGGGTGATGTTGACGTTCACCCCTTCGGAGATCAGCTGGCGGATGGCCGGCACGCCCGGCTTGGTCCCCGGCACCTTGATCATCAGGTTGGGCCGGTCGACCGTCCGCCACAGCCGCCGCGCTTCGGCGAGCGTGCCTTCGGTATCCATGGCCAGGTAGGGCGAGACCTCGAGGCTGACGAAGCCGTCCGCGCCCTTCTTCTCGTCCCACACCGGCCGCAGGATGTCGGCGGCGCGCTGGATGTCGGCGATGGCCAGGTGTTCGTACAGGTCGACGACGCCGGCGTCGCCCTTGGCCATCAGCTTGCCGAGCACGTCATCGTAAGCGTCGCCTTCGCCGATCGCCTTCTCGAAGATCGCCGGATTGGAGGTGAGGCCGCGCAGGCCGTCCTCGCGGATGCGGCGCTCGAGCTCGCCGTTTTCCAGGATGTTGCGGTGCAGGTAGTCGAGCCAGGGAGCCTGACCGCTTTCGCCCAGGGACTTCAGGGGATTGGTCATTGCTTTACGCCCTCGATCTGGCGGCGGGCCGCCTCATAAACATGGTCGGCCGTGAAGCCGAATTTCTTCATCACCGGGCCAATCGGCGCAGAGGCGCCAAAGCTGTGCATCGCGATGATTTCCCCTGGGCGGCCCGCATAGCGATCCCACCCCAACGCCGCGGCGGCCTCGACGGAGACCCTTGCGGTGACGCTTGGGGGAAGGATGGCGTCCCGATACCCTTTGTCCTGTTCCTCGAACAGGTCCCACGACGGCATCGAGACGACGCGCGCCTTCACGCCCTCCTTGGTCAGCCGCTCGAAGGCCTCGACAGCGAGGGAGACCTCGGAGCCCGTGGCCATCAGGATCACCTGCGGCGTCTCCGCCGGATCGCCGGCAAGCACATAGGCGCCGCGCGCCACACCGGCGGCGGAGGCGTACCGGTTGCGGTCCAGGATGGGCAGGGCCTGGCGCGTCAGCACCAGGATGCAGGGTTTCTCCGTCTCCGAGAGGATCGCGCGCCAGGCCTCGGCCGTCTCGTTGGCATCGGCCGGGCGGAACAGGCGCATGCCGGGAATGGCGCGCAGGCCGGCAAGCTGTTCGATCGACTGGTGCGTGGGTCCGTCCTGCCCCAACCCGATTGAGTCATGGGTGAAGGCGAACACCGTCGGGACTTCCATCAGAGCCGCGAGCCGCATGGGCGGACGCATGTAGTCGCTGAAGATCAGGAAGGTCGCGGTGAAGGGCCGAAGCTTCGACAGCACAAGGCCGTTGGCGATCGCGCCCATGGCGTGTTCGCGGACGCCGAAGTGCATGTTCCGGCCGCCGTAGGTGCGGAACTCCAGGTCGCCTGCATCTGCGAAATTCAGATGGGTCTTGGTGGACGGCGCAAGGTCCGCCGCCCCGCCAAGCAGCCAGGGATAGTGCGGCGCGATGGCGTTGAGCACCTTGGCGGACGCATCGCGTGTCGCGATCCCCTTTGGGTCTGCGGCGAACGACGGGATATCGGCGTCCCAGCCCTCCGGCAGGCGGCCAGCCCACATGGTCTTCAGGTCGTCCGCCTCCACGGCGTGCTCGCCGGCATAGGCGTCGAACGTCGCCTGCCAGCTCGCGCGCAGCTTGCCGCCTCGCTCGCGCAGGGCGCCGGCGAAGTGGTCGTAGACCCCATCAGGGACCAGGAACTGCGCGTCCTCAGGCCAGCCATAGGCCGCCTTGGTCAGCTTGATTTCCTCGGGGCCAAGGGGATCGCTGTGGATCTTCGACGTGCCCTGCCGGTTCGGCGAGCCGTAGCCGATCACGCTCTTGACGACGATCAGGGTGGGACGGTCATCGGTCGCTTTGAACGTATCGATGGCGCGGGCAATGGCTTCGCAGTCGTTGGCGTCGTCCACGCGCAGGGTCGACCAACCATAGCCGCGGAAGCGCTCGGCGATGTCCTCGCTGAAGGCCAGCTCGGTGTGGCCCTCGATCGTGACGGTGTTGTCGTCGTAGATCCAGCAGAGGTTGGAGAGCCGCAGGTGCCCCGCGACCGAAGCCACCTCACTGGCGACGCCTTCCATCATGTCCCCGTCGCTGCACAGGGCGTAGACGTCGTAGTCGAACAACTTGCGCCCGGGCCGGTTGTACCGGGTGGCGAGCCAGAGGCCCGCAATGGCCATGCCGACGCTGTTGCCGGCGCCCTGCCCGAGGGGGCCTGTGGTCGTCTCCACCCCTGTGGTGAGGCCATGCTCGGGGTGGCCGGCGCAGACACTGCCGAGCTGCCGGAAGGTCTTGATGTCGTCGAGGCTGACCGCAGGCTGGCCGAGCGGTCGGCCCTCCTTGTCGGTCCTCTGCACCTGGGCCAGGCAAAGCAGAGCGTAGAGGAGCATCGAACCGTGACCGGCGGAGAGAACGAAGCGGTCGCGGTTGGGCCAGTGCGGATCGGCCGGATCGTAGCGCAGGAAGCGCTTCCAGAGCGTGTAGGCGACGGGGGCCATGCCCATTGGCAAGCCGGCGTGGCCGGAGTCGGCCTTTTCGACGGCGTCGATGGCGAGGGTGCGGATGGTGTTGATCGCCAGATGATCGAGGTTCGCCTTGGAATCGGCGGGTGAGGCGGACTGGCGCGAAGCCACGTCCGAGGAGGGCGTTGTCATGATCGATCCTTCCCGCGCTGACGCGTCAGGGGCGCAAACGAAGAGATACCCCCGACGCTGCCCGCCCACCAAGCCGATGCGTCGAGCAAACGGAAGGGCGGAAGGCCAGTTCCTCCGGAACCGCGCCTGCGTGGCCCAAAGCGATCATTTCTTCGAATTCACTTGGAACCGACGCGCGGGACACCCATTTTCACAGGCGTCTCCCGGCCTGCTGTTTCGCCCCCCCCGACTGAAGGCGGGAGACATGGCCCGGCACGAGCGCATCGCTCGGCCGGGCCGCTTCATTTTCGGCCCATGTCCAGACGAGGTTGACAGCGGCGACGCGATCCCGCTCCTGCCGCCGCTTGACCATGGACGACACCTCGAGCCTCGATCTGGACGGCGCCCCCCGCTCGGAGGTCATGCGCTTCGGCCCCGACACGCCCCTGCGACTCGACTCCGGGGGCGTCATCGAAGGCCTGGAGATTGCCTACACCACCAGCGGTCGGCTGGACGCGGCGCGCTCCAACGCCGTCCTGATCTGCCACGCCTTGACCCTGGACCAATATGTGGCCGCCAGCCCACCCAACGGCCGGCGGCCATGGTGGACGACCATGGTGGGGCCAGGACGTCCGATCGACCCGGCGCGCCACTTCATCATATGCGCCAATGTGGTCGGCGGCTGCATGGGCTCGTCCGGCCCGTCGTCGATCGATCCTGCGACGGGGCGGCCGTTCGGATTGAAGTTCCCCTTCATCACCATCGGCGACATGGTGCGCGCCCAGGCCATGCTCGTGGAGGCCCTGGGCGTCGAGACCCTGTTCGCTGTCGTCGGCGGATCGATGGGAGGCATGCAGGTCCTCCAGTGGGCCGCGGATTTCCCCGAGCGAGTGTTCTCGGCGGTGTGCGTCGCCTCGGCGGCGCGACACTCGGCGCAGAACATCGCCTTCCACGAGGTCGGACGCCAGGCGATCATGGCCGATCCCAACTGGCGAGACGGCGACTATGCGGCCCAGGGGGTGCGGCCGGAGAAGGGGTTGGCCGTCGCGCGGATGGCCGCGCACATCACCTATCTCTCGGAACCGGCCCTGCACCGCAAGTTCGGGCGGGAGCTGCAGCGCGACGGCCTGTCGTGGGGGTTCGACGCCGACTTCCAGGTGGAGAGCTATCTGCGCCATCAGGGCGCGACCTTCGTCGACCGCTTCGACGCCAATTCCTATCTCTATATCACCCGGGCCATGGACTATTTCGACCTCGGCGCGGGTCGCGAGGGGGGCCTGGCCGAAGCGTTCCGCCGCGCGCGCGACGTGCGCTTCTGCGTCTTCTCCTTCACCTCCGACTGGCTCTATCCGACCACTGAGAGCCGCGCGATCGTGCGCGCGCTCAACGCGGCCGGCGCGCGCACCAGCTTCCTGGAAATCGAAAGCGACAAGGGTCACGACGCCTTCCTGCTGGAGGAGCCGGTGCTGCGGGACGCGATCGACGGCTTTCTGCAGTCGGCGGCGCTGGAGCGCGTCGCGCGGTGAGATCGGAACAGAAGGTTCGCCAGGACTTCCGCGCCATCCTGCAGCTGGTGCGGCCGCAGGCCCGGATCCTCGACGTGGGGTGCGGCGAGGGCGATCTGCTGGAGCTGCTGGCTCGGGAGGCCCGCGCCGACGGGCGCGGCCTGGAGATCAGCCCCGAAGGCGTATCGGCCTGCCTCGCGCGCGGTCTCTCGGTGATGCAGGGAGACGCCGACCGCGACCTGGCCGACTTTCCCTCCGCCGCCTTCGACTATGTGATCCTGTCCCAGACGCTCCAGGCGGTGATCAACCCGCGCCGGGTGCTGGGCGAGCTGCTGCGCATCGGCGATCGCGCGATCGTGTCCCTGCCGAACTTCGGGCACTGGCGGGTGCGCCTGGACCTCTTGTCCCACGGCCGGATGCCGGTCACGGGCGCCCTGCCCGAGCCCTGGTGGTCGACTCCGAACATCCACCTCTGCACGATCCGGGACTTCGTGGAGCTGACGCTCGACATGGGCCTGCGCATCGAGGCCTGCTTCGCCTTCGCCAACGGACGCCCCGCCAGGGCGATCGATCCGGCGCGCGCGGTCGAGAATCTCAGGGCCGAGTCAGCGCTCTTCCTGCTTGTGCGGAACTAGCCGGCTCGTTCCGGCGGACCAACGCCCGATTGGAGCCGGCGTCGGGGCGAAGACGGGCCGCACCCGCACCGGCGCCCGGACCAGCCGGCCGCGGGGCCGCAGGGCGAAGGTCTGCTTGGCCGCCTCGATCAGAATGACGCCGGCGAAGCTCGACCACAGGACGGGCCCCGCCTGCTCGAACCCGTCCGCCCAGCGCGCCGCCCACGTCAGCGGCGGCGCATAGAGCGCACGCGTCCAGCCCAGGGGCTCCAGTTCGGCCTCCCGGACGAGCGCTTCCAGCTGGCGGCGGCTGAACGGCCGACCATGGCCATAGGGGCTGTGCTCGGCGTTGGCCCAGAGTCCGCGCCTTGCCGTCACCGCGACGATCATCCGTCCGGCCGGCGAGAGCACGCGGGAGGCTTCCACCAGCAGCCGCAGCGGATTTTCACTCTCCTCGAGCCCGTGGACGATCAGGATGCGATCGAAGGAGGCGTTGGGAAACGGCAGCGCCGTCTCGTCGACGAGACACGCGCGGTTCGGTTCGAGCGACGGCCAGGCCTCCACCCCCTGCGCCCCCGGCATCGCCGCTACGGTCCGGCGGGCAAAGCGGTCGAGACCATCGACGAAGGGGGTCGCATAGCCCAGGGTGAGCAGGTCCAGTCCGGCGGCGTCCTGCCAAGCCTCGAGGATCTTGCGCGAGACCATCCGGCGCGCGACCTGGCCGAGGGGGGATGCGTAGAACTCGCGCAGCTCGAGCACGCTCTGGCGCATGCAGTTGGATCCTCGCGGCGGGCGCCCCGCTTGCCTACCTAGCCTACCCGAGGCGAGCGCCGGATGATACCTGCCAGCGAGCCTGCGGAGAGATGTCCATGAGCCTGACCGTCCGGCAGTTCCCCTGCCTTGCCGACAACTACGGATACCTGGTGCGCGACGAAGCGACCGGCCGCACCGCCTGCATCGACACGCCCGACGCGGCCGCGATCAAGGCGCAGCTCGACGCCGCGGGCTGGAAGCTTGACCTCATCCTCAACACTCACTGGCACGCCGATCACGCAGGCGGGAACGCCGAGCTGCAGCAGGCGACCGGAGCGACGATCGTCGGCCCTGTCGAGGTGCGCCGCATCGCACCGCTCGACCGCGCGGTCGAAGACGGCGACGTGGTCGACCTGGGCGAGACGCGCCTTGAAGTGATCGCCTGCGGCGGCCACACCCTCGGTCACATCGCCTATTTCGATGCTGCCGATCACATCGCCTTCGTGGGGGACACCCTGTTCGCCCTGGGATGCGGGCGCCTCTTCGAAGGCCAGCCGGCGCAGATGTGGTCGAGCCTCCAGCGGCTTGCGGCGCTGCCCGAGGACACCACGGTCTACTGCGCACACGAGTATACGGCCTCGAACGCCCGCTTTGCGCTCAGCGTGGACTCCGAACCTGCCCTCGCGCGGCGGGCCGAGGCGGTCTTCGCCGCACGCGCCCGGGGCGAGCCAACCGTGCCCACCACGATCGGCTTGGAGCGCGCCACCAATCCCTTCCTCCGCGCGCCCCTGCTCGCGCCCGACGCCGGCTCGCCGGCCGAGGCGTTCGCCCGCATCCGCGCGGCGAAGGACGCGTTCAGGGGCTGAGGCCGACGTAGACGGCGGCGGTGTGGGCGCCCAGCGCCTGCTGGATCCGCATGGAGGAGGGTCGTCCGGCCAGACCTTCCGCCGGCGTGATGCTGATCATCAGCACCCCGTCGCGCACCCAGACCGCCGGCTCGCGGCCCGGATGCAGATAGACGTGGGAGATCCGGCTGATCAGCGCGCGCCCTCCGGGCCGGGCGGCAAGGCCCGCCATCGCTTCGCTGCTGATCAGGGCGGCGTCCGCGATCAGCCCGTCGTTCCCCCGATTTGCGTTGGGCGCCTCGTAGGCGACCAGATGCTGGGCTGCTCGGGTGGAGCGGGAGGATGCCTCGAACAGGGCGCGCGCGAGGCCGACGACACCGACTGACCGAAGGCGGATCGGCTGGGCCGAACCCGACATCGACGCCGCGGCGCCCTCGGGCCGCCGCGCCGTGTAGAGGGTCACGCCGCCGAACTTGGTGACACGCAGCAGCGGCTGCCTCAGGTCGTTCCAGTAGATCAGGTCCCCGCGAGGGCCGCGGGAGACGGTGAGCGACCAGACCTCCGGATCGTTGTCGAACCGGATCAGTGGGTGGTCGGTCGAGCGGTCGAGCACGAAGCCGCCCCCCGAATCCATCTCGTAGCGCGCCACTTTCGGCGCCTTGCCGTGCCCGAGCAGATGAGCCGTGAACGCCTTGCGCAGCCAGTCGGGCGTGGCGCCTTCGGTCGGGAGGGCGAGCCCGAGGGCGCCGACCACGCCCAGCGCCGCGGCCAAGCCAAGTGCTCGCCTGTGGAGCCCGCATGCCGACGCCATGTCATGCGAAGTGCCAAGGGATAGCGGCTGATTTGGGACCCTCTCGCGGCGGTCTCCGGCGCTCAGCCGGCGATGTATTGACCCCCGTTCACGGTGAGGGTCGCGCCGGTGATGAAGCCGGCGTCCTCCGCAGCGAGGAAGGCGACGCACCGGGCGATCTCATCCGCCATGCCAAGCCGGCCCACCGGGATGCCGCCGACGATCTGGTCCAGCACTTCCTTCGGCACGGAGGAGACCATCTCGGTGTCGATATAGCCGGGGGCGATGGCGTTGACCGTGATGCCCTTCTTCGCGTTTTCCTGCGCCAGGGCCTTGGTGAAACCAATCATCCCCGCCTTGGCCGCCGAATAGTTGGTCTGGCCGATCTGTCCCTTCTGGCCGTTGATCGAGCTGATGTTGATGATCCGGCCGTAGCTCCGGTCGCGCATGCCGCCGATGACGTTGCGGGTCATGTTGAAGATCGAGGCGAGATTGACGTGGATCACCTCGTTCCACTGTTCCTCGGTCATCCGGTGCAGGACCGCGTCGCGGGTGATGCCGGCGTTGTTCACCAGGACGTCGATCGGACCAAGTTCCTGTTCCACCTTGGCCACGGCCGCGGAGCAGTCGGCGAACGCCGAGACATTCCCCTTGACGACGGTCACGCCAAGCTCCGAAGCGGCGGCCTGGGCGGCCACCTCGTTTCCGGCGTAGCCGGCCGCCACCTGGTAGCCGGCGGCCTTGAGCCGGGCGCTGATCGCGCGCCCTATCCCCCGGGTGCCGCCGGTCACGAAAGCCGTCCTGGGCATCAGCTTCGTTCCCTCTCGTCGTGGGCGCCGTCGACCGGAGCCGCTTGGGAGAAGGTTTAGCCGATCAACCTTTTCAGGCGCCAGCACGGTGTCGGACCAAGCGGGGCCCGAACGCCGGCCGGTCAGTTCCCAGGGTAGACGCTCAGAGCGCTTCCACGCACATGGCGACGCCCATTCCGCCGCCCACGCACAGGGTAGCGAGACCCTTGCCCGCGCCGCGGCGCTTCATCTCGTGCAGCAATGTGGTGAGGATCCGCGCGCCCGACGCCCCGATGGGGTGTCCGATGGCGATTGCGCCGCCGTTGACGTTGACCTTGTCAGGGTTGAAGCCAAGTTCGCGCACCACCGCCAGGGACTGGGCGGCGAAGGCTTCGTTGGACTCGATGAGGTCCAGGTCCCCCACCTTCCATCCGGCCTTCTCAAGCGCCTTGCGGGTGGCCGGGATCGGCCCCGTGCCCATGATCTCGGGCTCGACTCCGGCGTGGGCCCAAGAGGCGATCCGCGCGAGCGGCTTGAGGCCCCGCCGCGCCGCTTCGTCCGCGGTCATCAACACGAGGGCGGCTGCCCCATCGTTCAGGCCCGATGCATTGGCCGCCGTGACGGTTCCGTCCTTGGTGAAGGCGGGACGAAGGCCCGAGACGCTCTCGTAGGTGACGCCGTGACGGACATACTCGTCCTGGTCGACGACGGTATCGCCCTTGCGGCCCTTGACCGTCACCGGAGCGATCTCGGCGGCGAAACGGCCCGAGGTCTGCGCCGCCTCGGCCTTGTTCTGAGAAGCGACGGCGAAGCGGTCCTGGTCCTCGCGGGTGATCTGCCAGCGGGCGGCGATGTTCTCGGCCGTCTGGCCCATGTGGTAGCCGTGGAAGGCGTCCCACAGCCCGTCCTTGATCATCGTGTCCACCAGGCCGAGATCGCCCATCTTGTGGCCCGCGCGCAGATTGGCCGCGTGAGGCGCCTGGCTCATGCTTTCCTGGCCGCCCGCGATCACAATGGCCGCATCGCCGGCGGCGATCTGCTGGGCGCCCAGCGCCACCGCCCGCAGGCCCGAGCCGCACAGCTGATTGACGCTCCAGGCCGGGCTCTCGACGGGAATGCCGGCGTTCACGGAAGCCTGGCGCGCGGGTCCCTGCCCCGCAGCCGCCTGCAGGACCTGTCCGAGGACAACCTCGTTCACCTGTCCGGGTTCGATTCCCGCCCGCTCGATCGCCGCCTTGATCGCCTGGCGTCCCAGCTCATGAGCGGGCACGGCCGAAAACGCCCCGTTGAATGAGCCGACTGGCGTTCGAACCGCGGACACGATGACGACGTCGCTCATCAGACAAGCCTCCAGATCATTTCCGATCCGCTATATCATGGAATGTCTGGTGGTTGTTGTCCGGGCCCAAGCGCTGGCGCACATTAACGCGATGGGCAATAACACGGCTTGGCCGAGATGACGCCGAACGTCGAGGGTTCCTGATGCCGAAAGAGAACGAAACCGGCGCCGCGGGCGGTGGCGGAGAAAAAATCGTCATTCAAAAGTACGCGAATAGACGTCTCTACAACAAGGCCACCAGCAGCTACATCACGCTGGAAGACTTGGCCCGCATGGTCAAGGACGGTCTGGACTTCGAAGTTCGGGACGCGAAGAGTGGCGAAGACATAACTCGCAAGGTTCTCACGCAGATTATCTTCGAGGAGGAAGCGCGCGGTCAAAACTTGCTGCCGATTCAATTCCTGCGGCAACTTATCGGTTTCTACGGAGACCGGATGCAGGCATTCCTTCCAAGCTTCCTGGAGCTGTCGCTCGACAGCTTCATCCGGCAGCAGGAGCGGCTGCGCAGCCAGATCTCTGCGGTCACGCCCCCCGGCATGGGGATGTTCGACGAGCAGATCCGTCAGAACATGGCCCTGTTCGATCGCGCTATGAAGATGTTCACGCCCTTCGCCTATCGCGGCGACGAGCCGCCCGCGGCGCCGCCGAAGGCTGCGCCGCCCGCCCCGGCGCCGGAAAGCGACGCGCTCGCCGAGCTGCGCAAGCAGATGGCGGCCATGCAAGAGCAACTTGCCGAATTGACGAAGAAGGTCTGAGGCCGCCGCTCCCGCGCCGGGGGCGAGTCTCGTCCTGTCGGAGCCTGCCCTGGCCTAGCCCCCTCGGTCGGGGCGGAGCACAGTGAGCTGCCGCGGGCCGGCGTTGGCCGCCGCGTAAGCCACGGCTTCGTTGGCCTCGTCCAGGCCAAACTCGGCCAAGTCGAACTGTGCGAGGCCGATCAGCCCGGCGCGGATCATACGCACCATCCGGGGAATGGCGTCGCGCGGATACATCCACTTGCCGCGCACGGTGACGTCGTTGTGCATCAGCCAGTTGTAGTTCAGCGCCAGATCGCCCTCGGCGCCGCGCAACCCTCCCATCAGCACCACGCGCCCGCCCGGACGCACCGCCAGGACGGCTGCAAGCACCTGCGACGCGGACGCCTCCCGCGGCAGGAAATCGAGCACGACATCGATCGGGCCGCCAGCGGCCTCGCCGATGCGTCGCCGGTCGTCTGACTCGACGCCGGTCATCTGGACGGGCCGCACCCGCGGGCCGAAGCGGCGGACGAGGTCGTCCAGCGCCTGCCGGTTGCGGCCGGCGGCCACGACCGCTCCCGCGCCCATCGCCAGCGCCACCGCTACGCCCGCGCCGCCGAAACCGCCGGTGGCGCCGTTCACCACCACGGTCTCGCCGGCCCGCAGATCGCCGGCCAGCAATCCTCCGTAGGGCACGAGCAGCCGGCCAAGGGCGGTCCAGCGGCCGGCATCCGCCGCGTCGATGTCGCCGATCGGCGTGACGTTCTCGGTCGGGACCAGCATCTGCTCGGCGAAGGAGCCGTGATGGTAGAAGCGGTGCAGCGGCAGAGCCGCGGGGGTTCGCGCGGTCCAGCCCTGCAGGATGGTGTCGGGATTGGCGGCGTCGTCGCGCGAGCGGACCGTCGGGTCGCAGTAGACCCACTCGCCGAGCCTGAGCCTGGTCGCGTCGGGCCCTGTCGCGCGCACCCGAGCGATCCCGCCCGGCCCCGGCGCGACCGGAAGCTCCAGCGCGTAATTGCGCGAGCCATTGAAGACGTTGGCGGCGTAGCCGGTGACGCCCGCGGCGACGACATCGACGATGACCTCGCCCGTGCCGAGAACCGGGTCAGGGAGGGTCTGAATGGCGAGCGGCTCGCCAAATGCGGTCAGGACAGCGGCTCTCACGGACACCTCTCGCGACGTTGTGGGTGGCCACCATAGCGACGGTTTCCCGATCCATTCAGGCCTGGTATTATCCTGGGATTGAGAGGTCCATGATGGAGGCTCGGCGAGTAATGGACCAGAAGCGGCGCGAGCTCGGCGACTTCTTGCGCGCCCGCCGCGCGCGGTTGACGCCTGAGAGCGTGGGCCTTCCTCGGCACGTGCGCCGGCGCACGCCCGGTCTGCGCCGCGAGGAGGTGGCCGAGCTCGCCGGCATCGGAGTCGACTGGTACGTCCGGCTTGAACAAGGCCGGCCGGTGACGCCCTCGTCGGCAACCATCGACGCCCTGGCTCGCGCCCTCTGGCTGACGGATCCGGAGCACGAGCATCTGCGCGCCCTGGCCGGCGGCGGTGGACGCCGTCCGTTCGAGCCCGAGATCGCGCCACCTGCCCTGCTCCGCCTGCTGGAGAGCCTGACCCAGCCCGCCTACGTCACCGGCCGGCGCCGGGACCTCCTGGCCTGGAACGCTGCAGCCGCGGAAATCCTCGGCTTCGACGAGCTCGCCGAGGACGACCGCAACATACTCGTAGCGATGCTGACCTATCCCCGCAGCCGCGATCTTTTCGGACCGGGCTGGGCGGACGAGGCGCAAAGGATGGTCGCCCAGTTCCGCGCCACCCATGACCTCTGGGCTGGCGACCCGGCGTTCGTGGCTCTGCTTCGGCGGCTGCGCGAGGGCTGCGCGGAATTCGAGGGCTGGTGGGCGCGCCACGACATCCGACGTCCCGCCTCGGGGATCAAGACGCTCCGCCACCCGACGAAGGGAATGATCTCCTTCGAGCACGCGAGCTTCCAGGCCAACGACGACCCGGGCCTGAAGCTGGTGATCTACACGCCCGTCGAGGCGGACGGCTCTCAGAAGATCGAGTAGCCCCCGTCGATCACGAAGGTGTCGCCGGAGTGATAGGCCGACGCGTCCGAGGCCAAGTACACGGCGATGCCGCCAAAGTCCTCCGGCTCACCCCAGCGGCGCGCCGGCACGCGAGGAATGACCCGCTCAGCGAAGGCCGGGTTCTCCTGAGCGCCGGCGGTCATGTCCGTGGCGATCCATCCAGGCAGGATGGCGTTGGCCCGCACGCCGTAGCGCGCGTGCTCGACGGCGATCGCCTTCATCATGGAGATCACCCCACCCTTGGTCGCGGCGTAGGCCTCGTTGCGCGCGGCCCCCTCGATAGCCGCCAGGGAGGCGGTCACCACGACCGAGCCGCCGGGTGAACCGGCGCGCGCGCGGGCGCTCATGTGCTTGCAGGCCTCGCGGCAGGTGAAGAACACGCCGTCGAGATTGACCGCGAGCACGCGGCGCCAGGTCTCCACGCTCATCTCGGCGAAGGAAGGCGCGCCCCCGCCGATCCCCGCGTTGGCGATCACGCAGTCGACCCGCCCGAGCTTGTCGACCGCCTCGGCCATGGCGGCGACCACCGCGGCCTCGTCAGCGACGTCCACCTGCTGGGCGAGCACGCGGCGCCCGGCCTTCTGCAATTCGCCTTCCGCATTGCGGTTGTGGCCGGCGTTCGAGCCCCAGATGACCACGTCCGCACCAGCCTGGGCGAGGGCCCGGGCCATGCCCAGGCCGATCCCGCGGTTGCCGCCGGTGACCAGGGCGACCTTTCCCGTGAGGTCGAACGGCGCATAGGCCATGGAGCGTATCCTCTCTTGCCGGCGCCGCCGCCGCGCCCGATCCGGTTGTCGCGCGCGTAGAGGGGGTCTGCCGCCGCGTCCGTCAAGCCGCCGGAGTCAGAAGAGAACGCGAGGATTCATGATCCGGAGGGGATCCAGCGCCTGGCGGATCGACCGTAGGACGGCCACCTCGGCCGGCGACTTGTACCGTTCGGCCTCGGCGGTCTTCATCACCCCCAGGCCATGCTCGGCGCTGATCGAGCCTCCCAGGGAGGCGACCAGATCATGCACCAGCCGCGAGCCGGCGTCGCGGCGCTCGGCGTGGGCCTTCAGGTCTCCGCCGTCGGGGGCGAGCACGTCAAAGTGGATGTTGCCGTCGCCCACGTGGCCGAACGCGTCGATCCGCACGCCCAGGAACGCCTCAGCGAGGCGTCTCTCGGCGGTCTCGAGGAATTCCGGGACGCGGGACACAGGGACCGAGACGTCGTGCTTCCAGGCGGGCCCCTCCCGCTTCTGCGCGGCGGACTGGCCTTCGCGCAGGGCCCAGAAATCGGCCGCCTGGGCCTCGCTCTGGGCGATGGCGGCGTCGAGGATCAGGCCCTGCTCTAACGCGGACTCCAGCAGGACCTCCATGTCGGCCTCAGAGCCGCCGGGACGCCCGCCCGCAAGCTCAATCAGCACGCGCCACGGCGCCGGCGTCGCCAGCGGATCGCGCACGCCCGGCAGGTGGGTGACGGCCAGGCGCACGCCCAGGGCGCACATCAGCTCGAAGGCCTCTATATCGCCGGTGCGCCCTTTCGCCAGCGTCAGGAATTCGAGGGCGGCGGCGGGGCTGGCGACCCCGGCGACGGCGACAGCGCGGGAGGCGAAGCGGGGGAACAGCTCCAGCGTGGCGGCGGTTACGACGCCCAGGGTTCCCTCGCCGCCAATCAACAGCTGCTTGAGATCATAGCCGGTATTGTCCTTGCGCAGGCGTTTGAGGCCGTTCCAGATCCGGCCGTCGGGCAGGACCGCCTCGAGACCCAGGACCAGGCTGCGCATTGACCCGTAGCGCAGCACCGCGGTCCCGCCTGCATTGGTGGAGACCAGGCCGCCGATGGTGGCCGACCCTTCCGAGGCAAGGCTGAGCGGGAACCTGCGCGTGGCGGCAAGCGCCGCCTCGTGGGTCGCCGCGAGGGTGACGCCGGCCTCGACCACCATGGTGTCGTCGACCGGATCCACCTCGCGCACGCGGTTCAACCGGGCGGTGGAGAGGAGGATCTCTCCTTGCGGGATCTGGCCGCCCACGAGACCGGTGTTGCCGCCCTGGGGCGTGATCGCCACCCGCGCCTCGGCGCACACGGCGACGACTTCGGACACCTCCTGGGTGTCGCGGGGCAGGACGAGAAGGGGGGTGTGGCCGCTCCAGCGCTCCCGCCACTCCACCAGCTTCGGCGCCAGGGTGTCTGGATCCTGGCTCCAGCCCGAAGGCCCCAGGCGCGCCTTCAGGCGCTCGATCACCAGATCCGTCGGGGAAGCCGTCATAGGGAGCATCTAAGCGCGCGGCGACCGCCCGTCATCCCACGTGACCCGCCGCGCGGCGCAGGCGGTCGTTGATCGCCTCGCCGAGCCCCTGGTCGGGAATGGGCGCGACGGCGATGGCCGAAGGCTGGGTCGCGTCGGCCGCCCGGAGAAGGGCGAAGAGCCGGGCCGCGGCTTCGCGCAGATCGCCCGTCGCGCTGAGCTGGAACACTGCCGACCCCCGTGGCGGAGACCCGAAGGCGAGGTAGGCCTCGCCTTGCCGAGGTTCGCTCGCCTCGAGACGGACGGGCGCCTCAGGCGCATAGTGGCGCAGCAGCCGTCCGGGCGAACGGTGCGCATGCGACTCCGCCTCGGCCAGGGGCCCGACGATCCTTTCGAGGGCGTCGCGGGTGACTGCACCGGGCCGCAACAGGCGTGCCGGTCCCTCGAGCAGGGCCACGACCGTCGACTCCACCCCAACCCGGCATGGCCCCCCGTCGAGGCCGGCCGCCGCGGCCTCTCCCGTCTCCTCCATTGCGTCGACGAAGGTGGTGGGGCTGGGGCGGCCCGAGCGATTGGCCGAGGGCGCGACGACCGGACGGCCGAAGCGGCGTAGGGTCTCGCGCGCGAGAGGGTGGTCAGGCGCCCGCACCGCCACGGTGTCGAGGCCGGCGCGCGCCAGGTCGCAGACCGCTTCGCGCTCGCCGATCGGGAGCACGAGCGTCAGCGGCCCCGGCCAGAAGGCCCGCGCCAGCCGCTCAGCCCGCGCGTCGAAGCGCGCGATCCTTCGCCCGGTCTCCAGGTCGCCGACGTGGGCGATGAGGGGGTTGAAGCGCGGCCGGCCCTTGGCCTCGAACACCGCCGCGACGGCAGACGGGTCGGCCGCGGCCGCAGCGAGGCCATAGACTGTCTCGGTGGGCAGGATCACCAGCCGGCCCTGCTCGAGCGCCAGCACAGCCGCGTCCACGTCGGTGGGATCTATCGGATGCACGCGGCGACGGGGCTCCAGGATGCCCGCGGGGCCTTTCCCAGCGGTGGCGCGGCTTACCCGGGCGCGACAAAATGTTCTAGGTAGACGACCGCTGACCAAACCAGCCAGGAACGTGCATGAGCTACAAGCCCCCGGTTCGAGACCTTATGTTCTCCCTCGAGGAGGCGGCGCAGTTCGGACGCCTGGCTGCGGCCTTCCCGAACGCGGACGGAGAAACCGTCGCCGCGATCCTCGATGCGGCGGGCGCGTTCGCGGCCGAGGTCCTGGCTCCGCTCAATCGCACCGGCGACACCCAGGGATCGCGGCTCGAAAACGGCGCCGTGCGCGCCCCGGATGGCTTCAAGGATGCTTATGAGGCCTTCGCGCGGGGCGGCTGGAACAGCCTCTCCGCGAACCAGACCCATGGCGGCCAGGGGCTGCCCAGGGCCCTCGACCTCGCCGTGTTCGAGATGGTGCAGGGCGCCAACATGGCTTTCGGCCTCTGCCCCATGCTCACCCAGGCGGCGATCGAGGCCCTGACGATCCATGGCGACGACCGGCAGAAGGCGACCTACCTGCCGCGCCTGGTGACCGGCGAGTGGACGGGCACGATGAATCTGACCGAGCCGCAGTCGGGCTCGGACCTCGCGGCCATCGCCACCCGCGCCACGCCCGACGGCGAGGGCGGCTACGAGCTGACCGGCCAGAAGATCTTCATCACCTGGGGCGACCACGACCTGACGGAGAACGTGATCCACCTGGTGCTCGCCCGGCTTCCCGACTCCCCGCCAGGCTCACGCGGACTGTCGCTGTTCCTGGTGTCCAAACGACTGGTCAACGACGACGGCTCGCTCGGCGCGGCCAACGCGGTCAGGGCTGCGAGCCTCGAGCACAAGCTGGGCCTCCACGGCTCTCCCACTTGCGTCATGCTCTACGAAGGCGCCAAGGCGCAGCTGGTGGGCGCGCCCAACCAGGGCCTGGCCAACATGTTCGTGATGATGAACGCCGCGCGCCTTCAGGTGGGCGTGCAGGGAGTCGGCATCGCCGAGCGCGCCTATCAGCAGGCGCTGGACTTCGCTCTGGAACGCAAGCAGGGCCGCTCCGCCTGGACCGGCGCCCTGCCGTCGCGGATCTTCGACCATCCGGACGTGCGCCGCACCCTGATGCTGATGAAGGCGAAGATCGAGGCCGCGCGCGGCCTTTGCCTTACCACCGCGGTGGCCGCCGACCTCGCCCGCTTCGCGGCCAATCCCGTGGACCGGGAGGAGGCGCGCATGCGCGAGGATCTGCTGACGCCGATCGCCAAGGCGTGGTCCACCGACATGGCCGTCGAGATCACCTCGATGGGTCTGCAGGTGCACGGCGGCATGGGCTTCATCGAGGAGACCGGGGCGGCGCAGCACTATCGCGACGCGCGGGTTCTGCCGATCTACGAGGGCACCAACGGCATCCAGGCGATCGATCTGATGGGTCGCAAGCTCGCCATCGGGAAGGGCCGGGCGGTGCGCGAGCTGGTGGCGGAGATCTTCCCCACCGCCGCCGCCCTCAAGAGCGCCGACGACGCCTGGCTGCACGCGATCGGGGCCCGGCTCGAGGCGGGCCTCGCCGCCGTGCAGTCCGCCAGCGGATGGATGCTCGAGCGTCGTGGTCACGCTCAGCCCGACGCCCTGGCCGGCGCGACCCCCTATCTTCGGCTGATGGGCGACGTCGTCGGGGGCTGGATGCTCGCCAAGGGCGCTCTCGCGGCGTCGAGGCGGCTCGCTGCGGGCGAGGGCCCACAGGATTTCTACCGTACAAGGATCGGACTGGCGCGGATCTATGCCGAGCAGGTGCTCGCCCAGGCGCCCGGCCTGGCGGCGGCGGCGACGCAGGGCGCGATCGACCTTTTCCGGGCGACGCCGGAGGCGCTGGGCGCCTGATCGCCCGGCCCATTGTTACAGACGTGGTGACGAAGTTACAGGCTTGGTGACGAAAACTCGGCGGAAATTCGCCTAAAATGTTGTCCGAACTTAACCGAAGTGTTAGCCATAAGCTTGGCGCCAAAGGCGCCGCAACGAGCGGCAACGGAGGGACACTTGACCGGAAAGGCATTACTCATCGCCGCCGGGGCTGCGGCGCTCGTCGCTGCGGGATCCGCGAACGCCGTCACGCTGACGGAGGGGGGCGGCTGGCAGGTCTTCCAATGGTTCGGCGGCGTCGGCTCGTCCATCGGCGAATACACCTTCACGGTGACTGGCGCGCCGGAGAAGTTCTGGATCGCTGACGGTTACAACGCAGGTGACGAGTTCGCCATCTCGATCAACGGCGGACCGGACATTGCAACCTCGACCTCTCTGTACAATCCGAACGTCTACAGCCCGCTGTACTATATCGGCGACAACTGGAACGCGGCGTTCTATCCCCTCTACGCCCCCTACTTCAGCCACCTATCGCTAATCTTGCCGGATGGAACCTACGACATCACCGGGATGGTGACGCAGGACACCGAAACCAACAACGGGATCTTCAGTTGCTGCGGATCCGCTGCGGTCCAGCTGACGGCCGTGCCCGAACCGTCGGGGTGGGCTCTCATGCTGCTGGGCTTTGGCGCCCTGGGCGTGGCCCTTCGTCATCGCCAGAAGGCGCCCGCAAAAGCCTGATCGCATTCGCTGCGACAACAAAAGGGCCGCCCGATCGGGCGGCCTTTTTCATGTCTGGCGGGAGAGACGCCGCCGGGTGGCGGCGGCGTCTCGTAGCGCTCGTCAAGGGTTGCTGATCGTGCGCGGCGTACCCGCCGCCGCGCCCAACGTGAACACGCTATGGGGCGCGCCCGTGTACAGACTGTAGACGTACCCAAAGAGATGACGAACGTCGGGCGAGCCGTTCCCGTAGATGTAGTTGTATCCCTGCCCCGAGGTCACCGTGTAGTAACCGTCGAATCCCGGGATGTTCATGTGGTAGAACTGATCTGCAACAGGAGCGGCGGCGCCACCGGCGGCGATCTGGGTCGCACTCGCGAAGTAGAGCGCGTAGTTGACGATGCCGAGACGGCCTGAACCGGGCACGCCTTTGGTGGACATCGACTCGACCAGAAGCGCCAGGGCTCCCGCGAACTCCGGCGACGACACCGATGTCCCGATGAAGCCGTAACGGTTTCCGCCGATCGTGACGATCACGTAGCTCCTGTCAGGTCCGCACGGCAGCTTGGAAATGCCCGCGGGGCACCCGCCGACCATCATTCCCACATCGGGCTGTGCGCGAGCAGTGCTCGAGCCCGTGTTGACGAACGTCTGGTAGAGAGGCTGGCCAAAGATCACGCTGAGACCGCCGCCGGCGCCCCAGTACCCTCCGCTCACGTTCGTGCCAAACCCGTAGATGTCGTACGGTATTTCGGGATCGCCGAAGCCGTTCTCCGCCACGTAGGTCGAAACGAGGGAGCCCGGCGTATAGGAGGTGATCAGGTTCCCGCCGCCCACCGAGGTGATGTTCGGGTCGTCCGAAGGGTTCGAGACGCCCAGCATGAACTTCGCGTTCGGGTTGCCGAAGAAATAGGTGTTGCTCGGGCAGAGAAGCGCCGCCTGATCACCGGAACTCGCCAGCCACGTGACGCCTTCCAGCGATCCGATCGACAGAAGCGCATCGTATATCCCAAGGATATAGGTGAAGTCGGCCCCATTGTTGTAGGCTGGCGTGTAGGTTTGCTCGCAGCCGCCGAACGAGCTGCTCACGACATCGAACGGTGTCGAACTCGGCAATACACACACGCCAGTCGTGAGGTTGCACGCATCGCCGATTACATAGTCGTAAGCGTCGAGGATGTGCTGGTCTGAAAGGTCGGGGATGCTGAGCTGGGTGACGTTGGCGCCCGGCGCTCCGCCGAGCTCCATCTGTACGTCGAGCGAAGCCTCATCGGTCCCTCCCGAATTTACGCCCCCGAATGTCCCGCCTCCGTCGATCGGGAGGTAGGTGAAAGTCGGCGGCGCTTTTCCGGTGATTGCGGTCCAGTTGCTGTGCTGGAACATGGCCGCCACATCCGAATTGAGCGGCGCGTTCACCATGACGAACGCGAGGTTGACGCCCGTCCCGTCCAGTCTGCGGCCGTCCTGCAGGAAGGATTGGTAGGACGGGTAGTCGTACGCCTCCTTCATGTCGTCGAAGTTGTACCCGCCGGCCGGGCCGTTGACGTTCGCAGGGGCTGGTCCCTTAAGCGAGCCCTGAACCCTCAACTCCTGTGTCGGGGCGAAACTGGGAATCGTCGCTCCCACGGCGGCGAGCGCGGCAGGCACGGCGACCGGCCCGGAGGAGACGACCCGCAGTCCCCCACTGGACGTCGGGATCGATCCGAGAGTGGTCTGCAGGAGCTTGCCGACCTGCCCGGCCGTCCCCGCGACCTTGTACGAGAACATGTGGGTTTCGGTGATCTGGAGCCCGTCGGCGAGGAGCGTCGCCTTCACCTGCGCCATGGCGGCCGCCGAGGGCCCGAACTGGGCCGCGACCCGCGCGGGGGTCAACCACTTGTGGTAGCTCGACGAACCCTTCGTGTTCTGCGCCCGGATCAGCGCCTTCATCTGCGCCTGGTTCTGCAGCGGCAAGTAGACGGTGAACTGCACCGGCTGGGTGGCCGCGACGGGGCTGAAGGATGTCGCAGCAGCAGCGCTGGCGCTTGCGGTGACGAGGGCGATCGCTGAAGCGGCGCCTGTGAGCCAACTTAATCTCATCGAAAACCCCTTTGTGTCAGTGAGTCGGCGAGAATGCGGCAATTTTGATGAAATTGTTAAGTTATAACCGGGCGCGGTGCAAGCGCCAGTGGCATCAGTCGAACGTACGGACGAGCACCGGACGCGAGGACGAGGACGTCAGTTCGATCGTCACGGTCCGGACCAGTTTGTCGGAGCCGTCGGGCCCTCGCGCCTCGATGCGCAGGCCTACCAGCTTCGCCGCCGGCGTCGGACCGACCGGGGCCGCCGAGCCACCCCCGCTTGCGCCGCCGGGGTACATCACATTCAGGGCGAGAGGAGTGGCCACACGGGCGTCGAAGGTGAGGCTGGGCGTCGCCAGGGTGACCGCCGGCGCCACGCGCGCAAATAAGTCCGGCGTCATGTCCGGCAGGAGACCCAGTTCGTCCAGGGCGGACAGGGGTCCGTGCGAACGCGGATCCGAGCCCGGAGCGCCATCCCGCATGCGGATCAGTTCGTCCGTGAGGCTCTGCGCCTGTCCCGGGTCGGCCCCGGAGAGCTCGAACAGGCGAACGATCTCCGGCGGGGTCATGAAATTGAGCGGAAGCTTCCCGCTCTCGTCCTCGGGATCCACGAGCAGGGTGTCGGAGCCGAACCCGAGAGCGCGCGTGCGGCCATCGGCGGCCCAGCGGGCCGTCGGATCCGACAGCCCGAGCTGGTGAGCCGCGATCGCCACGGCGGCGTCGGCGTCGGCGTCGAGTTGCGCCCGACGCAGTTGCGCCGTGGCGCTGGCCAGTTCGGCGCGTCCTGTCGCCAGAGCCTGGATCGCGGCGTCAGCCACGATCCCCATCACCGCCACCGCCGCGATCATCGCAAAGCCTCGCTCGCGATGACGCGCCCGGTTCAAGGGATGCCTGACGTCGGCAACAGCTGCCGCAGCGTCTGCAGCTTCTGGCGCATCTCCTCGGTCATGCCTTTCGCATCGCCTTCGCCGCGCACGACCCGCGGTCGCAGCAGGACGATCAGTTCAGTCCGCTGGTCGTTGTTGTTGACCTGGCCGAACAGGGCGCCGAGCACAGGGATCCGGCTGAGGTATGGAATGCCGGCCTTCGAATGGGTGCTGGAATTGCTGAAGAGACCGCCGAGGGCGACGACTTCCCCGTCGCCGACTGCAATCGCCGTCGCGATCCGGCGCGTGGAGAACTGCGGGGAATCGATGTCCGAAACCGTGTTCGGCACGACATCGCTGACTTCCTGCGCAACGTCAAGCAACACAAGGCCACTGCTGTTCACGCGCGGGGTTATCTTCAGGATGATGCCGGTGTCGTGATAGTCTATCTCATTGATGAGTGGCGCATTTGTGCCGACTGTACTGAGCGCCGAAGCGGCTATGACTGGGACCTGGTCGCCCACCTGAAGTGAAGCCGTCTGGTTGTTGAGCACCATCAGCTTCGGCGCCGAGACAACCTTGATCTTGGTAAGGTTCTCCAGCGCGTTCAGGTTCGCCTGGATCGAATTTCCGTTGGTGTAGAGAATCGACAGCCCAGGGAACGTCGGCGTGAGCGCGCTGGCCGCGCCCGACGTCAGGGTGGTGGTCGATGACTGGCTGAGCGTCCCGACAGTATGGGCGCCGGCAAAGCTCCACTGGACTCCGTACTGCATCTGGTCGGTCAGGGTGACCTCGACGATCGCCGCCTCGATGAGCACCTCCGAGGGCGTCACATCCAGCTTGCGCAGCGCATCCTCGATGATCGCGTAGTCGTGCGGCGTCGCGTAGACCACGACCGCATTGTTGGTCTCGTCGCTGCTGATCTTCGCGTGCAGGCCCTCTGTGGAGATATCGACATTCACGGACCCGGCGCCTGGACTCGCCGCCTGATCCGAAGCGCCTGATCCGGCCGTGTCGGCGGGCAGCGTTCCGGCTGGAGCGGCGGGCTGGCCTGGGCCTGACGAGACGTTCGGGGCGGAAGGTCCCGGCGGCGCGAGCGTGAGGTCGTCGTGCGTCAGCGCACTTGACCTCGGCCCCGCCCCGCCCCTGGGGGTCGCTCCGAATGCGCTGGCCAGGACCTTGGCCAGGTCCGCGGAGCGGCCGTTCTGGACGCGATAGACGAAGATGCGTCGCTCGCTCGATTCCCCTTCGCGATCGAGGATCTCCATCCATCGCCGGACGTCTTCGAGGTACTGCGCCTGGGTCGAGATCGCGAGGACGCCGTTGATCCTGTCCATGGCGATGAGCCGCACCAGACCCTTGGTGGGCGCGGTGTCCGCATTGATCAGCTTGTCGAGTTCCGGAACCAGAAGGCGGGCGTCCGTCCGCTGGGGCACGTAGAGGGCGAAGGACAGGTTCCTCAGCCAGTCCACGTCGAACTGCGCGATCAGGTCCTTGGCCGCGCGCCGCTGGCCTGCGGTCCCGGCGATCACCACCAGGTGGCGCGTGGGATCCGCCTGGACGATCACATTGGGGATGACCGGATCGATGAGACGCCGGAGCGCCTCGGGATCGACGAAGCGGAGCGGAACGGTCTCGGTCGCGAATCCGGGTTGGTCGCTCGCGGCGACGGGCGCCTGGGCCGGGGCTTCGGCGACGGGGAGGATCGCATAGACCCCGTCTCGGACCGTCATGGCCAGTCCGCTGTTCGCCAGGGCCGCCTCGAAGAACGCAAGAACGTCCGCCCGCGCGATCGGCCGCTGGGTGACGACGCTCACCGTCGTGTGCAGGCCCGGAGGGACCGTGAACTGCAGGCCCAGGAGATCGCCCAGGATCGCCTTGGCGGCGACCGCTGCCTCGGCGTTGGGGAAATCGAGACTGACGTCCCCTCGCCGGACCTTCACGATCCCGGGCGGCGTGGGGATCGCCTTTGGAGGCGCGCCTGGGACGATGGTGGTGCGGACCCCAGGGGACGCCCCGGGTTCGGTCTGGGCGAACCCCTGCGGAGCGAAGACCAGGGCCAAGGCCAGGACGACGGGGAAGATCCGCATCAAGGAAAGGTCCCGATCGGAGCAGCCGCCTGGGCCTGGCCCCCTGCAGCGGTGAGCAGGCGCGTGGAATCTCCCGACCGAAGCCGGACGCCGACGGCGGTGACCGAGTCCACGCGCCAGCCCAGCAGCGTCGATCCAGGCCGCACCGTGGTCGTCGTCCCGTCCGCCAGGGTGAGTATGGCCAGGGTTCCCGCCTTCGATCGGATCGAACCCGCCAACCTGAAGTCCTCCAGGCGTTGGGGTCCTGCGCTGGCCGGCCCGACGCCGAAGGGTCGGCGGGTGGGTGTGAACAAGGGCCGCTGCAAGGCGGCGACCGGGTCCGGCGGGGTCAGGACACTGAGAGCGGGCGCCGGCGCCATGCGGCTTGGTCTCAGCGAGGTCTCCAGCGGCGCTGCGGGACCGGCGAGTTCGAACAGCAGGATCGCCGCGAAAAGCGCGGAGAGACAGATCGGCAACGAATTAGCGGCTGTAGGCCACATATGGCGCCCCGATATCGAGCATGACATTCATCGCGCCGGCGCGTCCAGCCGCGGCTTCAGGATCGGCGGCCAACGATACGGATTCGACGACCAGGTAGGGCTTGGCGCGCTCCAGGGCCTTCATGACCGTGACCGCCTGTGGAAGGTCCGCCCGCATGTCGACGCTCAACTGCGCCAGGCCGGGACTTCCGGCCTGCGGGCGGATGGCGCTGACGGCGACGCCCTGGGCCGCAGCGGCGCTCAGCACCTGATCGGTCGCTCTTGTCGTCGCGGCGTCGGCGTCTCCCGGCCCGAAGTCGGCAGGGTCCTCAGCCAGGCGCCGGAAACGGGCCTGCCAGACCGGTCGCTGCGCCAGAAGGGTCCTGCCGACGCCGATCTCCTGAGCGATGCGCTTCCGCTCCGCCGCCCGGTCGGCGACGCCGTCGATCAAGGGTCGCACGGCGGCCATCCAGGCCACGGCCAGGGCGAGGACAAGCGCCCCAACCGCCAGGAGTCGCCGTTCGCGCGCCGAGAGGTTCATGGATGGGCCGTCCGCGCCTGGATGGACACGTCGAACGGGATGCCGGCGGCGGCAGTCCCGCCCACATCCGACGCGGCGTTGCGCACATCCGCGAAGTCCGGCGCCTGACGAAGTTCCGCCGCCACGTCCACGCCCTCCCGCCGGTATCCCGACAGGCGGATCGTCTGGCCGTTCCAGTTGAACCGCTCCACCCATGCGCCATCAGGCAGATAGCGACTGACCTCGTCCAGCAGGCGCAACGGCTCTGTCCGTTTGCGGTCGGCGAGGATCTCGCCCCGGCGCGCTTCCTCGGCGAGCACGCGGTGGCGCAGACGCTGGACGACCACCAGGCGTGGGCGAAGGACGGTGAGCTCGGCCCTGGCCTGCCGTGTGGCGGTCACGTCCTGCGCCACGAACACCGCAAGGTCGATCGCGGCTAGGAGCGCCGTCAGCACCCAGAGCAGCCTCGTCCGGCCGGCGCCCGCCGGAGAGAGCGAAGCGCCCATCGCCTCGGTGAAGTCGAGCGGCGGGAAACTCTCGCGGGCGTCAGTCGCGATCGTCGCGCGAGGCTCGAGGCCGGCGCGCCGCGCCCGGATGACCATGTCGAGAGCGTCAGTCCTCGGGATCACGCCGACGAGCGCGCGCCGTCCCCCCGCTGCCGCACGCCCCGGCGCCAGCGAAATCGCGGTGAAAACGTCGGCGGCGTCGAACGGGCTGAGCCGGTCTATGTCGAGAGACAGCATCCTCACGATGTCCGACTCGGAGGCGTCGGGCGCGGAGGTCTCGGACGCCAGGACGGAGGTGCGCGGCAATCGCAAGGTCACCGGCTCGGGACGGCCGACGCGGGTCGGGGCCCAGCTCAGCTCGCGCCCCCGGCGGGTGAAGCGGAAACCGTCGCCCGGCAGGGGCTCGGCCTCGAGGGTCGGTCGCGAGCCCAGCCGCAGGCGGCGAGGAAGCAGGCTGGCGAGTTCGTCGCCCCACGCAGACAGCAGCCGTCGCGCCTGGGCGAGGAGGCTTCGGGCGTCGAAGGGAGCCGCGTCGAGGAGGGTCATGAGCGGCCTCGGCAGGCGCCGGTGTCGGCTTCCACCTCGCAGGCGCTGTCGACGGTGATCGCCGGCTGCACGACGAGCTCTGGCCACAGTCGCCGGTCGCCGTTCGCGAAGGTGACACGGATCCGCACGAGCCGCGGCGGGCCCGCCTCGCCGGACCAGCTCTCCCGCCATTGGGGCTCGGGATCCTCGCGCGTCGTTCCGAAGTAGGCCAGGTCGAGGCTGTCAACGCCGCGCAGGAGCACGTGTCGCTGCGGTTCGCCGCCCCTCCAGGGGACCCCATCGAGAACCAGCTCGCCCGCCTCGGTCCTCGAAAGCTCGTAGCGGCGCAGGGTCGCCGGCCGCTCGACGTCCAGCGGCAGGGCGATGAACTCGAGCGTCTCCGATTCCCCATCGAGATCCGCGCGCGCCTTGCCTTCCTTGTAGCGCGTGACCGGGCGCAGTCTCTCGATCCGATCACGCAGGATGGTCTGCGCGGTGTCGACCTGCTGCCCCGCGGCCGTGAGACGCGCCTCGCTTTTCCAGAGCCGCTCACCCACCGCCAGGCCCTGGACCATCATGGCTCCGGCCAGGCCGAGAAGGGCTATGGCGACGAGAGCCTCCACCAGGGTGAAACCGGCGTCGGCTCTGCGGCGCGAGAGCCGCGGTCGGGCGGTTGCGGGCGTCACGCCGCAGGGCCCAGGCGCATGGAGGCGAGGGACGCCCGCGGGCGTCTGTTCGGGTCGCTCACGACCGCGTCAACCCGCAGAAGGGAGCCGCTCGCGCTAGGCGCGGCGGGGGATTCCGTCACGGTGATGCGCCAGTGGAACCCGGAGTCCTCCCCCTCCGTCACTCCCGCCTCGAGCGGGATGTCGCCGCCGACGCTGGCTAGGCGGGAGCGCGCGATGAGGGTCGCGACCCGCACCTCCTGCGCTGCCTTGGCCGCGCGCGCGCTTTGCGCCAGGCTGCGGAAGCCCACCGCCATCACGAGGGCCAGCACCACTACCGCGACCATCGCCTCGGCAAGCACCGATCCACGCTCACGGCTGGTGCGCAGCGTCATCGCACGTCCGGCTCCGTCACGAATCCGACCCCGGGCTCGACGGCCGCCGCCAGCCGCCCCGTACGGCCGACGAGGACCCAGTCGGCGCCGTTCGACGAGCCGTCGGGAAAGAAGGCGACGGCCTGAGGCTCGCCGGACAGGCGCTCGTCCTGGAAGCTGCGGATGCGCCGCCCGGCGGATTCGTATCCGGTTCCGTCCGCGACGATCTCGAGCTTGACCGAGTGGCCTGTGCGCGCGGCCTCGGCGCGTGCGCGCCGCAGGTCCGCGACCATGATGGCGCGATCGCGCGAGAGTTGCGCGCGGCGAGCCGCCCGTCCCAGCTCGGGAAAGACGAGGGCGGAAACCACGCCAACGATGGCGAGCGCCGCCATCATCTCCAGCAGTGTCGCGCCGCGTTCCCTCGACCTACCAGTTCCCCACATCCTTGGCCTCGCCCGTCCCGCCCTCGGCGTGGTCGGAGCCCAAAGTGTACACGTCCACGTCGCCGTGGCGTCCTGGAATTCGATAGAGGTACTTCTGGCCCCACGGGTCGATCAGAGCGGTCGGTCGCCTCAGATACGGACCATTCCAGTTGGCGGCGGCCGGCGGCGCCTGCACGAGGGCGTCCAACCCCTCTTCCTGCGATGGGTAGCGGCCGACATCCATGTCGAACTGGTCGAGCGAGGCGGAGATATTCTCGATCTGGACCTTCGCGGCCTGGGAGCGGGAAGCGCCGAGGTATCGCAACACCTGAGGCGCGACGATCGCCGCCAGCAGCCCCAGGATTGCGAGGACGACCAGAAGTTCCAGCAAGGTGAAGCCGGCCTCTGAAGATCGCCGCGAGGAGGATCGGCTCAAGGGGCAAGCGCCAAGTCGTTGAAGCCAAGAATGGCCGTCATGATCGAAGCGATCACGAAGGCGACCATGCCCCCCATCGCGACGGTGATCAATGGGGTCAGCAACGCCAGCAGGCGGTCCAGTCCTAAGCGCCCGTCTCTCTCGAGAACATCTGCGAGACGGTCCAGCATCGGGCCGAGGGCCCCCGTCTCTTCTCCGGTCCTCAGGAAGGCGAGCATGGTCGGCGGGAACACCCCCTCGGCGGCGATGGCGCTCGAGAGGCTGCGTCCCTCGCGAAGGGCGGCGGCGACCCGTTCGGCGGCTTGCGCGAGGGTGCGGTTCTGCAGCGTCCGCCCGGCCAGGGAGACCCCGTTAGTCAAGGCCACGCCACCGGCCGTCAAGGCGGCCAGGACCCGTGCGAACCGGCTGACGTCCAGCGTGGTCCACAGGGCGCCGACGCGTGGCAGGCGCAGGACCGCGGCATCGATCGCGCGGCGAGCCTCCGGCTGGCGGCTCAGCCTTTCCACGCCGACCGCGGCAGCCACGATCGCCAGGGCGAGCTCCCAGCCGTGGCTGCGGACGCCGTGGCTCGCGGCAAGCAGCATCCGCGTGGCCGGCGGCAGCCGGGCGCCGGCTTCGTCGAACAGCCCCTCGAACTGAGGAACGACCCACAACAACATGGTCAGGACGACCCCTGCGGCGATCACGCAGAGCAGGGCCGGATAGATCAGGGCCGAGATGAGGGTCTGCCGCAGCGCTTCGGCGCGAGCGAGGGACTGCGCCAGCTTGGCCAGGGCCGAGTCGAGCGCGCCCTCGGCCTCTCCCGCCGCGGCCATGGCGATCGTGACGGGCGGGAATCTCGCCGGGTCGTCCTCCAGCGCCCGAGACAGAGTCGCGCCTTCCTGGACGCGGCGCCGGACCTCGGCGAACACGGCGCTGTCGCTCGGCCGCCGCAGGGACTGGCTGACGACGGCGAGGGCCGCGTCGAGCCTCAGGCCGGCGCCAAGCAGCACGGCCAGTTGCTCGAACGAATCGGCGAGCACACGCCCCGACAGTGCGCGGCGTCCCGGGGGACGCGCGATCCGTTCAGCGGCGGGGACCTCGGCGATCTCGAGCGGACTGAGGCCGGCCCGACGGATGCTGTCGAGCGCCTGGGCGCGCGAGCCGCCTTCGATCACGCCGGCGTGCGACGAGCCGGCCGGGCTGAGCGCCCTGTAGCGGAACCAGCTCACGCCGCGTCCTCACGCGTCGCCGCCAGCACGTCCTCGAGGGGCGCCAGCCCAAGCCGGGCCTTGGCCAAGCCGTCGGCGTACATGGTGGTCATGCCCGCCTCGACCGCGGCCCTTTCGATGTCCGCCGCATCGACGCCCTCGCGGATCATTCGCCCGATCGCCTCGTCCACCACCAGGAGCTCGATGATCGCGATACGGCCGCGGTAGCCATGGCCGTCGCATGCGCTGCAGCCGCGCGCGCGGAACAGGCGCTCGCCGACCTCGATCGACGGGCCGCCCGGGCCCCGCCTGCCGACCGAACTGGTGAGCACATAAGGCTCGCGGCAGCGCGGGCAGAGCCGCCGGACGAGCCTCTGGGCCAGCACCCCGGTCAACACCGACCTCAGCAGGAAGGGCTCGACGCCCATGTCCACCAGACGGGTCGTGGCGCTGGCGGCGCTGTTGGTGTGGAGCGTCGAGAGGATGAGATGCCCGGTCAGCGCCGCCTGGACCGCGACCTGGGCGGTCTCCAGATCGCGGATCTCGCCCACCATCATGACATCCGGGTCCTGGCGCAGGAACGAGCGGAGGGCGGCGGCGAAGGTGAGCCCGATCGCCGGCGAGACCTGCGTCTGGTTGACGCCGAGAAGCCGGTACTCGATCGGATCCTCGATCGTGAGGATCTTGCGGCTGGGGTGATTCAGTTCCGACAAGGCCGTGTACAGCGTGGTCGTCTTGCCGCTGCCGGTCGGCCCGGTCGCCAGCAGGATACCATGCGGCTGCGCCAGGCAGGCGCGCAGCCGGCGGATGGTTTCGGCGTCGAACCCGAGGCTGTCGAAGGCGAGGTTCAGCCGGCTCCGGTCCAGGAGTCGAAGAACGGCGCCCTCCCCGTTCATGGTCGGCGAAGTCACGACCCGACAGTCGATGTCGTGGCCGCGCACTGCGAGGCGCAGGCGCCCGTCCTGGGGCAGGCGCCGCTCGGCGATATTGAGCCCGGCCAGCACCTTCAGGCGAGCGACCAGGGGCCCGCGCAACGCCGGCGGGAAGGATTCCCGCATCGACAGGCGTCCGTCGATCCGGAACCTCACCTCCAGGGCGTCTTCGCTGGGCTCCAGGTGAATGTCCGAGGCCCGCTCGTCGACGGCCCGGGCGATCAGACGATTGAGGGCCCGGATCGCCGGAGCGTCGCTGGTGAGGTCGCGAACGCGCTCGAGGTCCGACGCCTCGGCCGCCGCTTCTTCGTCGAGCGCTGGCGCTCCGTCGCCGTAGAGACGCTCGAAGGCGGCGTCGAGGTCGCCGTTGCGCCCGATCTTTAGCACGATGGGCTGGTGCAGCGCCCACCGAAGCGAGGACAGGAGGTGGGTGTCGAACGGATCAGCGACGGCGACCACGACCCCCTCTGGGCCCTCGGCCAGGGGCAGCGCCCGGTGTTCGCGCAGGAACCGCGGAGAAAGGCGTTCGCCCACCGGACTGGCCGGATAGTCTTCGGGCGCGGCGACGGGCAGGCCCGTGGCGAGCGAGAGCCTCCCTGCGAGCAGATCGTCGCTCACAAGTCCGAGACGGGCGAGGACCGTGCCCAGCCGCTCCCCTGTCTCCGCGCGGATCGAGCGGGCGCGGGCGAGGGCGTCCGCGGGAACGAGACCCTCGGCCTCGACCAGGGCTTCGAGGCTCCCGACCGGCTCGGTCAGCACACCCGTATCGTCCATCGGCGGCAGTCTCGCGCTCCGAAGCGACTGGGCTAACCCGCACCGTGACGGGCCGCAAGCAGCCAGGCAACCCAGACGCCGCCCGCCAGGGCCGGTCCGAACGCGAACGCTTCGGCGAGCGCCTCGCGGCCCCGCCGAAGGACGGCCGCGGCGGCCATGAGGAGACCCCCTCCCGCCGCCAGCAGAAGGATGGTGGGCAGGGCCTGCCAGCCCACCCAGGCTCCGCCGGCCGCGAGCAGCTTGGCGTCTCCCAGTCCAAGTCCCTCGCGGCCCCGCAGGGCGCGGTAGGCCCAGGCGAGGGCCGCGAGGACCAGGAAGCCGAGGGCCGCCCCGATTACGCGATCCCCGAGGTCGGCCCGGGCGATGGCGCCAACGGCCAGTCCGATCGCGATCAGGGGCAGGGACAGCAGATCGGGGATGCGGAAGGTGAGCGCGTCGACGGCCGCGATCATGAGAAGGATGCCGACCAGAACCCCGCCGGCCAACCAATGGGAAGGCGACGTGAGGACGGCCTCCATGAGCAGGAGCAAAGGCAGGATCGCGGCGAGCCAGCCGCGGCGAACGCCGCCGGCGCCCTCGAACCGGCTCGCCGCCCAGACGAGCGGGAGCCCCGCCGCCGCGCCGACGAGGACCAGCAGCAGTACGTCCAGGAGGGACGCCTTCATCCCGCTTCCGATTTGCTCCGATGGCTCATAAGCTCTGATGAGGTCTGCGGAAGTCCACTTGAGGCTTCGCCACAAGGCAAGGGGGGCGCGGTTTGCAGTCTGATCTCCCCGGAGCTCTCGCGCTGACGGCGGCTTCGATCTGCGCCGCCCTTTGCGCGCCGGCGGCGATGGCCGCCACGCTGGACGGCGCGGCCTCCGGGACCGCCGAGGCGGCCTCGCCCACGGAACATCGCGCCCAGGCCGTCGAGTGCCTGACCGAGGCTATCTACTACGAAGCAGCGACCGAACCTGTGCGGGGGCGGGAGAGCGTCGCCCAGGTCGTGCTCAACCGCCTGCACAGCGCATCCTATCCCAAGACGGTCTGCGGCGTGGTCTTCCAGGGCGTTGGCGGCGCGTCGGGATGCCAGTTCACCTTCGCTTGCGACGGATCGATGGCTCGCCCGCCCGAGCCTCGACTGTGGAGCGAGGCGCAGACGATCGCCGAGACGGTCCTGGACGGGCGGGTCCCACCGCGGGTGGGCGAGGCGACCCACTACCACGCCTTCTATGTCTCGCCGGCCTGGGACGCCTCGATGATCGAGACGGCCCGAATCGGCGCCCATCTCTTCTATCGTCGGCCCGGCGCCGCCGAGCGAGGGACCGCGGTTGTAGTCGGACTGCGGCCCGCGTCACCCCCGCGGCCCGCGTCGAGCACTTTCAGCCCGTGGGGCCTGGACGTCGCCACGATCGTTCCGCCGCCCGCGGTGGCGCGGGCGCAACCCTCCGAACGCCCCGCGCCCGAGGTCGTGGGAGGTCCCAGGCTCGGCGACTGAACAGCTCAGAGCTGGGCGAGCATGTACTCGGCCGCGGAGACGCGGAATTCGCCGCCGTTCTCCACATTGATCTCCTTGATCACCCCGTCGCGCACCAGCATCGAGTAGCGCTGGGAGCGCGAGCCCATGCCGAACCGCGAGGCGTCCATCTCCAGGCCCATGGCGCGGGTGAACCCGCCGTTGCCGTCGGCCAGCATCAGCACGTCATCGCCGACGCCCTGGTCCTGGCCCCAGGCCTTCATGACGAAGACGTCGTTCACCGACACGCAGGCGATCGTGTCCACGCCCTTGGCCCGAAGATCAGCGGCATGGGTCTTGTAGCCGGGAAGGTGTTTGGCCGAGCAGGTCGGCGTGAACGCGCCCGGGACGGCGAACAGGGCGACAGTCTTGCCCTTGAAGATGTCGTCGCTGCTGATCGGCTGCGGGCCTTCGGCGCCGAAGGTCATGAACGTCGCTTCGGGCGCGCGGTCGCCGACTTGAAGGGCCATGGCGGTCGTTTCCTCGTTGATTGGCGGGGGATCGTACGCGCCGCATAGCCGCCCAGCCAGCCGCCGCCAAGGCGTCGAGCACGGTCGGGCGCCGGTTTTGGGTTGATCGCGTGCCGCCAACCCGCGATCCTTGGCCCATGTCGCCCACGACACAGTTCCGCGCCGGCCGCCGGCCGGAGGCCCCCGGCGTTTCCGCGTACCTCGAGGGACAGCTCCTCATCGCCATGCCCGGCATCGAGGACCCGCGCTTCGAACGGGCGGTGATCCTGCTGTGCAGTCACGACGACCGCCACGCCATGGGGCTGACCATCAACCGGCCGGTCGATGGCCTGACCATCGAGTCGCTGCTGCGCAAGCTGGACGTCAATCCCGGCTCCGCCCCGGCCACGCCCGTCCTGCTGGGAGGCCCGGTCGAGCCGGAGCGCGGCTTCGTCCTGCACACCGATGACGTCGCGCCCACGCCGGCGAGCCAGCTCGTGGCCGGGGGTCTGGCGCTGAGCGCCACGCGGGAGATCCTCGAGGGCCTCGCGGGTCGGCGGCCTGCGCCGCGCCGGGCGGTGCTGGCGATCGGATACGCCGGCTGGGACGGCGGCCAACTGGAGCAGGAGATCCGCAACAACGTCTGGCTGATCTGCGAGCCGGACGAGGACCTGCTGTTCGATGAGGACCACGAGCACAAATGGTCTCGCGCCCTGGCCAAGATGGGCGTCTCTGCGGACCGGCTCTCCGCGCAGCCGGGACGGGCCTAGGCTGGCGGCTCTCAGCCTCGCGGCGAGAGCAGGCCGAACAGCAGGTGGTCGCGCCAGACGCCGTCGATCTTGAGATAGGCCCGCGCCAGCCCTTCCTCTTCGAAGCCGACCTTGAGCAGGACGCCTCGGGAGGGGGTGTTGGTGGGGATGCAGGCCGCTTCCACGCGGTGAAGGCCGAGGCTCTCGAAACAGAACCGCGCGACCGCCTCCACGGCAGCCAGGGTGTAGCCCCGGCGCGTGAACGGCTCGCCCACCCAGTAGCCCACCGAGCCCATCTGCGCGACGCCGCGGCGGATGTTGGAGAGGGTGATACCGCCCACCATGCGGTCGTCGATGCGCCGGAAGACGAGGAAGGGATAGGCCGAGCCCCGCTCCATGTCCTGGGAGTAGGCCGCCAGGCGGCGCCTGTAGGCGGGCCGCGTCAGGTCGTCCGCCGGCCAGGTCGGCTCCCAGGGCTGGAGGAAGGCCCGCGACCCTTCGCGCAGCGCCGCCCACTCGGGAAAGTCCGACAGCCGATGTGGGCGCAGGCGGACGGGTCCGTGCTCCAGGCGGAGCGCGGTGTCCGAGGCGATCCAGTCGAGCAGCGCCATGGTTGACAATCTTGGCTCAGAACGTCGCCGTCGCCAACCGGGGGCGCGGACGCGTAGCAAGCCTCAGGCGGCGAGCGCCGCTTCGAAGCGCCGAGGAGCCGCGGCCGCGGCGCGCGGGCCCAGGACGGCGGCCGCCACCCGTCCGCCCAAGAGGACGGGCTCGAGGGCGGCGACGTCCTCCAGGGTGACCGCGTCGATCGCATCGGCAAATTCGACCGCTGGGATGGGCCGGCCGAACACCAGCATCTGCGCCGCGGTCTGTTCCGCCCGCGAGGCGAGGGACTCGCGGCTCATCAGGAGCGAGGCCTTGAGCTGGGCCTTGGCGCGCGCCAGCTCGCCCGGGAGCGGACGCCGAACGAGGTCGCGGATCTGTCCCGCCGCCGCCTCGGCCAGCGCGCCGGCGTCGGCCGCGGCGCAGCCGGCGTAGATCCCGAGCGCGCCGACGTCCATCCAAGCCTCGGTGTAGGCGTCGATGGCGTAGGCAAGCCCGAGGCGCTCGCGCACCTCCTGGAAGAGCCGCGAGGACATGCCGCCGCCCAGCGCCTCGGCGAACAGGCGGAAGGCCCAGTAGGCCGGATCGAGGACCGGGACACCGGGAAGCAGCAACACCAGATGGGCCTGCTCCAGCCGTCGGGTCTCCGCCGCCACGCCGCCGGTGAACGTCGCGCGATCGGGGGCTTCGAACCGAGGCGCCTGCACTGCGCCCAGGCGGCCCTCGACCAGTTTCAGCAACTCGTCCTCGTCCACCGCGCCGGCGGCGCTGACCACGATCCGGTCGGGGGCGTAGAGGCGGGCGCGCCAGTCTTCCAGCGCGGCGGGGTCGACAGGCGCGAGGGTCTCAGGCTTGCCGAGGATGGGCCGCCCCAGCGGCTGGCCGGCGAAGGCTGCCGTCTGGGCGAGTTCGAACACCTGGTCGTCGGGCGTGTCGGCGGCCTCGGCGATCTCCTGGCCGACCACCTGCTTCTCTCGGGCGAGATCCTCCGCATCGAGTGTGGGCCGCAACAGGAGATCCGAGACGATCTCCATCGCCAGCGGCGCGCCGCCCGCCAGGACGCGGGCCTGGAAGCTGGTCCGCTCATGGCCGGTGGCGGCGTTGAGCTGCCCGCCCTCGGCTTCGATCACCTCCACCAGCTCGCGGGCCGAGCGGGGACCCGCGCCCTTGAAGACCATGTGCTCGAGCAGATGGGACCAGCCGTTGCGCGCAGCGTCCTCTTCGCGCGAGCCGCGTCCGGCCACGACACTGAGAGCAAGCGTGCCGTAGCCCGGCGCGGGATCGCAGACGACGCGGACGCCGTTGGCCAGGGTGTGAGTCCTCGGTTCGGTGGTCATGCTGCTGCGAACGCCCGCACATAGGCCTTAACCGCCGACGCGTCCGCGGCGAGACGGTCAAAGCGCTCTGCCAAGCCGCCGAGGCGGACAGCCGCCGGGGGCGTGTGCGGCGGCGCGCCGGTCGCTGCGGCGACGGCCTCGGGGAACTTGGCGGGGTGCGCCGTCGAGAGGATCACCAGGGGCCCCGCCGGCTTGGGTTCGACCTTCTGAAGGCCCGCGAGCGCGACGGCCGTGTGCGGATCCACCACGCCGCCCCACGCCATGGAGGCGCGCATGGCCCGCGCGCCCTCGGCGTCGTCTGCGCTGACGCCCACGAAGACTTCGGCTGCCCGGCGCACGGCGCCAGGATCGAGGGTCACGTCTCCGGACTGCTCGAACCTCTCGAACAGGCGGCGGGTGGCGGCCCCATCGCGCGCCTGCGCCTCGAACATCAGGCGCTCGAAGTTCGAGGCGGCCTGGATATCCATCGCCGGACTGTCGGTCGCGGCAAGGGCGGCGCGCGCATAGCGCCCGCTCATAAGCGCGCGCGCGAGGATGTCGTTGGCGTTGGTGGCGGCAATGATCCGCGAGACCGGCAGGCCCATGGCGCGGGCCATCCAACCGGCGAAGGCGTCGCCGAAGTTGCCGGTGGGGACGGCAAAGGCCACTGGTCGCTCGGGCGCGCCCAGGGCCGCCGCCGAGGTGAAGTAGTAGACGCTCTGCGCGGCCAGACGGGCGAAGTTGATCGAGTTCACGGCCGCGAGCGAGACCTCGCGTGCGAACGCCTCATCGCGGAACAGGGACTTCAGGATCCGCTGGCAGTCGTCGAAATCCCCATTCACCGCGACGGTGCGGACATTGGCGTCGGGGGCCGTGGTGATGAAGCGGCGCTGGATGTCGGAGATTCGCCCTTCAGGGAACAGGACCACCAGACGGATGTTGGCGCGGCCCCGAAGCGCCTCGACCGCCGCGCCGCCGGTGTCGCCGGAGGTGGCGCAGACGATGGTCAGGCGCCGCCCCTGCCGCTGGAGGATGTGCTCGTAGAGCCGGGCAAGGAGCTGGAGAGCCACATCCTTGAAGGCGAGGCTCGGGCCATGGAAGAGCTCGAGCAGCCACCGGTCCGGGCCGAGCTGGCGCAGGGGCGCGATCGCCGCATGATCGAAGGTGGCGTAGGCGGCCGCGCACATCGCCTCGAGGTCGGGGGCGTCGATCTCCTCGCCGGCGAAGGCGCCCAGGACCTGGGCCGCGGCCTTGGCGTAGGGAACGGCGGACATGCCCGCCAGCCTGTCGGGCGACAGAGTCGGCCAGCGATCCGGCACATAGAGCCCGCCGTCGGGCGCCAGGCCAGCAAGCACGGCTTCGACGAAGCTGACCGGAGGGGCGGCGCCCCGGGTGGAGACGTATTTCACGGGCGGCGCCAGCGGATCAGCATGGCTCCGTAGAACCAGGTCAGGATGAGAGCGAGGGAGAACCAGGTGATGGCGTAGACCAGGTGATTGTTGGGGATGTCCTTGGGAATGGCCGCGGGCGTTACCCCGGCGAGGAACGGGGTCTCCTGTTCAACCGCCAGGATATAGGGGGCCGGATGCGAGAGGCCCGCGACATGGGCGATCTGCGCAAGCGAGGCGTGGTCCAGCACCCGATAGGCGATGAAGCCCGAGCCCTGCTCCATTACGGCGGGACCCAGCCATGGCTTGGGGCCAGTCGCCCGCAGGACGCCCACAACGGCGTCTGTGGGTGGGAAGGACATCGGCTGCGGAGAGGTCGATCCCATGAACCGCTCGATGATCCCGCGGTCGAGCACGATCCCGTCATAAGGCCCCGCCGCGAGCCGGCAGGCCCCCAGCAGGCGCCACCCGATCCGATCGTCACGCACCGCGTAGCGGTAGAGGCTGGGTCTTGCGACGGGCGCTGGGGCCGGCGCACAGGGCGTCTGCACGCGCACGAACTCCACCGAGCCGCTCTGCGATAGCGCCTGCGCGATCGGTCGCGCCGCGGCGACGTCGAGCGCCGCGATCTTGGCGAGCAGGGCCTCTTTCCAGCCCAGCCGATAGACCTGCCACACGCCCAGGCTGACCAGGATCGCCATGGCGATCAGGGTCGTAATCGTCAGGCCCCAGGGGAAGCGGCGTGCGGCGGCGTTCATCGCCCCTCGCCGGCGCGGTTGCGGATCTGCGCGGCCACCATGAGGCCCTTGGCCGGTCGCAGGAGCCCCAGGCACAGGATCGCGCCCAGAGGTAGCCACACGATGAGGTCGACCCACACCGGCGGGTCATAGGCGACCTCGGTGAACAGCGCGCCAAAGACGATCAGAAAGCCGGCCACGATGATGACGAAGACGGCCGGGCCGTCGCCGCTGTCCACCCTGGCGAAGTCGTAGCCGCAGACGGCGCAGTGCGGCTGAAGCTTGAGGAAGCCGGAGAACAGGGCGCCCTTGCCGCAGTGGGGGCAACGCCCCCGAAGCCCGGCGAGGAAGGGCGCCGTCCCCGGCGCCGGGTTCAATGGCCCCAGCCGACGCCGAAGATGACGTAGAGGAAGGTGAATAGGAACAGCCACACCACATCGACGAAGTGCCAGTACCAGGCGGCGGCCTCGAAGCCGAAGTGCTGGCGCGGCGTGAAGGCGCCGTTCATCAACCGGATCAGGCAGACTGTCAGGAAGATGGTTCCGATGATCACGTGGAAGCCGTGGAAGCCCGTCGCCATGAAGAAGCTCGAGCCGTAGAGGCCGGAGTTCGCCGCGTCGGGGCCGTAGAACAGCTTGTCCGCCAGGATGTGGTGGTATTCGTACCCCTGGATGCTGGTGAACAGCAGGCCGAGCGCGATGGTCAGGGCCAGCCCGATCTTGGCGCCCCGGCGGTCGCCCGTCTGCAGGGCGTGGTGCGCCCAGGTCACCGTCGTGCCCGAGGTCAGCAGCGTCAGGGTGTTGACCAGCGGCAGCTGGAACGGCGGCACCGCCTCGATCCCCTTGGGCGGCCAGGTCGCCCACGCCGCGCGGACCTCGTCGATCGGCGAGAGGGTCCGGACGTGGTGGAACAGGGCCATCTCGAAGAAGATCCAGAACCACGCGACGAAGAACATCACCTCGGAGGCGATGAACAGGATCATGCCGTAGCGCAGGCCGATCGAGACGACGGGCGTGTGGTCGCCCTCATTGGCTTCGCGGACCACGTCGCGCCACCAGGCGGCCATGGTGAAAAGGACGCCGCAGACGCCCAGCGCCATCACCCACCAGTCGCCCTTGTGGACGCCGAGGATGCCCTTGAGGCCCATCACCAGGCCCAGGGCCATCACCACCGCCGAGGCCGACCCCACCAGCGGCCAGGGGCTGGGGTTGACCAGGTGGTAGTCGTGCTTGACGCCTTCGTGGGCCATGTTCGGCGCGGTCCTTTTTAGGGGCGGCGGATGGATGGGAACCGCGGGCCGACGGACGCGCCGCAGCCCCGGCGTGGCGATGCTATAGCCCTGCCGCGGGCTTGCCGCCAAGAGGTTCGGCTTGTGGCGACGTCTGGGCCACTTTGGGCCCCACCGCCGGGTAGAAGGTGTAGGAAAGCGTGATCTCGTGCTGGTAGCGGGTGTCCCGATCCTTCCCGTAGCCAGGCGCCACATAGTAGACGACCGGGAACTCGGCGGTCTGACCCGGCGCCAGGGTCTGGTTGCGGAAACAGAAGCATTCGAGCTTGTTGAAGTACTGGCCGGCGGCCTCGGGCACGACGTTGAACAGGGCCCGACCGGTCACCGGCTTTGTCCCCGTGTTGGTCGCCCGGAAAAAGGCCAAGGTCGCGGCGCCCAGGTGCACGGTCTGGCTCGGCTGCACCGGCTTGAAGGTCCAATCCATCCCATTCACATTGGCGTCGAAGCGGACGGTCACTGTCTGATCCACCGCCCCCGGCGCGAAGCTGGCGCGCTTCACGGCCCCGTTGAAGCCCGTCGCCTGACAGAAGGCGCGGTAGAACGGCACGGCGGCGAACGCCATCCCGACCATGGCGACGAACACCGCGGCGCAGATGAGGGCCAGACGGGTGTTGCGCGCGCCCGCACCGCGGGCGCCTTCAGGCGGTGTGAGCGACATTGTGGCTGATCTTCACGATGGTGACGACGAAGATGAGTATCACGAAGGCGACCAGGGCCGCCGCTAGGAGCAGGTTTCGACCACGTCGGGCTTTGGCCGCAGCGGCATCCTCGGAGTTCGGGTCGCTCATGGCTGCGGAAACAGCGACGCCGCTCCGGTAACCCGCTCCAGAAGGAGCGCGGCGAACAGGCCGAACAGATAGATGAGCGAGAAGGCGAAGACGTCACGCGCCGGGCGCGCTTCGGGCCGCACCTCGTACAGCGTCTCCTTGTGGCCCCTGGGAAGCGGTCCCTCGGCGGGCCTGGCGGTCGCCAGCCGGATCGCCAGCGCGATGAGGCCGAGGCCGCCGCCGATGGCGATGGCCAGGTAGAGGCGTCCGCCCAGGCCGGTGAAGGCGGGCGCGACGCCGAGCGGCGCAAGCAGCAGGCAATAGGCGAGGATCTGCCGCTTCGTCGATCTCACCCCGCGGACCACCGGCATCATCGGCACCCCCGCCTCGGCGTAGTCGTCGGTAGTGTAGAGCGCCAGCGCCCAGAAATGCGGCGGCGTCCAGACGAAGATGATCGCTACCAGCAGCCAGGCGTTGAGGGGCGCCGAGCCGCTGGCTGCAGCCCAGCCCACCAGCGGCGGGAGCGCCCCGGCGAGACCTCCAATGACGATGTTCTGCGGCGTCCGTCGCTTCAGCCAGAGGGTGTAGACCAGGACGTAGAACGCGATGGTGAACGCAAGAAGGCCGGCGGCGAGCCAGTTCACCGCCAGGCCCATCATCCCGACCGAGAACAGCGAGAGAGTGACGCCAAGGACGCGGGCGTCCGAGGCCTGGACGCGTCCCGCCGGGATCGGCCGCCGGCGCGTCCGGCGCATGACAGCGTCGATGTCGGCGTCGAAGGCCATGTTCAGCGCGGCCGAGCCGCCGGCGCCGACGGCGATGCATAGGATCGCCACCGCGGCGAGGCTGGGATCCATCGGCGTCCGTGCGCACAGCAGGCCCGTGAGCGCCGTGAAGATCACCAGCGACATCACCCGCGGCTTGAGCAGGGCGAGGTAGTCGCCCCACCGCGCCGCCTGGGTGGTGGCGCCGGACGCTGAGGGAAGCACTGCGTCCGGCGGATGGGTCATTGACGTCAACCTAGTGACTGTCGGCGTGGATCACCGGCAGTTCGTTAAATTGGTGGAACGGAGGCGGGGAGGGAAGGGTCCACTCCAGGGTCGTGGCGCCCGCGCCCCAGGGATTGGCCCGGGCGGGACGCCGCCGGATCGCAGCCTCGGCCAACACCACCAGGAAGACCACCAGGCCGGCCAGGGCGATCAGATAGCCGATCGACGAGATGTGGTTCCAGTAGGTGAACGCCTGGGGGTAGTCGACGGAACGCCGGGGCATCCCCTGCAGCCCCAGGAAGTGCTGCGGGAAGAACACCACGTTCACGCCCACGAAGGTGAGCCAGAAGTGCGTGACGCCGAGGAACTCGTTGTAGCGCACCCCCCACATCTTCTCGAACCAGTAGTAGAAGCCCGCGAAGATGGCGAAGACCGCGCCCAGGCTGAGCACGTAGTGGAAGTGGGCGATCACATAATAGCTGTCGTGAAGGGCGTAGTCGATGCCGGCGTTCGCCAGGACGACGCCCGTCACGCCGCCGACGGTGAACAGGAAGATGAAGCCGATGGCGAACAGCATCGGGGTCTTGAATTCGATCGAGCCCCCCCACATCGTGGCGATCCACGAGAACACCTTCACCCCCGTCGGCACGGCGATGACCATGGTGGCGGCAACGAAATAGGCCTGCAGGTTCAGCGGCATGCCCACGGTGAACATGTGGTGCGCCCAGACGATGAAGCCGAGGAAGCCGATCGCCACCATGGCGTAGGCCATCGCGAGGTAGCCGAACACCGGCTTGCCCGAGAAGGTCGACACCACGTGGCTGATCATGCCGAAGCCCGGGATGATCAGGATGTAGACCTCGGGGTGGCCGAAGAACCAGAACAGGTGCTGGTACATGACAGGGTCGCCGCCGCCGGCCGCATCGAAGAAGTGGGTGCCGAAGTTGCGGTCCGTCAGCAGCATGGTGATTGCGCCGGCGAGCACCGGCAGCGCCAGAAGGAGCAGGAATACCGTCACCAGGATCGACCACACGAACAGGGGCATCCGGTGCAGGGTCATGCCCGGCGCGCGCATGTTGAAGATGGTGGTGATGAAGTTGATCGCCCCCAGGATCGAGCTGGCGCCCGCCAAGTGGATGGCGAGGATGGCGCAGTCGAATGCGGGGCCTGGCGAGCCTATGGTCGAGAGGGGCGGATACATCGTCCAGCCGCCGCCGAAGCCGCGGCCCGAACCGCTGTCGACGAACATCGACGTAATCAGCATGCACCACGATGCCACCAGCAGCCAGAAGCTGATGTTGTTCATCCGCGGGAAGGCCATGTCCGGCGCGCCGATCATCAGCGGCACGAACCAGTTGCCGAACCCGCCGATCATCGCCGGCATCACCATGAAGAAGATCATGATCAGGGCGTGGGCGGTGACCACGACGTAGTAGCCGTGCTTGGACTGCTCGACGAGGCCGAGCAGGTTGATGGTCGAATTGGGCGTGAAGATCTGCAGGCCCGGCTCGGCCAACTCCCAGCGGATCAGGCCGGAGAACAGGGCGCCGATGATCCCCGCCTGGATGGCGAAGATGATGTAGAGCGTGCCGATGTCCTTGTGGTTGGTGGACAGGAACCAGCGAGTGAAGAACCCCGGCTTGTGAGCGTGCTCACCCTCGCCGTGGGCCTCGGCGTGGGTCATGCGTCCGTGGGTCTGAGCTATATCGGCCATGGCGTTAGCTGTGGGCTTCCTGAAACGCGATCTTCGTCATTGGGCCGCGACGGGGGCTGCGGGCGCGGCCGCCGGCGGCGTCGCGGCCGCGACAACCGTGGCCGGCTTGGGCGCCTTGCTGGCGACCCAGGCGTCGAACTCGGGCTGGCTCACCACGCGCACCATGATGGGCATGAAGGAATGGTTGATGCCGCAAAGTTGCGAGCATTGGCCGTAGAAGATTCCCGTGCGATCCGCCTTGAACCAGGTCTCGTTCAGGCGCCCGGGAACGGCGTCGATCTTGATGCCGAAGGCTGGCACCGAGAAGGAGTGGATCACGTCCTCGCCGGTGACTTCCACCCGCACTACCTTCCCGACCGGGACCACCATCGGGTTGTTGGCCGCCAGGAGGTAGGGCAGGTGCTGGGCCTCCGCCACGTTCTGTTCCATCGGAGTCGAGGTGGCCGCGGCGATCTTCTGGTCGGGATAGGCGTAGTCCCAGTTCCACTGCCGGCCGACGACCTTAACCGTCATGTACGGCTGGGGCATGTCGTGCTCGGCGTAGAGCAGCTTGAACGAGAAAATCGCGATGAACATCAGGATCAGGACCGGCACGACCGTCCAGGCAATCTCGACCGGCGTGTTGTGGCTGAACCGCGCCGGTGTCGGGTTCGCGCGCTTGTTGTAGCGCACGATGATGATCAGCAGCAGGGCCAGGACCAGCAGCACGATCAAGGTGATGATCGGCAGCAGGATGTGATCATGGAAGGCGATCTGCCGAACCCGAATCGCCGAGGCCGCGGGCTGGAGGTCGATGGCGCGGTCGGTGGGTTGGCCCATCAGGTCTCCCGCCAGACAGGGGCCCGCCGCGGCGGCGAGAAGGAGGCCAAGGAGCCCGCGCCCCTTACGGACGATCGGCGAAATCAAAGACGGCATTTCCTTTTCCAGGTCTCCGGTCCCCTCCCCGACTGTGCGCCATGAAAGCGCTCCCACCCGGGCCTTCAATCGAAAAAGGGCCAAGGTCCTCCTCCCGCGTTCGTCGCCTCTGCGAGGCGCGATGCTCCGGACCCCGGCCGTTCCTGCCGCGGTGCATTATCGACATCGCGCCGGGTTGCCAAGGCGAATGCGCAAGCCTTTTGGCCTTTGGGATTTGATCGAGAACGCTCTTCCCCGGGCCCACGCCGGGACCTATCTCACAGGTCCGCCCCCAAGTTCTGGACGACGAAGAAAGCCCGAGCCCTGATGACTGCTCACGCGCCGCCCACATCCATCCTCGAAGCCGCCGGCGTCGATCCCCGGACCGCCCAGACGCTGCTGGGCGAGGCCCTCGCCGGCGCCGATGACGGGGAAATCTTCCTCGAACGATCGGAGAGCGAAGCCTTCGTCTTCGACGACGGCCGCCTCAAGTCCGCCTCCTACGACGCGTCCGAGGGTTTCGGCCTGAGGGTGGTCGCCGGCGAGACCGCCGGCTACGCCCACGCCGGCGAGGTGTCCAAGGAAGCCATAGCGCGGGCGGCCGATGCGGCGGCTCTCGCCAAGCGGGGCTATTCGGGGGTCGCCGCGGAAGGGCCACGGCCGACCAATCGACGCCTCTACGGCGACGAGGATCCGCTCGCCTCCCCCGGCTTCGGCGAGAAGGTCGCCCTGCTGCAGGAGATCGACGCCTACGCCCGTCAACGCGATCCGCGTGTGGCGCAGGTGATGGCCTCGCTCGCGGGCGAGCGGCGGGTGGTGGAGATCCTCCGCGCCGACGGACGTTTGATCCGCGACGTGCGGCCGCTTGCCCGGCTCAACGTGCAGGTCACCGTGGAGCGTGACGGACGCCGGGAGAACGGCACGTCGGGCGCGGGCGGCCGGGCCGGTTTCGAGGCCTGGATCACCCCGGACAAGTGGCGCGAGCAGGTCGAGGAAGCCCTGCGCCAGGCGCTGGTGAACCTGGAAGCCGTCGACTGCCCGGCCGGCGAAATGGACGTGGTGCTCGGGCCCGGGTGGAATGGCGTGCTGCTCCACGAGGCGGTCGGCCATGGCCTCGAGGGTGATTTCAACCGCAAGGGCACCTCGGCCTTCTCTGGCCGGATCGGCGAGCGCGTCGCCGCCCCGGGCGTGACCGTGTTCGACGACGGCTCGATCGAAGGCCGGCGCGGCTCCCTCAGCGTCGACGACGAGGGCACGCCCACCTCACGCACGATCCTCATCGAGGACGGCATCCTGCGCGGGTACATGCACGACCGCCAGAGCGCCAGGCTGATGGGAATGGACGCGACCGGAAATGGCCGGCGGCAGTCCTACGCCCACATTCCCATGCCGCGGATGACCAACACCGGCATGCTCGCCGGGGAATCGAGCCTGCAAGAGATGATCGAATCGACCGCGCGAGGCCTCTACTGCGCCAACTTCGGCGGCGGTCAGGTGGACATCACCAATGGCAAGTTCGTCTTCCAGTGCACTGAGGCCTACCTGATCGAGAACGGGCGGATCACCACCCCCGTCAAGGGCGCTACCCTGATCGGCGACGGACCCTCCGCCCTGACGCGGGTGACGATGATCGGCGACGACTTCGCCTTCGACCCGGGCATCGGCGTGTGCGGCAAGAGCGGCCAGGGGGTTCCCGTGGGCGTCGGCCAGCCCTCGCTGAAGCTCACGGGGCTGACCGTGGGGGGAACCGGGGTCTGAAGGCGTTCGCGGCCTAGCGGCTCCCGCTCGCCCGCACGAAGCGGCGCGAACGCGTACGTAGAAACAGGCGGGGGCGCCCACAGCCTGGCCATATAGGCTAATAGGGTCGGGCCGCCGCCGACGTTCGCGGGGGGATTGCCTGACCGGCGGCTGGGAGAACGAGTTGGGGGGACGGATGGAGCCGTCGCCGGGGCGCTATGATCTGGCCTTGCTTGGACCGTTCCGGCTCACCGGACCGGATGGGCGGCGCATCGACATCACCAGCCGGCGCGGCATGGCGCTGGTGGCAATGCTTGCGCTCTCGCGCGACGGCGAGCGCACGCGCGCCTGGCTGCAGGAGCGCCTGTGGGGCAGCCGGGGCGACACCCAGGCCCAGGGCAGCCTGAGGACGGAACTCTCGGATCTGCGCAAGCGGCTGAACGTCGCCGGCCCGCCCTTGCTGTCGGCGGGCCACGAGCGCGTGCGGCTCGATCTGTCGCGCCTGGACATCGACGTGCGCGGTCCCGAGCCGGAGGCGCCCGTCGGTGAACTGCTCGAGGGCCTGGAGATCCCGGGCGAGGAGGGTTTCGAGAGCTGGCTGATCCAGGAACGGGAGGCGCGCGAACACGCCAGGGAGCGCGCACGCGCCGGCCTTCCGCGCGCCAGGCCGTCCGGAACGCCTGCGGAGGACAGGGCTTCCCATGTCCTGGCGCCGGCCGCGCAGGAGTGGGGACGGCCTCGTCTTCTCGCTGTCCTCGCCTTCGACAACCTCTCCAATGACCCGGAGATGGACTACTTCTCCAATGGCGTCTCGGAGGACATCCAGATCGCGGTCTGCCGCGCGGGCGGCCTGAACGTGATCGGACGCGCGTCGAGCTTCCAGCTGCGCGGGGCGGAGCGGACGCCGGAGAACGTCGCCGCGTCGCTCGGGGCGACGCACCTCCTGGACGGATCGGTCAGGAGGAGTGGGGACCGCGTGCGGATCACCGCCAGCCTGGTGGACTGCGCGAGCCGCTCGACCGTCTGGTCCGAACGCTATGACCGTAAGCTGGCCGAGGTGTTCGAGGTCCAGGACGACATCGCCGGCGCCGTGGCGAACGCCCTTCAGGCGGTGTTCACGCCGCAAGGTCTCGCGCAGAAAATCGACGCGGAGGCCTACGACGCCTACCTGCGGGCGCACGCCCTCGCAGGCCACCCTGACGAGAACAGGCAGTGCCGGGCCCTGCTCGAGGCCGCTGTGGCAGGGGCTCCGGACTTCGCGGCCGCCTGGGCGAGCCTCGCCATGGCGCGGGCCCTGCACCTGGTGCACGACCTGCAGGACCGGAACGCCGACGCCCGCGCCATGGCGAGGCGCGAGGTGTTCGACGCGGCCGAGCGGGCGACCGCCCTCGATCCGTCGCTGGGATTGCCTTTCGTCGCCCTGAGCCATCTCGAGCCGCCCGCCGCCTGGGCGCGGCAGGAGGCCCTGCTCGAACAGGCGCGCCGGGTCTCGCCGGAGGACCTGGAGGTGCTCAAGCACTCGGCGGACTTCATCGGCAACGTCGGCCGCATGCGCGACAACTTCGCGCTGGTGGGCCGGGCGCACAGGGCTGACCCCCTGAACCGCACCTCGGCCATGAACTACTGCGTAGCCCTCGCCGACGTCGGCTTCCTCGACGAATCCTATGAAGCTTTTCACGCCGCCCAGGCGCGCTGGCCGGACTCCGACAATCTGGTGGCCGTGCCGATCCTTCATTCGGTGCTGCTGCAGGACGGCCGCCGGCTCGAGCAGTTCCTCGCCGCAGCGCGTCGCTTCATCACGGCCAGGGGCGAGACTCGCGCCCTGCGCATCGCCCTGACCACGGCGCAGGTGGCGCAGAATCCCACCGACGCGGCCCGCGCGCTCATGCTGGCCAGCGCCGAGCGCCATCTGGCCCAGTCTGGACACGTCGAGCTCAGAACCGTCCTGTTCGCCTATTGGGCGGGCCTGCGCGACGAGGCTTTCGACTGGATCGCCCGCAGCGACTACAGCCCGCTCTTCCAACCGGAGGGCCGGCGCGCGGACGACACCTTCCTGCCTTCGGTGATCTTCGGGGCGACCAATGCGGCCATCCGGCGCGATCGGCGCTTTCCGGAGCTGTGCGCAAAGCTGGGCCTCTGCGACTACTGGCTGGCAAGCGGTCGCTGGCCCGACTGCGCTGATGAACTGGCGAGGGTCTACGACTTCCGCGCCCGCGCCGCGGCGGCTGTGGCCGCGTCGAAACGCTGAGCGGCGCGGGCCAGCGAGACCATTGCCAGCGGAGAGCTACTGGCCCAATGTCCAGCTCCGGACTTTGGGCGCGGTCCGGATGATGCCTGTCGGGGGGTCGACATGGGGATCAAGTGGGTGCGCCTTGCCACGGCCGCGTTGTGCGGCGGGCTGGCAATCGGCGCGACATCGCCTCCCGCGGTCCGCAAGAGCCCGCCGCCGGCGCCCGCGCCGAAGCAGCTTCTGCCGCGCTTTCCCGACTTCGGCTATCTCCCGGCCCCCGGCGCCTTCACGCCGGACCGGACCTTCCGCCTGAGCCAGGACTATCCGGCCGCCCTGTCGCCGATCGAGCCGGCGGTCCAGCGCATCCTTTCGATCGACTTCACCCACGACTGGCGCGCGTACGCCAACGCCGTCCTGGCCTACATCATGGAAGGCAACATAGAGGACCGCGGAGTCTCGCAGGCCTTCTACCTCGAGGACAACAAGGTCCGGCGCTGGTACCACGTCCCCTGGCAACACTGGGGCCCCAATGGGCGCGAGGGCCTGCACGGCCTGACCCAGGAGGTGACGTCCAGATCATTCTATCTGGGGCCGCGGCAGAAGACGCCGGCGGAGACCTGGGCGGTGGGTTTTTACAACGCTCGCGGCGGCTGGCTGATCGGGCGTGTCTGGGCCGACGCCAGCAATCCGGATCCGGGCGCGGCGACAAGAACCGGCGGCTTTCCCGTTGGCACGGTGGTGGCCAAGCTGCTGTTCACCACCGCCGGCCCGGACGAAGTCGACTACCTCACCAACCCGGTCCAGTGGTCGGCGTTCGTCTATCCGGCCCCAGGCGCCAAGGCGACGGGACCGCGCAAGCCTGCCGACGGCGTCATCGTCCCGGTTCGACTGGTTCAAGTGGACATGATGGTGCGCGACGACCGCGCAAGGGCCTCGGGCGGCTGGGTGTTCGGGACCTATGTCTACAACGGCGCCCTGAACCGCCGTTCGCCCTGGTTCAACCTTGTCCCGGTCGGCCTGATGTGGGGCAACGATCCGGACGTGCGATCACAGCCCCAGGCCACGCCGGCGAGCCAGCCCTACAATCCTGACCTGAAGGAGACGGTGATCAATCACGCCGATCCCTTGCTGCCCTTCAGCCACCTCGGGTATGGGCTGCGCCTCAGCGGCCCGGTCGACAACAACCTGTCGTCCTGCAAGTCGTGCCACATGACCGCGCAATACCCGCAGGTCTCCCCCATCCTTCCGACAATGGCCAGGACCGATCTCGGCAAGAAGCCGGTGTGCGGCGATGCGACCTGGATGCGCTGGTTCCGCAATCTGGACCCCACCGACAGCTTCGATCCGCAGGGGCAGACCATGGACAGCTCCCTGCAGCTCGCCGCCAGCATCCAGAACTTCGTCGCCGCCCGGAACCAGAGCACGGGAGGCCTTTACGCCAGCCAGTTCTGGAAGAACCGCGCCATGCCCATCGCCGGACTGAGGGGCGACGTCCCCGAGGATGGCGACCCCTGCCGCCCCGTCGGATGAGGATAACGTCGATGTCGGACCTGTCCGATCAGAACAAGCAGATCGCGCTCACCTTTTTCGACCAGGTGTTCAACCAGGGGAACATGGATTTCATCGCCCAGGCGATCGACCCCAGCTATCGCTTCACGCGCGACGGCCAGGTCCTCATCGCGGGCGGCGATCCGGTGGCCTCTACCGCCGGCTGGGCCCAGGGTCTGAGGAACTCCGTGGCCAACCTGCATTGCGTGATCGAGGCGATCCTCGCCGAGGACGACAAGGTCGCCCTGCGCTGGCGCATGAACGCCAACGACAAGACCTCCAACGCCCCGATCACGGCGCTCGGGACCAACATCATCATCTTCGTCGGTGGCAAGGCGGTGGCGAACGACCAGTCGGGCGGCGAGAACTTCGAACCCGCGTCCTGACCTGACGGCCCTTCCGTCGGGTCGGCCCAGGCTGTAGGCCGGATCGGGCTCCGATGGTGGAGCTGTCGGGAGCCGGCCCGGGCGCCGCCCCATCCTGATCGAGGACGGTTTGCGGTTCCTTCCCATCGCCGGGCTCCTCGCGGCCATGGCGTCTTTCCAGCTTGGCGCGAGTTTCGCCGAGCGCCTCTTCCCAATGGTCGGGCCGGCCGGCGCGGCGGCGCTGCGCCTGCTCGGCTCCTCTCTGATCCTTGCCTTCGTCCGGCGTCCCTGGCGGGGCCTCGCCGGGCGACGGCCTGCGCCTGCCTTGATCGCCTACGGAGTTTCCCTGGGCGCGATGAACACCCTCTTCTATCTGGCGCTGGCCCGGCTGCCGCTGGGTATCGCCGTGGCGGTGGAGTTCATCGGTCCGCTCGGCGTCGCCATGGCCGCCTCGCGCCGTCCGCTGGACCTCGCATGGATCGCCCTTGCCGTCGGCGGCCTGCTGCTGCTCCTGCCGCTGGGCCTCGAGGCGCACAGCGTGGACCCGATCGGCGTACTCCTGGCCTTGGCGGCGGGCGCCTGCTGGGCGGCGTACATCGTCTTCGGCCGCCGGGCGGGAAACGCACACGGCGGCCACGCCACCGGACTTGGCGTCTTCATCGCGACCCTCGTCTTCCTGCCCCCGCAGATCGTCCTGCAGGGAACCGCCCTGTTCCCGCTCGCGGCCATTCCCATCGCCTTGGTGGTCGCCCTCCTCTCGAGCGCGCTTCCCTATTCGCTGGAGATGTACGCGCTCACCCGCGTGCCGACGCGGGTGTTTGGCACGCTCATGAGTCTTGAGCCCGCGGTCGGCGCCCTCGCGGGCCTGACCCTGCTGGGGCAGCATCTCAGCCTGCTGCAATGGACCGGCATCTCGGCCGTGATGGCCGCCTCGCTCGGCGCCGCGCTCGCCCACGGCGCGGCGGAGGAGGAACCGCCCCAGCCGGTCTGACGCCGACGCGGTTCAGCGCTCGGCGCGCAGGGTCGCCGGGCTGACGCCCTGGAGTTCGCCGTCGACCGTCGGGGCGATGGGCTCGGGCATGGCGTGGCCGCCACCCGGCTCGTTCACTCCGTGCGCCCATCGGCTGATGAGGGGAGCCAGGGCCAGGAACAGGGCGCCGAAGCCCACGCCCGCCCAGCCGATCGCATTGAATACGCTGAGCGACGCGCGCAAGGCGGCCGCGGGATCGAGGACCTGGCCGCCGGCGGTGGCGGTTCCGGCAAGCTGGGCGATCCGGGCGGCGATGAATTCCGCAGCTGATGTGGCCAGAAACCAGATCGACATCAGCGTAGAGACCAGGACCTGGGGCGAGAGCTTGGTCACCTCGGACATGCCCACCGGACTGAGACACAGCTCGCCGGTGGTCTGCAGGAGGTAGGAGACGCCGAGCACCATCAGCGGCATGCGGAAGTTGGCGTCCGCCAGGCTGCGGGCCCAGACGATCACCAGGAACCCAAGGCCGACCTGGGCGAGGCCAAGGCCGAACTTCACCATCGGGTTGGGATCGCGGCGACGGCGGCCAAGATAGGTCCAGAGCGCGGCGAAGGCCGGAGCCAGGATGAGGATGAAGCCGGAATTGAACGACTGGGTCTGGGCGGCGGTGAACCCCATGTCGATCCAGATCGCCCCTGGCGGCAACTGGACGACGGCCTTCATCCCCTCGTCGCCGAGGAAGAAGGTGAAGCCGGCGAACCGCACGAAGGTCGGATGCGAGACGAGCTGCAGCTTGGTGTTCTGCTCGGCGAACAGGTTGAGCGAGGTGGCGGCCTGCTCGAACAGGGTGAAGAAGACGATCGATCCGGCGATCAGGGTCAACGCCAGGAACAGCCGCTCGCGCTCCACCTTGCCGCAGGCGCGGAAGATGAACCAGGCGAGATAGGCGAGCGCGGCGATCCAACCGACACCCAGCGCCGCCCCGACGATGCTGTTGTGCTGCACCAGCAGCCACACAGCCCCGAGGCCGACGATCCCGGCCAGATAGATCAGCCACTCGAGATTGAGGGGTCCGACGACCGGCCTTGCGAGACGGACCGGGTCAGGCGGCTCGCCCTTCCCCTCGAGCAGCGGCCGCCCAAGCATGAAGGTCACCCAGCCGGCGGCCATCCCCACCCCGGCGAGGCCAAATCCCCACGACCAGCCCAGGGTCTGGCCGAGATATCCGCAGAGGATCGCCGCCCAGAAGGCCCCGAGGTTCACGCCGTAGTAGTAGAGGGTGAAGCCTGGATCGCGTCGGGGATCACCCTTGCCGTAGAGCTGGCCGACGATCGTGGAGATGTTCGCCTTGAGGAAGCCCACGCCCATGATGATCAAGGACAGGGCGAGGTAGAGCGTATCCTGGAAGATCGCCGGCGTGGCCTTCGTGGTTACGACGCTGAACTCGCCCTTGGGCAGGGCGGCCGGAACCGGCGTCCCGCTGGGAAGGTCCCTGATCTCGAACGCGCCGTCAGCGGACTGGTCGAAGGCGTAGGGCCGCCCGTTGACGACCACGCGGGCCACGCGGTCGTCGCCACGGCCGGCGACTTCGATGGGGAACTGCTGGCCGTGCCAGGCGAGGGCCTGCTGCGCCGGCGGTCCCTCGACCGCCATAAGGGCGTGGCCGCCGACCAGGAGCAGGGCGCCGAACGCCACAGCCTTTCGCGCGCCCAGGTACCGGTCCGCCAGCACCCCGCCCACGAGGGGCAGGAGGTAGACCAGGGTGGCGTAGGAGCCGTACTGGCCGCTGGCCGCCTTCTGGTCCATCAGGAAGTGCTGGGTCAGGTAGAAGATCAGCAGCCCGCGCATTCCGTAATAGGAGAAGCGCTCCCACATCTCGGCGAAGAACAGGACGAACAGTCCCCGCGGATGCTCGCGGGCCAGCTGCAGGGCCACGGGAAGGCCGGTCGCCACGGTGATGACGATGCCGATGAGGACGACGATGCTGTTCATGAAGACCTTTGGACGAGGCGGCCGGCATCACGCCTCAGAGCGCGATCAAAGCCAACCCCCGCGCGGATACGATCCGGATCCTCGGCGTCCCGGAGCCCCGGCTCCGCCGCGGCGTTTTCGCCCCTGAACCCATACGGAGAGTCCCATGCCGCAGATGAAGACGCCCGGCCCCGATCATCCGATCACCCTCGACGCAGCGCCGGGCCGGCTGCAGGCGCTCTACTCCGGCCACGTGATCGCCGATAGCGAAGACGTGATCCTCCTGCGGGAGGCGGACTATCCGCCCGTGGCCTATTTCCCACGCGCCGACGTCGACATGGCGTACATGGCCCGCACCGCCCACTCGACTCACTGCCCCTACAAGGGCGAGGCATCCTACTACACTCTGAGCATGGACGGCCGGATCTCGGAGAACGCTGTCTGGTCGTACGAGGAACCCTATCCCTCAATGGCGGCGATCCGCGATCGCCTCGCCTTCTATCCGAACATCGTCGAGGTGCAGGCCGTGGACGAGATCGAGAGGGTGGCTGCTCGCCGAATCGACGAGACCGTGCGTCACACCGACGCGGGCGATGGGACCAGCCAGGCGCCCCATTGGCCGCCGAACGTCGACGAGCCGACCGCCTGAACCGGCCGGCTAGTTGCGGACGCCTGCTTCCATGGGCGTGCGGAGGACCGCGCACTGGTGGTCCAGGATTCCCTCGCCGGCGCCCTGGTCGCCGCGGGCAAGGTCCGCACGGCGTGCGAGCAGGATGAACCCCGGCTGGTTGCGGGGAAACACCTCTGGAACGGCGGCCAGGGTGTAGGCGCCCATGTCGGCGCGGGCCTCCGGGTCGCCCGCCGCCAGCAGCTTGAAGGGATTGCGGTCGAGCGAGGCGCCGTCGATCCGCCGCGCCTCGAAGCGGTGGCCATCGAGGCTGGCGTCCAGGGGGGCCCACGCCGCGCCCACGTCCGCAGCGGCCTCCCGAAGAGCCTCGGCCTCCTGCGGCTGGATGCAGTCGATGTGGATGTGCAGCTGATCCTGCGTGCGCCCATAGCGGGAGTTGATCACCAGGGCGAAGTCGCCGCGAGGCACGGGATGGCCGACCAGGCGCTCGAAGTACCGCCGGGCCTTCCAGGCGTCGCGCCAGTAGTTCGGCGCGTCCGGCTGGAGCAGCATCGGGCTCTCGATCCCGGGTACGCGGCGGGTGGGGACGACCAGGATGTGGGTCCGCTCCCGGGTGTCCTTGACGACCGCCCATCCCTCACGGAGGTGGACCGCCATACAGGGCGAGGGGAGGCCGAGCACACGCCGGTCGACGGCGCAGAGGTCGTGGACCACGCGCCATAGCGCGTTGGGATGGCTGTCCAACAGCGGCGTCCCTTCGGCCGGCCGAAGCATGGCCGGCCCGAGCGTGGCGACCAGCACGGCGAGGACGAGCGCCAACGCGCCCGCGGGCCAGCGCCGGGTCAGGAGACGGATTGTCATCTTCGCGAAGCTCAACGCACAAGCGGCCGCGAGGCTCGCCTCAGTAGGCGAAGGCCTCAAAGACCGGGCTGACATCTCCCTGCCAAGGTCCATGAAAGAGGGCCAGCAGGCGCTCAGCCGCAGTCACGCCGCTGTCGGCGATGTCCTCCAGTTCGCCCAGATAGCTGCTCTCGTCGACCATGCCGCCGGACAGGCGGTTGCGGCGTTTGAGACCGTCCCGGGCGATGGCGACCATATCGCGGGCGACGTCGCGCGCCTTGCGTCCGGCGACCTCTGCGTTGAGAGCCTGGCGCGGGACATCCCGGCGAAGCCCTTCCCGGTCCTCGGTCGTCCAGTGACGACACAGGTCCCAGGCGGCCGCCTGGGCGGCCGGGTCGTAGAGGATGCCGGTCCACAGGGCCGGCAGGGCGCACAGCCGGCTGATCGGTCCCGCGTCGGCGCCCCGCATCTCCAGGTACTGCTTGAGCCGTACCTCGGGAAACAGGGTGCTGAGGTGGTCGGCCCAGTCCTTGATCGTCGGCCGTTCGCCCTCCAGCCCGGGCAGACGACCATCCATGAAGTCGGCGAACGAACGCCCGGCGACGTCGATGTAGCGACCGTCCCGTTTGACGAAATACATCGGCACGCCAAGGGCATGGCGGGCGTAGGCCTCGAAGCCGAAGCCCGGTTCGAAGACGAAGGGCAGCAGGCCCGTGCGCGCCGCGTCGGTGTCGGCCCAGACGGCGGCCCGGGAGCTCAGCAGGCCGCTCGGGCGGCCCTCGATAAAGGGCGAATTGGCGAACAGGGCGGTAGCGATCGGCTGCAGCGCGAGGCTCACCCTGAACTTGGCGACCATGTCCGCCTCGTCGGCGAAATCGAGATTCGCCTGGACGGTGCAGGTGCGGAACATCATGTCCAGGCCCTTGGTCCCGACCTTGGGCATGTACCGGCGCATGATGGCGTACCGGCCCTTGGGCATCACCGGGACCTCTTCGCGCCGCCACACCGGCGTGAAGCCGAGGCCGAGGAAGCCCAGTCCCAGCTCCGCGGCGACGGCCTTGACCTCTTCGAGGTGCTCGCCGGTCTCCTCGCAGATGTCGTGCATGGTGTGCAGCGGCGCGCCGGACAGCTCGAACTGCCCGCCCGGCTCGAGGCTGACATTGGCCTTGCCTCGCGAGAGTCCGATGAGCGTTTCCCCGCCATGGAGGCCCCGCTCCCAGGTCGGGCTCCAGCCGAACCGCATCAGCCCCTCGAGCAGGGCGCGGATGCCGTCGGGACCATCGTAGGGAACCGGCTCGTGCGAACCCAGGCGGAAGACGAACTTCTCGTGCTCGGCTCCCACCCGGAACTCGGATGGCGGCTTGGATCCGGCCGCGAACCACGCGGTCAGGTCCTCCGACGTCAGAGGACGGTCGTCGCTGAGCGTCTCGGCCATCCTTGCTCCGTCTAGAACCCGCCCGGTCTCAACCCCGCACTTGGGGCAAGGCTGCGCCAACCTCAAGCCCCACCGCTTCGCCGAGCGTCGATTGCCAGATCGCCAGGGCAGCGATCGCCGCCGTGTCGGCGCGCAGAATCCGCTCTCCGAGCGAAACGGGAACGACAGCCGGATGGGCCCGTATGGCCGTCCGCTCCGTGGGCGTGAAGCCGCCCTCGGGACCTATAAGGACAGCCCAGGGACCCGGGCCTCTGCGCGCCAGCGCCGCCACGGCGCCTGGGGCCTCGCCGGCCTCGTCGCAGAACATCACGGCTCGACCCGCCTCCGGCGCCGCGAGGCGGTCGGCGAGGCGTTCGGCCGCATGGATCTCGGGTACGTCGAGCCGGCCACACTGCTCGGCGGCCTCGCGCGCGATGGCCGCAAGCCGCTCCAGATTGGTGTGGTCGGCGTTGGTGCGCTCTGTACGCAAGAGTCGGATCCGCCGCACGCCCAGCTCCGTGGCCTTCTCGACGATCGTCTCGAGCGGAGCGCGTTTGACCAGCGCCACATGCAGTTCCAGGTCGGGGGCGGCGCCCTGGGCCCGGACCCGCGCGCCCACGCGCAGGCGGCAGATCCGCTTGCTGGCCTCGACGATGCGTGCGCTCCACTCGCCGTCGACCCCGTTGAACAGCCGGAGCTCGTCGCCCTCGCCCAGGCGCATGACGCGGGTGAGGTAGTGGGCCGCATCCCCCTCGAGAGCGACCTCGCTCGCCTCGTGCAGCGGCGCTCGGACGAACAGCCGGATCACGGCGCCCCCGGTCGTCCCCCGGCCTCCAGGCGGCCGCCGCCGCGCACGAACAGAAGACCTATGAGGCCGATGCCCAGGAGCAGGGTGATCGAGGCGAAGCCGCCCTGCTGGGTGTGGAAGATGTGGGTGCCCGCGTTGACCAGCATCGGCCCCAGCCAGCTCGTGGCCGTGCCGGAGAGGGCGTAGACGCCGAAAAAGGCCCCGGTCTGCGACGGCGGCGTCAGGCGCGTGAGCAGGGTCCGCGCCGAAGCGAACTGGCCGGTGATGAAGATGGCGTTGGAAAAGCCGATAAGCAGGAAGATCCAGTCCGGCAGGGTCCGGAAGAAGGGACCGTTCCACATCGGCGCGTGCGCCGCGGGGTCCCAGTGCCAGACATAGAGGATGCGGTTCGGCCCCATGCCGAGCAGGCAGATGATGCCCAGCAGCGACATGGCGATCTCGATCCGCAGGGCCGTCTTGGGGCCGAAGGCGCCGTCGAGCCATCGCCCGACGAAGCCGCCCAGGACCGCCAGGACGCTCAGGATGATGCCGAAGAACAGCATCTCCAGGGCGTCCCACTTCATCACCCCGGCGGCGTAGACTCCCGCGTAGATGAGGATGGCCACCATGCCGTCGACGAAAAACATGCGTGACAGCAGGTAGACCGCCGCATCCCGGTGCTTGCGTACGGTGCGCACCATGTTGGCCAGGTCGCCTGCGCCGCGCGCGAAGGCCTCGACGAAGGGCATCCGCCCGCGTGGGGCGTCCGGGGTGAACAGGAAGAACGGCAGCGCCCCAAGGGCGAAGATGCCGGCGGAAAGGAGGGCGACGACCCGCTCGGGCTCGTGGCGCGCGCGGCTGAGATCGAACAGCGGCGCGTGCGGCAGCCACGCCCAGTCGGCGGTCGAGGGCAGGCCAGGCAGGGCGAAGGCCCAGGCGGTGAACCCCAGCCCCCCCAGGGCGAAGGCGTTGCCGAGCGCGAGCGCGAGACCGGAGGCCTTGTGCGCCCCCGCCAGCCCGGCGGCTCGGACCAGAAGCGAATTGTGGAGCACCTCCGACCAGGTGAACAGCACGCCGATCGTCGTGGTGATCGCCAGCGTCTGGGTCACGCTGAGGCCGGTATGGTCGGCCTTCGTGAACCACAAGGTGGCCATCAGCGGCGCCATCAGGGCGACGATGGCCGCGAGCCAAGTCTTGCGTCGGCCCAGATTGTCGATCGAGGCGCCGAGGATCGGCGCCGTGAGCATCACGACCCAGCCGGAGTACTGGCTCCAGCGCGAGATCTCCTCCTGCCCGCGGACCGGGTCGCCCACCACCGTGGCGGCCAGATAGGGCATGAAGATGTAGATAGTGATGAGCACCACATAGGGGTTGCGGGCGCCCTCGAAGAGCGACCAGCACGTCGCCCCCAGGCCGAGCCGCGCGCGCGGGTCTCCGGCGACCGTGGCCGCCACCGCCATGTCCGCTTCCGGGAACGCCTCGCCCATGAGCCTCCTAGCGCCCCCATTTGCGCGCGAGGCTCAGCGCACGCTTACAACGGACCGGCCGATTGTCAGCGCAAAACCTCGCGCCGCCGCGACGATCCGTTCCCCGGCGACGACGGACGCCCGCCATCACGTCCCGGTCAGGAAGGGATGGTATTGGTAGAGCCAGGTCTCGGTCGCCACGCGGCCGGCGACGACGAGCCGGAGGCGCAGTTCGACAGGCTCCGAGCCGGAAACGTCGGCGAGGTCGAACTCCGCGCGCCAATGGCCCGGAACGCCGTCAGGAACCGGCTCGACGAAGCGGTAGTCGGTCAGTCGCCCGCGGGATGTGCTGACGTCCATCTGCGGGGCCGCGCCGAACGGCAGGCTGACCAGCGGGCCGCCGAGGAACTCGACGACGAACTTTCGCTCGCCGGGCGGGCGTGGCAGACCCGGCTGCCCTCCCGCGCCCATGCGGGTCGCCACGCAACGGGCGAGCGGCGGGGGATTGGGCTCGTCGGCGAGCCAGTAGAGGCGGTAGCTCAGATCGAACGCCTGCCCGGCCCGGGCGGGCGCCTGCGGGACCCAGGCGGCCACGAGGTTGTCCTCGATCTCGTCGCGTGTCGGCAGCTCGATGAGCTCGATCGATCCCTTGCCCCATGATCCCTTCGGCTCGACCCACAGGCTGGGCCGACGGTCGTAATAGACGCCGTCCAAGTAGTGATCGAAATTCCGGTCCCGCTGCATCAGGCCGAAGCCACGCGGATTCTCGTCCTCGAAGGCGGAGACCGCCACCGACGGCGGGTTGTTCAGCGGACGCCACAGGCGCTCGCCCCCACCGGTCCACATCTCCAGCCCGTCCGAATCGTGCACCTCCGGCCGCCAATCGGCGCCCGTCGGCTTCACCGTCTCGGAGAACCAGTACATCGAGGTCAGGGGCGCGATCCCCAGGCGCACGACGTCCCGCCGCAGATGCAGGGACTGGTCGACATCCATGATCACGCCACGCCCGCGCGTCATGCGGAAGCGGCACGCGCCGACGATCGACGGCCCCTCCAGGAGAGCGCAGGCGGTGATCTCGTCCGAGCCCGGCGCGGGCTTCTCGATATAGATCCGCGTGAAGTCCGGGAACTCCTCGGGCCGTCCGTACACGGCCGTGTCGAGGGCGATCGCGCGGGCGGAGAGGCCATACTGGTAGAGCTCGCCGATCGCGCGGAAGTAGCAGCCGCCGAGGAAGGCGACCCAGTCGTTCCTGCGCCAATCGAGCCGGCCGCTGCGCGGCTCCTGCACCCTGAACCCCGCGAACCCCGCCCCGGGGCCAAGCCGGCGCGCAGGCGAGTCCGCAGGCATGTCGAAGTCGGCCGGATCGTAGGGGATCTCCCGCGCTGTCCCGCCTTCGACCGCGTACATGCGCACGGGTTTGCGGAACCACTGGCCCAGGTGGAAGAAGGTCACCGGCAGCTCGGTGTCGCGGAAGAGGGCCTTGTCCGAGTCGAAGTGGATCTCGCCCCAGGCGCGATAGTCGAGCCGATCGAGGATGTCCGCGGGCGGCGGCGTCGGCGGCGCGTAGGGCTGGGCGGCGCGGCGGCGGGCCTCGTCCCGCAGTTGCTGGAAGTCGAACGTGAAGGGGCGGCCGAGCGACGGATGCGCCGCCGCGCCGGCGTGGGATGCGGCGGCCAGCAGCGGCAGGGCGCTCAGAAGCGTGCGGCGATCGATCGCTGAAGCCATGCAGGCAGACGACTCTTCTGGTGTGATCGGAACTGAAGACGCACCCGGGCGCCCGCACACGGCCGAGGGCCGCGCAGCTGCCGGAGCGCGCGCCCCTCTAGGAATGGTTTGGGTCGCCACGAAGGCGCGCTGGCCATGGGTGCGTCCAAGAGTGGCCATGCTCGTGCGGCGCGGGGTCGGGGTCGCCCCGCCGGACGCCAGCTTCGGCGAGATCGGTCATGGCCAGGGCGCCTCATTGAGGCTGCGCAGACGGCAGCCGCGATCGTCGAGCCTCAGTACGCTGACCGAGCCGGGGCCAATTTCCAGCCGACGGTGGTGATCCAGGGAAATCCCCAGGACGTCGCAGACCGCCGCCTTGATCACGTCGGCGTGGCAGATGGCCGCCACCGCAGCGTCCGGATGAGCGGCGCGCGCTGACGAGATCCATCGCCCCACGCGCGCCTGGGCCTCGCACATGCTCTCGCCGCCTGGCGCACGGCCGCGGCTTCGCTCGCGAATCCAGGGCTCCCAGGCCGGATGTCGGCGAAGGTCCTCGAAGGCGACGCCCGTCCAGTCGCCAAAATCGATTTCGTCGATGTCCTCCGCCACGATCGGCTCGAGGCCGAGGCGCTCGGCCAGGGGTTCGGCAGTCTGCCGCGCCCGCTCCATCGGGCTCACATAGATGGCCGCCAGCGGCTCGCGGCAAAGCCGCTCGGCCACCCGACGCGCCTGGTCGCGGCCTGTCTCGCTCAGGGTCACGCCGGCCATCCGGCCGCACAGGATGCGGTCGAGCCGGTCGTGCGCGCCATGACGCACGAAGAAGATGGTCGTCGTCATCCGCCGCGGCCGGCTCCGGTCTTCTCTCCGGGCCTTCCGAGGTCCGGCAGGGGTCTCAATTCGCCAACGCCCAAGGCTGTTCCGCAAGCGTCGTCCTCGGCGCCGAAGGAACACAGATGATGGGCAATCATTCCCGGCGTTCGGGAAGAGAGAATCGGATGGCCGCGCGGCTGAAGGTCTACCAGGCGAGCTTCGGTTTCCACGAATCGGTTGTCGCCGCGGCCAACCAGAAGGCCGCGCTGGACGCGTGGGGCGCGCGCCAGAACCTGTTCGCCGAGGGCCTCGCCTGTGTCACCGACGACCCCGGAGCGGCCAAGGCGGCGCTGGCTCATCCGGGCGTCCCGTTCAGCCGCCCGATCGGATCGGCCAGCCCCTTCGCCCTCGACTCCAGCGAATTGCCCAAGATTCCGGCCGCGGCCAAGCGGAAGTCGACGGGCGGACCCCGCGCCGCGTCGAGGGCAAAACCCGCCCGACCGCAGAAGCCGGCTCCGGACCGCGGACCGCTCGACGCCGCGGAGGACGCGCTTGGCGACTTTCAGGCGCGCGCTCGCGCAGTGGAGGACGACTTCCACACACGCCTTCGCAGGCTCGAACGGGAGCGCGCCGCCGCACTCGAGGACGCCGACGCCCAAGTGGCCGCGGCCAGGAAGGAGGTCGAGAGGGCACGGCGGGCCTATCGGGACGCCGGCGGGAGCGACTGATCAGCCTGCGCGCCGTTTCTTCGAGGCGGACGCATGCTTGGCGGGCGCCTTCGCCGGCGCTTTTCCGGCCGGCCGTCCCCTGCCCTGGAGGCTCGCTCGCAAGGCGCTCATCAGATCCACCACATTGGTGTCCTCGGGCTCAGGGGCGGTCACCGGCTTGTGGCCCTTCTGCTTCTCAGCGATCAGCGCTTTGAGCGCCTCCTCGTAGTGATCGACGAACTGGCTCGGATCAAACGGGCCCTCCTGCTGCTCGATGATGCGCTCTGCGATAGCGATCATCGAGGGATCGGGCTTGGTTGCGGCGATCTGGGTAAAGATCTCCTCGGGCTTGCGCACCTCGTCCTCTGTCCGCAGCGAGGTCGCCACGATCCCCTTGCCCCGGGGCTCCAGGGCGAGCAGGCGCTCACGGGTCGAGAGCACGACCCGACCAAGGGCGATCTGGCCCGCCCGCGTCATCGCCTCGCGGATCACGGCGAAGGCTTCCTGCGCCAGCTTGCCGTCCGGCGCGAGATAGTAGGGATGGTCCCAGTAGATCCGGTCGATGTCGTCGGCCGGGACGAAGCGCTCGATATCGATCGTGCGCGTGCTTTCCAGGCGCACCGACTTGATCTCCTCGTCCGTCACCAGGACGTATTTTCCCTTCTCCACCTCATAGCCCTTGACGAGATCGGAGCGGTCGACCGGTCCGGTGTCCGGATCGGTCGTGATCATGCGGATGCGGTTGTTGGTCTTGGGGTTGATGAGGTTGAAGTGGACATCCCCACGCGCATTGACGGCCGTGTAGAGGGCGACCGGACAAGTCACCAGGGAGAGCTTTAGGTGGCCTTGCCACGTCGGCCGATAGGCCATGGGAACCTCGCGAGGCAGTCATTGTGGGCGTGCGCCATCAACGACGACACCTGCTGATTCGTTCGGCGGCTCTTTCAGGCGCAGGGCGCCGTCGCTCCGGTCTCCAGGTCGATGAGGAAACAATGCTCGACCCCGCTGTCGAGGTCGAGCACGTGCACGGCGACTTCCGTGCCGGCGTCCGGCGCGGGCGCGAAGTCCTCGACGAAGGCCACTGCAGCGGCCTCGAAGCTCGCCTCCGCCAGAACGCGGGCGTGGCTACCGGCCAGGTGACGGGGATAGACCCTGAAACGGCGTTCGACAGACATCACGGCAGTGGTCTCCTCTCCCATCAAACGCAGGTCTCTTCCAAAGGATTCATCGTCGATCCGCGGCGCTGGCGAAAATCCGGAACAGGAGGGACTCGCCGCCCCCGTAGGCTTCGGCCTTGGGCAAGCGGCCGACGAGGCGGCCGCCGTTGTTCAGGATCACCTTCTGGGAAGCGAGGTTGTCAGGATCGGTCGTGAGGTCGACGTGGGCGAGCCCTTCGCGCCAGACTTCGGGCAGAAGCAGCCCAAGCGCCCGCGAGGCGTAGCCGCGACCGCGCTTCCAGGGGACGATCGCGTAGCCGATATGTCCCAGCACGTAGCTGGGCAGGGCGGAGGTCCCCGGCTGCCAACGAAAGCCGATGGATCCGCAGAAGTCGCCATCCCACACCCAGCGGCGGAAGCCCGGCAGGCGGGGGACCATCGTCCCATCCGGCAGGACGACCGACCTGCCCCTCGGGTCACGATCCTCGAGCGAGGCAGCGAAGGCCTGCGCGTCCTCGCCGATCTGTCTCAACTCCTCGTCGGCGGCCGCCTGACCGCGGACATTGTCGGCCGACCAGCCACGCCGGAGCGCCGCCGCGTATGCGGCCAGCCGCTCCGGCGATGGGCGTATCAGTTCGACGGTTTCGGTCGCAGAACTCATCCTGCATCTCCATGGGCTTGGGCCGCCGGCGGAGATGCGAACCCCGGCCGAAGCGGCGGGGTCGGTGAGGAGCTCGGGCCTAGGCCGCGCGACTTCCTCCCGCCCCGGAAGGACGGTGGTTGCGAAGCTGGGTCATCGCGCCGCAAGCGCTCATGGCGGATACTCTAGCTCCACACGACCGACGACCCAAGGCTTGGTTCCATCTGGATCATAGAGCGGCTCCGACCGTTGGGGCCTGACAGGCAGGCACGAGCGGGAGCGATGGCCGAGACCAAGCTCGCCAGATACCGGCAGAAGCGCGATTTCGCAAAGACGGCCGAGCCGTCGGGGGACAAGACCCAGACGGCCCCGTCCAACCGGCTCCGCTATGTGATCCAGAAGCACGCCGCCACGCGGTTGCACTTCGACCTGCGCCTGGAGTGGGACGGCGTCTTCAAGTCCTGGGCGGTGACGCGCGGCCCCTCATTGGATCCTCACGACCGGCGC
>DATBEN010000190.1:0-37069 GCA_036276055.1 Caulobacteraceae bacterium
GTCGGTCTCGAGCACCTTGACCTTCACGATCTGGCCTTCCTTCAGGTAGTCGGTGACCTTCTCGACGCGCTCGTGGGCGATCTGGCTGATGTGCAGCAGCCCGTCCTTGCCGGGGAGCAGGTTGATCAGCGCGCCGAAGTCCAGGATCTTGGTGATCGGGCCTTCGTAGACCTTGCCCACTTCGACTTCCGCCGTGATCTCCTCGATGCGCTTCTTGGCCGCGGCAGCGCGGTCGGCATCGGTCGAGGCGATCGTGATCGTGCCGTCTTCCTCGATGTTGATCTGCGTGCCGGTCTCTTCGGTCAGCGCACGAATGGTCGCGCCGCCCTTGCCGATGACGTCGCGGATCTTTTCCGGGTTGATCTTCATCACGTACAGGCGCGGGGCGAATTCCGACACCTCGGTGCTGGCACCGGCGACGGCCTCGACCATCTTGCCCAGGATGTGCAGACGGGCTTCCTTGGCCTGCGCCAGCGCGACCTGCATGATCTCCTTGGTGATGCCCTGGATCTTGATGTCCATCTGCAGCGCGGTGATACCCTGGGTGGTACCCGCGACCTTGAAGTCCATGTCGCCGAGGTGATCCTCGTCGCCCAGGATGTCGGTCAGCACCGCGAAGCGCGAGCCGTCCTTGATCAGGCCCATGGCGATGCCGGCGACGTGCGCCTTGAGCGGCACGCCCGCGTCCATCAGCGACAGGCAGCCGCCGCAGACCGAAGCCATCGACGACGAGCCGTTGGACTCGGTGATCTCGGAGACGAGACGGATCGTGTAGGGGAAATCTTCCGTGGTCGGAAGCATCGGCCGGATCGCGCGCCACGCCAGCTTGCCGTGGCCGATTTCGCGGCGGCCCGGCGAGCCCATGCGGCCCGTTTCACCCACCGAATACGGAGGGAAGTTGTAGTGCAGCAGGAACTTCTCTTTGTAGGTCCCCTGCAGGGCGTCGATCCACTGTTCGTCCTCGCCGGTGCCGAGCGTGGCCACCACCAGCGCCTGGGTTTCACCGCGGGTGAACAGGGCCGAACCGTGGGTGCGGGGCAGGACGCCCACTTCCGAAACGATCTGGCGGACCTTGTCGAGCGGTCGACCGTCGACGCGACGGCCATGCTCGATGATATCGCGACGCAGAACGTCGGCTTCGCATTCCTTGAACGCCGTGCCGAACTTTGAACTGTCGACGCCGTCGGGGTTGGCTTCCGACTTGACCAGGGCCTCGGCGGCCTTGGCCTTGGCGGCGCCCACCGCTTCGTGACGCTCGTGCTTGCCCTTGTGGCCGTAAGCGGCGCGGATGTCGTCGCCGACCAGCTTCTTGATCGAGGCGACGATGCCGGAGACGTCGTCGGGCTGGAAGTCGAAGGGCTCTTTCGCCGCGTGTTCGGCCAGTTCGATGATCGCGTCGATCACCGGCTGCATGCCCTTGTGCGCGAACATCAGGGCGCCGAGCATTTCCGACTCGGTCAGTTCCTGCGCTTCGGACTCCACCATCATCAGCGCGTCTTGCGTGCCGGCGACGACGAGGTCGAGCTTGGACTCGGGCAGTTGATCGAGGGTGGGGTTGAGCACGTATTCGCCGTTGATCATGGCGACGCGCGCGCCGCCGATCGGGCCCATGAAGGGCACGCCGGAAATCGTCAGCGCCGCGGAAGCCGCGACCATGGCGACGATGTCGGGATCGTTTTCGAGGTCATGGCTGAGCACGGTGACGACCACCTGGGTCTCGTGCTTGAAGCCCTTGACGAACAGCGGGCGGATCGGGCGGTCGATGAGGCGCGAGACCAGGGTCTCCTTCTCGGTCGGACGGCCTTCACGCTTGAAATAACCGCCGGGGATCTTGCCCGCGGCGAAGGTCTTTTCCTGGTAGTTCACCGTGAGCGGGAAGAAATCCAGGCCGGGCTTCGGCGCCTTGCCGAACACGACGGTGGCGAGGACGGTGGTCTCGCCGTAGGTGGCGAGCACGGCGCCGTCGGCCTGACGGGCGATGCGCCCGGTTTCCAAGGTCAGCTTGCGGCCGCCCCAGTCTATGGATTTGCGTCTGATATCGAACATGTTGCGTTCTGCTTTCTCTTGAATCCCGAGGGCCTATTCCCTTCGGGTGCGGACAGGGCGGATGGTTCCGGAATCCTCTCCTCATTCGACAGGCGGGGTGAGGATTGCTGACAAGGAACCCTCTGCGTATCGCGCCCTTGGACCATTATGGTCGGGGCGAAAGGCCAGCGCCCTCATGCCTGTCAATGGCGGGCGGCGGCAATTAGTCGGCGCGAGCCCGCGCCGTCGTTCAAGGCCTAGCGGCGCAGACCGAGCGCGCCGATCAGGGCCTGGTAGCGAGTTTCGTCGGAAGCCTTCAGGTGATCGAGCAGCGAGCGCCGCTGCGAGACCAGCTTCAACAGGCCGCGACGGGAGTGATTGTCCTTCTTGTGGGTGCGGAAGTGTCCGGTGAGATTGGCGATCCGCTCGGAGAGAATCGCCACCTGGACTTCGGCCGATCCGGTGTCGCCCGGCGAGCGGGCGTGGGTTTGGATGAGTTCGTGCTTGCGTTCAGCGGTAACCGACATCGAGTTCTTTCCGCTCAGGTCCAGTGGAAGACACGGGTGGGATTGAGCCGTCCCGCGCGCATCTCGCAGAGCGCCACGATCCTGTTCCCCGAGAGAGCGGAAACGGTCCGGGAGGCGCCGAGCCTCGCCTTCAAGGTTTCCACCTGCCTGGGGAGCAGCACGACCGAGCGGCCCTGCGTTAATCGGAAGGCGTCCTCGTCGGTCACGGCCAACGCCGGGATGTCGTCCAGCGCGGTCTCGACCGGAAGCAACGCCTCCAGCGCGTTCCCCCTATGGCACAATTCCTCAAGGCGTTCCAGCCCGACCGCCCGGTCGATGGCGAAGGGTCCCACGCGCGTCCGGCGAAGGGCGCTGACGTGGGCGACGGTCCCGAGTGCGGCGGCGAGGTCGCGGACCAGGGCGCGGACATAGGTCCCCTTGCCGCAGTCCATCTCGAGCTCGATGTGGTCGGCCTCCGGAACGCTTGCGATGCGCAGGGCGTCGATACGGACGGGCCGGGGCTCCAGGGCGACCGCGATGCCCTCCCGCGCGAGGTCGTAGGCGCGCTCCCCGTCGACCTTCACGGCCGAGAAGGCTGGCGGGACCTGCTGGATCTCGCCCAGGAACCACGGAAGCGCGGCCGTCACCGCCTCCGCTGTCGGGCGGACGTCCGAGCGGGCGGTGACCTCGCCCTCGGCGTCGAAGGTCGCCGTCTCCACGCCCCACGCGATGGTGAAGCGATAGGTCTTCGAGGCCTCCATCAGGAAGGGCACGGTCTTGGTCGCCTCGCCCAGGGCGATCGGCAGGACCCCCACGGCCAGGGGATCGAGGGTGCCGGCGTGCCCGGCCTTCTGGGCCTGAAAGGCGCGGCGGACGCGCGAGACGGCCTGGGTCGAGCCGAGGCTCCAGGGCTTGTCGAGGCAGATCCAGCCGGAGACGGCGAGGCCCTTGCGGCGGCGGCCCATTCAGTCCTCGTCCTGCCCCGACCCGTCCGACGGCCCCTCCACGTCGCGGCGCACGCGCGGAGCGGCGAGCAGGCGGTCGATGGCGGCCGCGGCGGCGAAGGTCTCGTCGTGGAAGAACTTCAGGTCCGGGGTGAATTTCAGCTCGATGGCGTGACCGAGCCGTCCACGGAGGAAGCGCGCCGAACGGTTGAGCGCCTCAACCACCTCCGGCGCGTGCACGCCGCCGAGCGGCTCGACGAAACACACCGCGTGGCGAAGGTCGGGGCTCATGCGCACCTCGGTCACGGTGATGGGCGCGCCCTGGAGGGCAGGTTCGGAAAGGGTCTCATGGCGCAGGACGTCGGCGAGGGCGTGACGCACCAGCTCTCCCGCCCGCAGCTGCCGCTGGGAGGGGCCGGAGGCCCCGCGCCGGCCGGAATGGGAATGGGTTGGCATGGCTCGTTCGATCGCTAAGCCGCCCGGCGGATCGGACGCCGGCGCGAGAAAGGGCGCGGACCTAGGGGCTCGGCCGGAAGAAGTCCAGCGCGGGCTCCGCCCCGCGCCCGAACTCAGCCCTGCGGACCTCCGGGCGGCGGGTAACCATAGGGCGAGGCGGGGGGCTGATAGCCAGGCGGGTAGCCGCCGGGCGGGTAGCCGGGGGGCGCGGGATAGGCGCCGCCAGGCGGATAGCCGGGCGGCGGCCCGCTATCGTCCGGCGGCGGATAGTCCGGCGCGCCGTTGTCGCCCGGGCCTTGATCGTAGGCGTAGCCGGCATCCTCTTCGAACACCCCATAGGCCACGTCCACCACCTCGCCGGTGTCCTGATTCACCAGCAGGGCGTCCGGGCCATAGCGGACCCATTGCAGGTCAGGCTCGGGCGCCGGCAGGTTGTAGAGCGCGAAATCGGTGATGAAGTAGGGCGCGATGAGCAGTGCCCGCGGGAACCGGTCGTGCTCGTGGAACGCCCGGTAGCTGTAGCCCCGCGGATAGCGGTAGGGCGCCGCGCGCACCGCTGCGAAGCTTCGCCCCTGATAGGAGAACCTACGGGTGGCGCTATAGGCGGGCGCGCGGCCCGTGCCCCTGGGCCCGGCGAAGCCTCGGTAGCCTGGCCGGCCTGAACCGCCGCCGGCGTAGCCATTGGAACGGTAACCCTGCTGGGCCGCGGCGTTGGGCCGATAGCCCTGCTGTGGCGCGCCACCGCCGGGACGATAGCCGCCTGGCGAGCCGCCCCCCGCGGGCGCCCCGCCGGGTCTGAAGCCGGGCTGGGGCGCACCGCCGGGGCGCTGGCCCCCGGGCGGGGCAACCGGGCGGTTCTGGGGCGGGGCCTGACGCGCGGGCGGGGGATGTTCCTCGCGCCCGCAGTTCGGCCCCTGGCACTGCGCGGCCGCCCCGGATCCAGCCAGGGTCAGCGATAGTCCTGCAATTGCGCCGCAGAGGATCGCCGCCGTTTCATGGGTCTTCATCGAACTTCTCCGGCCTCGCGACAGCAAGCCGCGCCTTGCGAAAACCTGTCAACGGCTCGGCAGATCCCCCAGTCCGAGATTCCCCCATTTCGAGTCCACCGCCTCGACCACCGCCGGGTCCATGGCGATGCGCCGTCCCCACTCGCGCGAGGTCTCCGGTGGCCACTTGTTGGTGGCGTCGAGGCCGATCTTCGAGCCCAAGCCGCTCTGGGGCGAGGCGAAATCAAGATAGTCGATCGGGGTGTTCTCGATCAGGGCGATGTCGCGAGCCGGGTCCATGCGGGTGGAGAGCGCCCACATCACGTCCTTCCAGCTTCGCGCGTCGACGTCGTCGTCCACGACGATCACCCACTTGGTGTACATGAACTGGCGCAGATACGACCACGCGCCCATCATCACGCGCTTGGCGTGCCCGGGGTACGCCTTCTTCATTGAGATCACCGCGATCCGGTAGCTGCAGCCCTCCGGCGGCAGCCAGAAATCCACGATCTCGGGAAACTGCGCCTGCAGCAGGGGGATGAAGACCTCGTTGAGCGCTTCGCCCAGCACGCTGGGCTCGTCCGGCGGCCGCCCGGTGTGGGTGGTCAGGTAGATCGGCTCGCGGCGCATGGTGATCGCCGTGACATGGAAGACTGGGAATGACTCAACGCTGTTGTAGTAGCCGGTGTGGTCGCCGTAAGGCCCCTCGTCGGCGAACTCGTCCAGGCGCACCTCGCCCTCGATGACGATCTCGGCCTGGGCCGGCACGAGCAGGGGCTGGGTCCTGGCCGGGACCAGCTCGAGCTTCGACCCGCGCAGCAGCCCCGCGAACTGATATTCCGAGAGGGTGTCCGGCACGGGGGTGACTGCAGCGAGGATGGTTCCCGGATCGGCGCCGAGAACCGCGCAGGCCGGAAGAGCGTCGGGCCGTCCACTCTCCTTCCAGCGGCGATAGTGCTGCGCGCCGCCGCGGTGGGCGAGCCAGCGCATGATCGTGCGGTCCTTGCCCAGCACCTGCATGCGGTAGATGCCGAGGTTGAAATCGTCCTCGCGCGCGGCCGTCGGCCCCTTGGTCACCACGAGAGGCCAGGTGATCAGGGGCGCGGGCTCGCCTGGCCAGCAGGTCTGCACCGGCAGGGCCGTCAGATCGACCTGATCGCCGGTGAACACCACTTCCTGGCATGGCGCGCGCGAGACGACCGTCGGACGCATGCCCATCACCGTGCGCGCCAGGGGCAGCATCTCGAAAGCTTCGCGGAAGCCACGCGGCGGGACCGGACTGCGCAGGAAGGCTAGCAGCTCGCCCACCTCGCGCAGCTCCGCCGCAGTCGTTCGCGACTTCCCCTCCAGCGTCACGCCCATCGCCACGCGCTTGACCGTGCCGAACAGGTTGGCCAGGGCCGGCATGGGCGAGCGGGAGCCGTCGGCGCGGATCACGTGTTCGAACATCACCGCCGGCCCGCCGGTCTGCAGCAGGCGGGTGCAGATCTCGGTGATCTCCAACACCGAGGAGACCGGCTCGGTCACACGGACCAGCTCCCCCTCCCGTTCGAGGACGGCGATGAAGTCGCGAAGGCTGCGATAGGCCATGGCGCGGCTTTAGAGCCGATCCGGCGCGCCTGTCACCTTTGCACTGGCGGGACTATCCTGACGCCATGACCCAGATCGATCTCGACGACCTTCCCCCGAAGCTCGCCAAGGCCCTCGCGAGCCTGGCGGCGGGGGACGAACTGTTGCTGGTTCAGGACGGTGCGGTCGTCAGCCGCCTCAACATTGCCGAGGTTTCGGCCGTGCCGGCCGAGTCCCCGCCCGAAGAGGCTGACATGGGCGAAGTGCTCGAACATTTCCGCACCATGATCGAGGAAGAGTTCTGACCGTCCGCCGCCCGGACCGCCGGCTTCCAGCCGGCTCTTCCTTTTGATCCGCCAAGTCGCAAGGGCCGGCAAGATGCCGGCGGTCCGAGGTCAGCGCGCCTCGGCCTTGCGCCCCTCTTCCCAGGCTTTGACCACCTTCTTGGGCGAGACGTTGCGCCAGCGGCGCTCGAGGAAGTTGCGAAGGGTCCCAGGATCGAGACTTTCCAGCCGCGCCAGGACCGAGGGGTAGTTCTGGTAGTGGGGCGTCAGGTGGAAGGTTTGCGGCTCGGCCTCCATCAGCATTTCGCGCTCATCGAAGGTGACGTCGACCAGGACGACGCTGCCGTCCTCCCCGCGAAGGCGGGTCAGGAACTTGCCATTCGCCTTCAAGGCCGGCGCCCCGTACGACATCCCCTCCTCCACGCCTGGAAAGACCAAAGCGATGGCGAGGACCTCGTCCCAGGTCATCCAGCGTCACCCCACACCCGCTCTTCGGTCCAGCCCAGGGCGGTCATTTCGTCCGCCCGCAGCGCCGCGTCCATGACGCTGAAGAACTCATCCAGCTGGGGCGGGGCGACATCGGTCCCCGAGAGCATGGCGTGAGCCTGGCCGCGGTGGTGGATCTGATGCTGGAAGAGGTGCAGCAGCAGGCGGTCGCGGCGCTCGACCTGCACCCGCTCGCCGCGATGGACCCGGACCTCTCGCTCCAGGGCCGCGTCGTCCAGGCCCTCACAGACGGCGATCAGGCGATCATCCACCACCCGCTGGGCCGGGCGAAGCTCGGCCGCGGTTAGGAACGGCGTCTCGTCGGTGAAAGCCGCATGCCCCAGGGAGCCGCCCTCCAGAGCGTCGACATAGAACCAATCGACGGTGAGGTTGTGGTTGAGCGTCGCCATCAGGCTGGGGAAGAAGCTGATGCGCGGCGCCTGGAAGGCTCCGTCGTCCAGGGCCTCGCAGGCGGTGAGCAGGCGATGATTGGCCCAACCGTTGTTGTAGGCCATCGCCCGGAAAATCTGGACGGCGGAAGCGCTCACGACCTCAGCTCTGCGACCACACGCCAAGCACGTTGCCCGCCGGATCGCGGAAATGGAAGCGCCGGCCGCCTGGAAAGCTCTGGATCTCGCGGGTGATCGCGCCGCCGGCCGCCTTCACCTTGGCCTCCATCGCCTCGAGATCGTGGGCGTAGAGGATCACCAGGGGCCTGTCGGAGTCCGCCTCGCCGTTGAAGCCGCCGTCCACGGCCGCGCCGTCAAAGGAGGCGTAGCCCGGCCCCCAGTCCTGGAAGGTCCAGCCGAACGCCGCGCCGTAGAACCGCTTGGCCGCCAGGAGGTCCGCGACCGGGAATTCGACATAGTCGATCTTGCCATCCTCGCGCATGGCGTCCTCCGTTTGTTCTGTTTTTGTTCTAGCATGGCGGCGGCGCACCGGCAAGGTCAGGTGGGGACGGTGGTGATCGCCTCCAGGACGTGGAGATAGCCGGGCGCGGTCTGCATCCGCTGCGTGACGCCGTCGCGGGCGAGCAGGCGGTTGGCCTTGGGCAGATTCCAACACGGCACGTGCATCACCATGTGATGCTCGCAGTGGTAGTTGACGTAGTAGGGCGCGATCAGGGCCCGTTCGATCAGGTTGGCGTGCGTCGTGCGGGCGTGGCGCAGGGGATTGGGCTCGTTCTTCGCCACCAGGGCGTGCTCGGCGATGTTCCGCATGCGCGTAACGAGCTGGAACCAGGTCGCCCGCGGGACCAGCCACAGGGCGAACCAGCCCCACCAGTAGCCGGCCGCCGAGAAGGCGACGATCGCGAGGCTGTTGAAGATCAGCCAGCGGCGCTGGCGTCGGGCCTCCTCAGTGAGGATCAGCCACAGCGATTCGCCCGCCTTGCGCTCCTTCAGCCGGAAGGTCAGCCGCCCGAACCTCTGCTTGAACCAGGTCTGGCCGCTGAGGTCGCGCACGACCTTGCGGCGGAACGAGGCGCGGCTGATCGGGAACGGCGCGGAGAGTCCAAGGTCGGGATCCTCCGCCTGCTGGGCGTATTTGTGATGCTGCAGGTGGTACTTGCGGTAGCTGGCCACGCCGCCGCCGCACAGCCATTCGGCAACCCAGTCGTTCACCTTGGGATCAGGGTGCAGGGCGCCGTGCGCGGCGTCGTGCATCAGGATGGCCAGCCCGAGTTGGCGCGCGCCGATGATCGCAACGGCGAGCGGGAGGGTGATCGGCCACAGCAGGCCCATCACCGTGGCCGCGCCGATGACCGCCCAGCAGTGGGCGACGAGAGCCAGGCCCTTCCAGCTCGAGCGCGCGGTCAGGCCATTCCAGTCCGCCGGAGCGAAATAGTCCTTCGGGTTGATCCGCGCCGCGATCGCCATGGCCCTAATATAACGCTTTTCCCCCGCCGGCGGGATGGGCGCGCCGAAGGGATCGACCCTGCTCACGAGCTCGACAGCACGAAGGTGGCGCCCTCGTTGTCCTTGAAGATCGCGGAGATCCCCCAGGATTCGGTCTGCGGCGGCCGCACGAACTCCACGCCCCGCTCCTTCATCTGCCGGTAGGTGTGCTCGACGTCGTCGCAGCCGAATGCGCCGTTGAAAAAGGTTCCTATCCGGTCCTCGTGGCCGTCGGGCGTGAAGAGGACGATGCGGGTCTCGGCGCCCGGTATCGCCAGCTCGATCCAGCGCCGCCCCGGACCCATCGGCTGATCGGTGGCCACGCGGAAGCCGACCTTGGTGGTCCAGAACTCCAGCGCCGCGTCCTGGTCCTTCACCGGTATGCCGGCGAACTTGAGCTGCTTGATCATCGCGCGCCTCCTCTGACGACGACGATAGGCGAGCGTGCTTGCGCGGCGAAGGCGGCGCAATCATTGCTATGGCAATGACTGCGCCGCTGAGCCTCGACCGCTATGTTTTGGAGACCCTGCTGCCCGACTTGGTCGCGCACGATCGCCGCCCGTCCGCCTTCCTTGTCTACCTGGTGATCTCCGCTGCGCCCGGCGGACGTATCGCACTCAGTCACTCGGCCCTGGCCGAACGCGCGGGCATCTCCCGCCGCGCCGCCCAGTCCGCCGTGGCGCACCTCGCGCGGCGAGGATTGATCGAGATCCGCCGGCGAGGACCGACCGAGACATCGGAATACCGGGCGCTGGCGCCTTGGACGCGGGGCTAGGGGGGCCTCGCGCCGTCCGCTTGGCGGCAAATTGGAATAGGTCATATCCCGATCCTCGCCTACTGACGCGATGTCGGAATGGACAAATCCGCGACCGTCGAAACGCCTTCGGGTTCCGCCGGAGGCAACGAGGGATCGCAGAATGAGCAATCAAGTTGTCCTGATCACCGGCGCGCTGACCGGCATCGGACGCGCCGCCGCCATCGCCTTTGGCAAGAAGGGCGCGAAGGTCGTCGTTTCCGGTCGCCGCGACGAGGCGGGCCGCGAACTCGCCAAGGAATTGCGTTCGCTCGGCGCGGAAGCCGAGTTCATCAACGCCGACGTCCGCAAGGAGGACGACGTCCGCACCCTGGTCGATGAGACGGTCGCGCGGTTCGGCCGCCTCGACGTGGCGGTGAACAACGCCGGCACCGAGGGTCAACCCGGCCCGATCACCGATCAGACCGCCGAAAGCTACGCCGCGACGTTCGACACCAATGTGCTGGGCGTGCTCCTCAGCATCAAGCACGAAGCGCGCGTCATGCAGGGCCAGGGCGGCGGGAGCATCATCAACATCTCGTCGACCTACGGGCACGAAGGCGCCGCAGGAGCCGCCGTCTATGTCGGCAGCAAGCACGCCGTCGAAGGGATCACCAAGTCGGCGGCGCGCGAACTCGCCACGTCGGGCATTCGCGTGAACGCCGTGGCGCCTGGTCCCACGGACACTGGAATGTTGACCCGCTTTACCGCAACGGCCGAGAACAAAGCGGCGCTGGCGGCGACGGTGCCGATGGGCCGCCTCGGCCTTTCGGAGGAGCTTGCCGACGCGATCGTCTTCGTCGGGTCGGACGAGGCCTCGTTCATCACCGGCCATATCCTCAACGTCGACGGCGGCAAGAGCAACTGATCCTGTTCCAGGCGGGCCTTCCCGGGTCCGCCTTTTCCTACTCCAGTGGAGACTCACATGACGGACAGGCCGATCAAGGTTCCGGGCCCCGATCACCCCATCGAGATCCGGCCTAGCGTGTCGCGCGTCGTCGTTACGGTGGGCGGCAAGGTCATCGCCGACACCCGCGAAGCGCTGACGCTGACCGAGGCGAACTATCCGCCGGTCCAGTACATTCCCCGGTCGGACGTGGACATGGCCGCTATCGCGCGCAGCGACCACGCCAGCTACTGCCCCTACAAGGGCGAGGCGTCCTACTACAGCATCCCGGCCGGAGGAGACCGCTCGACCAACGCCGTGTGGACCTATGAGACGCCCTTCCCCGCGATGGCGGAGATCAAAGACTACGTCGCCTTCTACCCGGACCGTGTCGACGAGATCGCCGAGCTCCCGCGTCAGGCGCCCTGATCGCCGGCCAAGAGCGCCGCCGGGCCTCACCTATTCCGTTCCGCTGGCAAAAGGGGCAAATAGGCGCCTCCCCTATTCCAGCGGAGCGGCGAATGGACAGACTCAGGGCGTTGGAGTTTTTCGTACGCGTCGTCGACACGGGCTCGTTCTCGGCGGTGGCCCGGGACCAGGGTGTCGGGCAGCCCGCGGTCTCCAAGGCAGTCGTGCAGCTGGAGGACTGGCTGGGCGTCAGCCTGCTGCTGCGTTCGACGCGCAAGGTCGCCCCGACCGAGGCAGGACGGATCTTCTACGAGCGGGCGAAACGCACGGTCGAGGAGGCCCAGGAGGCCGTCCTGGCGGCGCGGGGCAGCGGATGCGGCCTCTCAGGCAAGCTGCGCGCGTCGACATCGGTCTGCTTCGGCCGGCTGTATGTCATTCCCAGACTGTCGGAATTCCTGGCCGAACACCCCGATCTCGAGATCGAGCTTGTCCTCGACGACCGCCATGTCGACCTGGTCAACGAGGGAATCGATGTGGCGTTTCGCATGGCGCCGATGCCGGATTCGAACATGACCGCGCGTCGGATCGCGGAGGGCCGCCGCGTCGTCGTCGCGACACCGGCGTATCTCCAGCGCCACGGCACGCCCATGTCGCCCCACGAGCTGATCAACCATCAGGCCGTCATCTATTCGCGGGGCGCGGGCTTCTCGTCCTGGACGTTCCGGAAGGGGTCCGAGGAGGTAGCGGTGGAGCTCCGCGGGCGGTTGAAAATGACCGCCGCGGAGGGACTGCGCGAGGCGGTAAATCGCGACCTGGGGTTCACGATCGCGTCGGAGTGGAATTTCGGGCATGAGCTGAAATCCGGGAAGGTCGTGCCCCTCCTCCAGGACTGGGCCCTGCCGCCGACCTACCTGTTCGCCGTCTACCCGACGGGGCGCCTAGCCACGACCAAGGCCCGCGCCTTCGCTTCTTTCGTCGAGCGCCTCATAGCCGCCTGACCCCGTCATGGCCGCGCCAGGGCGCGGCCACAGCCTCACTCAGCCCGCTGCGTCGCCGCGGCCCGTGCCTCTTCTGCGCTCGCACCGAAGATCTGGGTGAACGGTGAGGCGGCGGTGGGGTCCCAGGCGTGGCGGGAGCCGATGGTCAGGCCGCCGTCGACGATCATGTGCGTTCCGGTCACGAAGCGGGACTCGTCGCTGGCGAGGTAGAGGGCGGCGGCGGCGATGTCGTCGGGCATGCCCGCCTTCTTGATCGGCTGGGCGACGGCGGCGTTCTGGGCCACCATGGCGGCCATCTGGTCCGAGGCCTCGCGGTTCATGCCGATGGCCGTGCCGAAGATCGAGGTGGCGATCAAGCCCGGGCAGATGGCGTTGACGCGGATGTTATCGCGCGAGAGTTCGGCCGCGGCGCAACGGCTCATATGGACCACCGCCGCCTTGGCCGCGGAATAAGCCAGCGGCCCCCAGCCCGCCTGCAGGCCGGCGATCGAGGCGGTGTTGATCACCGATCCGCCGCCGCGTTCGCGCATCAGCGGCAGGGCGTGCTTCATGCCGAGCGCCGGGCCTCGGACCAGCAGGACGAAGACCTGGTCCCAGCCTTCGGCGGTCATGGCCTCGACGCCGCCGGGCAGGCCCGCCGTCCCGGCGTTGTTGAAGATGCAGTCGAGGCCGCCGAAGGCCTCGGCCGCCAGGGCGCAGGCGGCCGCGATCTGGCCCTCGTCGGTGACGTCGCAGTGGGCGTAGCGGACCTGCCCCGGAAAGCGCTTCTCCAGCATCCCGCCCTTGGCGTCCTGCAGGTCGGCGGCGACGACCTTCGCCCCCTCGGCGACGAACATCTCCACGGTTCCCAGGCCGATCCCCGAGCAGCCCCCTGTGATCAGCGCGACCTTGCCTTCGAGGCGTCCGGCCATGGTTGTTTCCTCTTCGTAGATCCCGTTCGTTATCCCTCCCCTTCTGGGGAGTGTGGCCGAGCAGAGCGAGGCCGGGTGGGGGACGTGAGGGCCTGGCGAGGCCTCGCCCTTTTCCAGACTTCCCCACCCGTCTTCGCGCTGCGCTCGAAGACATCCTCCCCAGAGGGGGAGGGACGGACGCCTCAGCCCATCGTCACCACGACCTTGCCCATGGCCTTGCGGCTGGCGAGGTGGGTGATGGCTTCGGCGCCGCGCTCGAGGGGGAAGTGCTCGGAGATGTGGGGGCGGATCTTGCCCGCCTTGTAGAGCTCCATCAGCTCGGCGATGTTGCGGCGGTGGCCGACGGGATCGCGCGCCACGGCCGCGCCCCAGAAGACGCCGACGATCTCGCAGCCCTTGAGCAGGGCGAGGTTGAGCGGGATGCGCGGAATGCCGGCCGGGAAGCCGATCACCAGGAAGCGGCCCTCCCAGGCCATCGACCTCAGGGCAGCCTCGGCATAATCGCCGCCGACCCCGTCATAAACCAGGTCGACGCCATTGGGCCCGCAAGCCTGCTTGAATGTCTCGGACAGGGCCTTCTGGCCGTCGCGGTCGAACGGACCGGCCGGATAGACCACGCCGCTCTCCGCCCCATGCGTCTTGGCCAGTTCCACCTTCTCTTCCGAGGAGGCCGCCGCGATCACGCGCGCGCCCATGGCCTTGCCGAGCTCCACCGCCGCCAGGCCCACGCCGCCGGCCGCGCCCAGCACCAGCAGGCTCTGGCCGGGCTTGAGGAAGCCGCGGTCCTTCAGGGCGTAGTAGGATGTGCCGTAGGTCATGATGAAGGCGGCGGCCTCATCGAACGGCATGGCGTCCGGAATCGGCACCAGGCGACCGGCGTCCAGCGCGATCTCCTCGGCCATACCGCCGGCGGTGTTGTTGGCCAGCACCCGATCGCCGACCTTCACCACCGTCACCCCTTCGCCGACCGCCTTCACGACCCCGGCGACCTCGCCGCCCGGAGAGAAGGGCCGCGGGGGGCGGAACTGGTACTTGTCCTCGATGATCAGCACGTCGGGATAGTTCACGCCGCAGGCCTTGACCTGCACCACGGCCTGGCCGGCCTTCGGCTCGGGGCTCGGCACGTCCTCCAGCACCAGAGTTTCCGGTCCGCCTACCGACTTGCTCAACAGCGCCTTCATCGAGTCCTTCCCTTGCCGCACCACTTGTGTTGACGGCGCGCGACGCTATCCGAAGGCGCCGGGCCACGGAAGCCCGGCCGGCCCTTTCCCGGAGCAGCAATGTCCAATTCCCGCGTGCGCCTCGTCATCCATGGGGGCGCCGGCGCCCTGCCCGACCGCGACTATGGCCGGGAGATCGGTCACATGCGCGGCCTGATCGAGGCGGGGCGCGACCGCCTGCTCGCCGGCGCAGAGGCCCTGGACGTGGTGGTGGAGACGATCGCCGCCCTCGAAGCCTCGGGGCTCTATGTCGCCGGACGAGGCGCCTCGGCCAATACCGAGGGCGTCTACGAGCTCGACGCCAGCCTGATGCATGGCCCCAGCCGCCGCGCCGGCGGCGTGGCCTCCCTGGTCGGCTTCGCCTCGCCGATCCGCGCGGCGCGCGCGGTGATGGAGCGCACGCCTCACGTCCTGCTGGCCGGGTCTGGCGCGGCCGAATTCGCCGCGCGCGAGGGGTTGGAGGCGATCGCCGATCCGGCGACCTGGTTCACGCCGGCCTGGCGCGAGACCTCCAGCCTGGGAACCGCGGCGCTCATCGGCACCGTGGGATGCCTGGCGCTGGACGAGAGCGGCGCGCTCGCGGCAGGCACGTCCACCGGCGGGACGTTCGGCAAGCTGCCCGGCCGGGTGGGCGACAGCCCGATCATCGGCGCCGGCGCCTGGGCCGATGCGACGGCGGCCGTCTCCTGCACCGGCCAGGGCGAGATGTTCCTCCGCGCCGCCGTCGGGGCCCAGATCGCCTTTCGCATGAGGTTCGGCGGCGAGCCGCTCGCCTCGGCGGCCCAGGCCGCACTGGAAGAGGTGCGCGCCCTGGGCGGGGAAGGCGGCCTGATCGCCCTCTCAGCAGAGGGCGAGATCGCCATGCCCTACATCACCAAGGGCATGAAGCGCGCCTGCCTCGGTCCGGATGGGATAATCACAGTCGGCGTATTCGAGTAGGATTCGGTCCCTCCCCTTCTGGGGAGGGGCAGTCAGGCCGCCGCCGGCGAGGTGTCCGGCGCGGCGTAGGTGAGGGAGACGAAGACGTCCTCCAGGTCGGGATCCTCGGTGCGCAGGTCCTTGACCGGCACGCCGGCGGCGCGGACGTCGGCCAGAACCTGTTCGACCCCCGCCTCGGCCGTCTTGAACACCACGGCGAGGTCGCCGTTGGGCCTAAGGCGCGTCTCGAACCGCCCCACTGCGGGAGCCGACGCCAGGGGCGTCTCGGGCGTAATCACCACCGTGCGGGTGTCGAGGCGGCGCAGGAGCTGGCTGGTGGGTTCGCAGGCGACGACCTGGCCGCGATTGACGATGGCGATGGTGTCGCAGAGCGACTCCGCCTCCTCCAGGTAGTGGGTGGTCAGCACGATCGTGACGCCCTGCTGATTGAGCGAGACGACATAGTTCCACAGCTGGCGGCGCAGCTCGACGTCGACCCCCGCGGTGGGCTCGTCCAGCACCAGCACCGGCGGATTGTGCACCATGGCCTTCGCCACCATCAGGCGCCGCTTCATGCCGCCCGAGAGCTGGCGCACATAGGCGTCGGCCTTGTCCGACAGGCCGAGCGCCCGCAGCAGCTCGTCGGTCCGGCGCTCTGCCTTGGGCACTCCGTAGAGCCCCGCCTGCACTTCCAGCGATTCCCGCGGCGTGAAGAAGACGTCCGCGGCGATCTCCTGGGGGACCACGCCGATGGCCGCGCGCGCGTCGCGCGGACGCTCGTCGATGTCGCGGCCCCAGATGCGGACGGACCCCTCGGACTTGCGGGTGAGCCCCGCCAGGATGTTGATGAAGGTCGATTTGCCCGCGCCGTTGGGCCCGAGCAGCCCGAAGATCGACCCGCGCGGGATGGTGAGGTCGATCCCCTTCAGGGCGGCCATCGCGGGCGTCTGGCGCGTCGCCGGATAGGTCTTGAAGAGGCCACGCGCCTCGATGGCGTTGTCGGGCAGGTCCATGATGCTCCTGGCGGCCAGCCTTGATTTGACGTTCGCGCGCCGGCCCGCCTATCTAGGGGCCGTCCCCACTGACGCCAAGCGGCGCAAGCCTTGCCATAGCGATGACCGATCGTCCCTACCCCGAGCCGGCGCCGGCCAAGGCGACCCTCACCCCAGACCTGCCGCCGGCGGAGGTGGTGAAGGTGCGCTCGCGCCGCGTCGCCTGCGACGGCGTCGGCGGCGCCCTGGGCCACCCGCGTGTCTGGCTCGAGATGGGCGAGGCCGACTTCGTCGAATGCCCCTACTGCGACCGCCGCTTCGTCCTGATGGCCGGCGAGGAGCAGATGGAGAACGAGCTCACCGCCCCGGGGGTCTATGAGGGCCCCGGCGGTCACTGACCGTCCAGCATCCATCCCTGCGTTTTAGGCGTTAAGCGGCCAGCGGGGGAATGGCTCGGATGCTCGGGATTGGACAGAACAATGAAAACGAAGATCGGGCTGGTCACCGCAATCGGTGCTGCTGGCGCCCTTCTGGCCGCTTGCGGCGGCAATTACTATGGCGGCGGTGATGTCGGCGTAGGCTATGCGGGTCCTGTCGCCCTCGATGACTGCGGTGGCTATTACGACGACTATTATGGCGCAATCGACGACGGCTGCTGGGCGGACGACGGCGGCTTCTGGTACCGCGGTCACGGCGATCGCGACTGGCATCGCGACAGCGGCGGTCACTTCGCCCACGCCGGCGGCGGCAGCATGCACGCGATTCATCCGACCGGCCCCGGCCACGGCTTCCACTTCGGTGGCGGCCACGGCGGCGGCGGCCACGGCGGTGGCGGCGGCGACCACCACGGCTAGCGTCTGAGGTCGTCCGGCGGCGGCGTCAGCCCGCCGCCGCGACCATCGCCCCGATCTGCGCCGCGTCGCCGAAGCTGGCCGCGGCGCCCTTGGAGCAACAGGCGATGGCGCCGGCCGCGAGGCCCCACCGGAGGGCTTCGGCGGCGTCTTCGCCCGCCGCCAGCTTCGCGCAGAAGGCGCCGATGAAGGCGTCGCCCGCGCCGGTTGTGTCGACCACCTCGACGGTGTGCGAGCCGCGGGCGTGCGGCAGCGTCCCCCGCCGGCACAGCAGGGCGCCCTCGCGTCCGAGGGTGACGATCACCGCCTCGCGCACCGTCTCCAGCAGCCGTGCGCCGATGGCCTCCGGTTCTGTCTCGCCGCTGAGGGCGAGGCCCTCGATTTCATTGACGACGAGGATGTCGGTGAGGGCGAGAGCGGCCGCGTCCAGGGCGTGTGGGGCCGGGGCGGCGTTGAGAACCGTGCGCACGCCCGCGGCGCGGGCGAGGCCGAACGCCTCCAGCGTCGCTTCGAGCGGCGTCTCCAGCTGGGCGAGGACGAGACCGGCGCCGTCGATGAGCCGGGCCGCCTGGCGCACGTGGTCCGGCGCGAGGCGGGCGTTGGCTCCTGAATCTACGACGATGCTGTTCTCCCCCGCCTCATCCACCAGGATCATGGCCATGCCCGTGCCCGCGTCGGCCAGGCGGGCCACGCCGCTCGCGTCCACGCCCGCCTCGCGCCAAGTCTGCAGGGCCGCGTCGCCGACGGCGTCGGCGCCAACGGCCGCAATCATCGCCACGTGCGCTCCGCAGCGGGCCGCCTGGATGGCCTGGTTGGACCCCTTCCCCCCCGGGGATTCCAGGCGGCCGAGCCCCAGGCACGTCTCGCCTGGCGCAGGCAGGTGGGCGACGGAAAGGACAATGTCGCGGTTGTAGCTGCCGACCACGACGATCCGAGGCGTTGTCATGCCGCGCGTCTAGCCCGCCTGCCCGGCGAGGGAAACCGGGGCCTCGCCGGCGGTTCGTCAGTCGGCGGCGGAGCGGTGCGGGAAGATCGAGCGGGGGATGCGCACGTGGGCGCCCTGGCGGGTGTCCACGACCTGGGTCACGCCCACGTCCCCGGCCACGCTCAGCATTGAATAAGCGTCGTCGCGGGAGAGGCCCATGTGCTCGTGCAGCAGGCTGAGCATGTGGTTGGCGGCGTTGCGCGTGGCCTGGTCGAGATCCTCGTCGAAGCCGTGGACGATCCAGTACTTCGGCGTCTCCAGCAGGGGCGCGGGGAAGCTGAAGTCCTTGCGCAGGATGATCTGGAAGAGGACGTCCAGGGAGGACTCGATCGCCGTGCCGGAGATCTCGCCGTCCCCCTGGCTGACGTGCGGATCGCCGATGGAGAACAGGCCGCCGTCGACCTGCACCTTGTAATACATCGTCGCCCCCGCGCCGATCCGCCAGTTGTCGATGTTGCCGCCGTGGGCGCCCGGAGGAATGGTGCTGACGCGGCCCGCCACGTCCATCGCCACGCCCGCCGTGCCCAGATGCGGGCGGGCGGGCACGCGGACACCCTGGAGCACGGGCTGACGATCGCAGACCGGACAGTGGGTGATCTTGCCGGGCGTCAGGTACTTGCCGGGAAAGTCGTAGGCGTAGAGCGCCCGCGCCGTCTGGGCGTCGGCGTCGAGCTGGTAGACGGTCACGCGCTCCTTCTCGCCGAGCTCCTTGTACAGATAGCCCCAGTTGGCGGCGAGGTTGGACCCGTAGGGGCAGCGGGGGGTCATGCGCAGGTAGCGCACCTCCAGCATGTCGCCCGGCCGCGCGTCCTCGACGAAGATCGGGCCGGTCATGATGTGCACGCCCGGATTGCGGTCCGACTCCGGGATCTCCCGGAAGATGGCCTGCACGCCTTCGTCCATCATCAGCTCGGGCGCGTCGCCCGCGTGGTGGGTGACCGCCTCGGCCTGGATCAGGTCGCCGCTCCTCACCCGCAGCGCCGGCGCGAGGGCGGCGTCGAAATAGCCCCAGTGCACGGTCTTCGGCGTCGCCTCGAGGTGGTGCAGCGCGCCTGGTGCGAGGTCCCGCCGGTCCTCGCCGGCCTGACAGAAGAAACCCATTTCGATGAAGTCCCGAAAGTCCGTGGCGGAAGAGCGGGCGGACCCTAGGGAGGCGGAGGTCGTCGGTCGTCCAGGCCTCGCGCCGATAGTGACGGCGCGGGATTTCCGCCGGTTTCCTGGGCAATCCGCTTAATTTTCAGGCGCCTCGACTTGCGCGGCGTCAGGCAAGCGATCAGGCGTCGTGGTGCAAGACCCCTGCTGGATCGGGGCCTAGCGTCCGCATGAAACGCTCTACGAAAGGCCTCTTCGTGAACACCGCCGTGGACATCAAGACCCGCCCGCTCCGCGAAGGCTTCGGAGCTGAGATCCTGGACGTCGATCTGCGATACGCCGATCCCGACACCCTGACCGGCGTGGTGGACACCTTCCACCGTCACGGCGCCATTCTGCTGCGCGACCAGGTGCTGAACCCCGACCAGCTGACCGTGTTCATGGCCCTGTTCGGCGAGCCCGAGGACCACACGCTCAGGGAATTCACCGTCCCGGGCTATCCGAAGGTCTATCGCCTGTCGAACAAGGTCGTCGATGGCAAGCCGATCGGCGCGCACAACGACGGCGTCGGCTGGCACACCGACTACAGCTACAAGCCCGAGCCGGTGATGGCGACGATGCTCTACGCCGTCACGGTGCCGGATGAAGGCTCCGACACCCTGCTCGCCGACTGCGTAGCGGCCTGGAACGCCCTGCCGCCCGAGCGCCAGAAGGAGCTCGACGGCAAGGTCCTCCACCACTCCTACCAGTACTTCATGCGCACCCGCGAGTTCGGCGCGCGCGAGCTGAGCGAAGAGCTGAAGGCCGCCAACCCCGACGTCTACCACCCCCTGGTGCGCACCCACCCCGCGGATGGACGCAAGGCCCTGTGGCCCTCCACCGGCACGGTGATCGAGGTCATGGACATGCCCAACCCCGAGGGCCTGGACATGGTCCAGGCCCTGGTGGACTTCATCACCCAGGACCGGTTCGTCTATCGCCACAAGTGGCTCGTGGGCGATGTCCTGATGTGGGACAACCGCTGCACCCTGCACACGGGCACCCTGTTCGACGACACCAAGTACAAGCGCGAGATGCACCGCCTGTGGGTGCGCGGCGACAAGCCGTACTGATCGTCTGATCAGATAGGAGCCACGAGCCTCACGAACTTCACGAACGTGAGCGGCGCGCCGCGGTTCGTTCGAGGGACGCCCAAGGCGCCGATGAGATTTCGTCGCCCTCCTTGTTCGTGAGGTTCGTGAGGTTCGTGGTCGAACAGCCCGGAGTCGCGAAACCCGGGATGGCTGAAGGGGATCTGTAGATCGTGGCGAATTGGTTGATCACGGGCGCGAATGGCGGCCTCGGTCTTGCGCTGACGAATGCGGCGCTGGCGCGCGGCGACAAGGTCGCAGGAACCGTCCGTCGTCCCGAGGCGCTGGCGGCGCTCGAGGCCCTCGCGCCTGGACGGGCCTTCGGCTTCCTGGCCGACATGACCGATCCAACGAGCATCGCTCGCGCCGTGGAGGGCGCAGAGGCGGCGCTCGGCGGGATCGACGTGCTGGTCAACAACGCCGGCTACGGTCTCGTGGGCGCGATTGAGGAATCCACCCTCGAGGAGGTCCGCGCCCAGTTCGAGGTCAACGTGTTTGGCCCAGTGGCCGTGATCCAGGCCGTCCTGCCGAGCTTTCGCGCGCGGCGCGCGGGCCACATCATCAACATCAGTTCCGTCAGCGGCCTTGCCGCCTGGGCCGGCACGGGCGTCTATTGCGGCAGCAAGCACGCCCTCGAGGGCATCGGCCAGACCCTCGCCCAGGAGGTCGCCCCGCTCGGGATCAAGGTCACCAATGTCGAGCCGGGCGGGATCCGCACCCACTTTGGCGGCAGCTCGATGGTCGTCGCCGGGCGGAAGATCGCCGACTACGAAAACACCGCGCGCAACGCCGAGCGGATCCTGGGCGGCAATTCAGGGAACGAGAAGGGCGATCCGGACAAGATGGCCGCCGCTATCATGAGCATCGCCGGCGCGGAGGACGCGCCCCTGCAGCTCCTGCTGGGCGCGGACGCGGTCCACTACGCCACCCAGGCCGCCTCGCGCTTCCAGGAAGAATTCGGCCGCTGGGCGGCGCTCAGCCTGTCGGTGGCGTTCGAGGAGTAGGCAGCTCGGTTCCCTTCTCCCGCGAGGGACCGCAAGCGGAGAAGGAAGGAATTGCGGCGAACGCCTCTACGCCGCTGCCTTCGCTTCCGCCGCGTCTTCGAAGATGAAGCTCGTCATCCCGAGTGACCCGTGTTGGATGCGGTCGTTGAACAGGCGAACCTGGTCGGTGGGGCGGCGGGCGCCGAGGACGTAGAGCATCGGCCAGAAGTGCTCCTGCGAGGGCAGGGAAAGCTGGGTGTCCTGGCCCATGGCCTCGAAGGCGATCGCGCGCTCTGGCTCGTTGTCCGCGATCGCCCGGCGCATCTCGTCGTTGAAGCGCGCCGCCCAGTCGAAGGGCGCGCAGGCCGCGTCGCCCCAGTTCATCGCCCGCAGGTTGTGCACCATGTTGCCGGTGCCCAGGATCAGCACGCCCTCGTCGCGCAGGGGCGAGAGGCGGGCGCCGATGTCGAAGCGCTGCTGAGGCGTCAGGTTCACATCGAGACCGAGCTGCACCACCGGGATGTCGGCCTTGGGATAAGCGTGGACGAGCACCGACCAGGTCCCGTGGTCGAGGCCCCACTGGCTTTCGTCGAGCGCCACCGGGGTCGGGGCCAGGAGCTCGGCCACGCGTCGCGCCAGGGCCGGATCGCCCGGCGCGGGGTACTGGCAGTCGAACAGGGCGGCCGGAAGCGAGCGTCCAAAATCATGGATGGTCTTTGGCCGCGCCATGGCGGTGACGGCGGTCACCCGCGTCTCCCAGTGGGCGGAAATCGAGAGGATGGCCTTTGGCCGCGGCAGGCTCGCGGCGAGCGTCGCCCAGCCGCGGCTCGTGTCGTTGTCGAGGATGGCCACCACCGGGCTGCCGTGGCCGAAGAAGACCGCCGGCATCGTCGAGTTCGACATCGTCCTACTCCGCCGCCATGACCGCGGGAGCCTGTGCGCCAGCCTTGATCCGCGTCCACGCCTCCCGATAGCGCCGCACGAGCCACTGGTTGAACTGGCCCTGCGCGCCTTCCTGCCAGGAGTAGCGCCCGCGCGGCGCGAAGCGCGAACGCAGGCCGACCTGGACGAGGCCGTCCACGTGCATGTCCTGGGCGATGATCTTGCCGGCGCTGGTCATGATCATCTCCAGCCGGTGGGAGAAGTCGGGCCGCAGGGCGGCGCCCGGCGCGACGAGGATCCCAGTGTCCTGCTCCATGGTCTCCGGCCCGGTGGCCCGCAGGATCAGATAGATCGCCAGGTCGCTCGTGAGCACAAGGGACAGGGTCGGCGGCACGTTGGCGAAAGTCATCCGCCCGCGATCTTCCTCTGTCAGCTTCGGGAAGACGGGCAGCACGGCCTTCTGGGTGGGGTTGAAGCTCGCGTCCGGGTGGGTCGTGCCGTTGAAACGCAGGAAGCCTGCGTCGGACGGATCGGACGGCGGGAAGACCGCCAGCTCGCTGGGCACGAAGTCGTGCAGCGGCCCCTGGTGCAGCTTGGAGGCGTGGTAGCCGTCGTTGTTGTTCTCGAACATCACCTTCCAGTTCCAGGCGAACTGGCCGGTCATGGTCGAGGCGATCTCCGCCCGCTCGAGGTCGTATCCGGCGATCGCCTGCGCCACGTGCGCCAGCCGCGGCGCCAGGGCCGGAGCGTCGAGATCGAAGTTGATGAAGATGAAGCCAAGCCAGGTCTCCAGCTTGAACTGCGGCAGGCCGATCGCCTTCTTGTCGAAATCGCAGGTCCGCTCCATCGCCGGGGCGTTCACCAGCCGCCCGTCCAGGCCATAGACCCAGTGATGATAGGGGCAGACGAAGCCGCGGGTGTTGCCTGTGCCCTCCGCCACCAGCATCCCCCGGTGCTGGCAGACCGAGGACATGGCGCGCAGCACCCCGTCACGGGCGCGGGCGACGACGATCGGCTCGCCGACGACATGGGTCGTGAAATAGTCGCCGGGCTCGCGCACCTGGTCCTCGCGGCCCACGCAGAGCCATTCGTGATTGAACAGCGCCTCCTTCTCGAACTCGTAGAAGTCGCGGTCGACATAGCAGGCGGGCGGCAGGGTCTCGGCCCGGTCGAGCGGCAAGGTCGCGCTCTCGAAGCTGTCGAAGAAGGCGTCGGTGAGGACCTGTGACATGAACCTGTTCCGGCTGACGCGGGGCGCAATGAGGATGAAGGTTACCGCGCGCGCGTCGGCAAGGTCTTGCCCGCCGGCGCACCGAGACTTTGACGGGCGCAGCAGCGATGCGCCTTTAAGGTCGGTTGGAGAGAGACGAGTTCAACCCGAATGACCGACACAATCTCACCCTCCGCCGTGACGGATTTCTGGCGGGCCGCCGGCAGACCGGCCTGGTTCCGGTCCGACGCGGAACTCGACAAGACGATCCGTACACGGTTCGAGGCAACCCACCTGGCGGCGTCCCGGAGAGAATACGAATACTGGGGCGCCACTGCGGACGGCGCCCTGGCCCTCGTCCTGCTCTTCGACCAGTTCCCCCGCCACATCTATCGCGGTTCGCCTCACGCCTTCGCCACCGATCCTCTGGCGCGCGAGGTCGTCGATCGGGCGATCACGGACGGCTTCGATCTCGCCTTCGGGAAGAGCCTGCAGCCGTTTTTCTACCTCCCCTTCGAGCACCACGAGGATCCGCGCTCCCAGGCCCGGGCCGTGGAGCTTTTCGTCGGGTATGCTGAGCGGTCCGGCGACACCGACTACCTGCGCTTCGCCCGCATGCACGCCGAACTCATCGCGCGCTTCGGCCGCTTCCCCCACCGCAACCCCCTCCTCGGCCGGACGTCCACGCCCGAAGAGCTCGAGTACCTCGCAAGCGGGGGGTTCAGCGGGTAGCGCGTCCCCTGGTCCGCCGGCGTCCTCAGAACGAGAAGGCGACTGTGCCGATGATCTGGAACGGCGGGATGTACTGGTCGCTGACCTGGCCGGTGCCGTAGGGGTCGATGTAGCGCGAGTTGATCCCCGCCACATTGCCGATGTTGGTCAGGGTCAGCGAGACCCGCAGGTTGCTGTGGTTGGGGTCGTATTCGAAGTTCAGGTCCGTGGTGGTGTACTGCGGGACCTTGTCGAGGGTCGGCTCATTGAAGATCCGCGCCCACTCCGAGCCGCGATAGGTGACCTGCAGCCTGGGCGTGAACGAGCCGGTGGGCAGGTCGATGCGGTAGGACATGTTGAACGAGCCGGACACGTGGGGCATGTCGGGCGGCGTCGAGCCGTTCAGGTTCTTCGCTGCCGCGATCACCTGCGGGTAGCAGGCCGGGTTGAAGCCGAAGAAACAGGCTGGCGTCTGCTCGATCGAGTTCGCCACGGTCGAGTCGATCGAGTTGTAGTTGCCGACCACGTGGCCGGTCTCGAGCGCCAGGGTCAGGCCGGCGTTGAAATGGCCGTCGCGCGAGGTGTAGTCGCTCTCCATCTCTACGCCGTAGTCATGAATCAGCGGGATGTTCGAGATGCCGCCGTCGAACGGCACCGGGTCGGTCTCGATGTACTGGAAGTTCCTCTGGATGTAGTAATATCCAGCGACGTTCAGGCGCAGCGTCCGGTCAAGGAAGTAATTCTTCGATCCGATCTCGAACGCGTCGTTGGTCTCGGGCTGGAAGATCGGTGGGATGACCAACTGTCCAAAGCTGCCGTTGACGCCACCGGGCTTATAACCGCGCGAATAGCTGGCGTAGACCATGTTGCTTGGCGTGACCTGGTCATCGGCCTCGATCCGCCAGGTCGGGGTGCTGTTGTTCGAGGTGTGAAGGACTGTGTTGGGGAGCGGGGAGAAACCGGAGAAGTTGAAGCTGTCGTCGCGGAAATAGTCCCAGTTTCCTCGAACGCCGCCGGTGATGCTGATGGTGTCGGTGACGTGATAGGTCGCCTGGCCGAACACCGACCCCGAACGGTGGAGCACGTGTGAGACGTTGCCGTAGGCGAGATTCGACGGATAGGGCGGGCTGGTGATGTTTGCCGGAATCGCCAGGTCCGCCGGGGTAGGCGGCGAGGTCCCTTCATATTCGATGACGAACTGCTTGCTGTTCTGCGCCGACCCGAACAAGCCTGCGATCCAGTCGACCTTGCCGCCCGGCTTGGACAGGAAGTCGAGTTCCTCGGTGTAGTTGTGCACGTGGGTGTTCCACGCCGCCACGTCGTCATACTGATGCAGCAAGGAAAAAGCGCTGCGCGAGGAGTCTTCCTGCTGGACGTGGTCCAGGCCCTGATAGGCGGTCACCGACTTGATGGTGAACCACGGCAGGTCCCACTGCAGGTTCAGATGGTAGAGCTGGGTCGTGAGTTTGAAGAGACCCGGGTAGTCCTGGAAGACCGCCCAGGGGCTGGCCTCGGGATCGTTTATGTTCTTCTGCGCGTCGCCGTGCTGGTCGGAATGGTAGATCTGCGCCGTCAGCGTCGCCGAGAAGTTGCTGGTCGGCTTCCACAACAGGGCCGCCTTGCCACTCTCGTCATGGGCGTCGTCGAGCCGGAAGTTGGGCAGCGCCAGGTCGTCGGTGAAGCCGGTGTGGTCATACTTCTGGCCCGAGATCCGCAGGGCCAGGGTGTCGCCGATCGGAATGTTCACCTCCGCCCGCTCGCGGTAGAGGTTGTAGTTGCCGAAGCTGGCGTCGCCCGATCCGCTGAACTTCCCCAGTTCAGGCTGGTTGCTGTTGATCAGGATCGCCCCGCCCGTGGAGCTCTGGCCGTACAGGGCGCCCTGGGGTCCGCGCAGCACTTCGATGTCGTGCACGTCGAACAGGGTCTGGTCGAGCGAGATGCTGTTGGCGATGTAGACCCCGTCGACGAACAGCGACACGCCCGGCACGGTGGTGAGGCTGTTCTCCGGCGTCTCCGAACCGATGCCGCGGATCGCCACCAGGTTCTCGAAGCCCGAGGCCTTGGTGATCTCCAGGCTGGGGATCTCGGCGCTCAGGCTGGCCAGCTTGGTGGTGAAGGTCTGGTCGAGCGTCTTCTCGGACACTGCGCTGATCGCGTCGGGTGTCTTCTGGATGTCGGTCGAGCGGTGCTCCGCGGTGACGACGATCTCGCCCACCGTCGAAGAGGCGGCGGCCTCCCCGCTGGCCGGCGCGCTGACGGCGGCCGCGCCTGTCGCCTGGGCCAGGGCGGCGCCCGACGCCGCGAGCCCCAGCACGAAGGCGCAGGATGAGAGCAGGAGATTGCGCCGGATGTGGCAGGACTGCATGGACATTAGGCCCCCTTCTTAACGGTCTGACAGTGGTCGAGCCAGAAAGCTAGGAGCCTATCCTGAGAAGCCGCCCTGCGCCCGTCACCTGCAAAGGTGCGGAACGCCGTGGGTCTCGGACGAGTAGCCTAATTCCTGGGCCGATCGTTCATTATTTGCCGCATTTAGCGGCGGATCGTCAGATCACGTCAAGACCAACAAGGGCGTCAACCCCGTTGCGGGGGCGCCAAAAGACAGGACAAATTATCGCAGTTGCTTAAAAGATACAGGAGCGGAACGCGGGGCTGGCGCAGAACTACCTGCGAAAAAGAAAACTGTCGTTACACGTCCACCCATTGGGCGAGGAACAATTTGGCCACGCCGCCAGAAGACCTGGGGCTCATTCTATTCGCCTGGCCGGGCGGTCGCGCCGCCCGGATCTCCGACCCGCCGTCTTCAGTCAGACCGGCTGGGCCTGCTTTCCCCACACTTCGCGCGCCTTCTCATAGACGCCCTGGTCGAAGGAATATTCGACGGTGTTCCCGTCGGGATCCTTGATGAAGCAGACATAGCCGATCTGCTTGGGCATCTGCACCGGGCCAAGGCCCAGGCAGCCCACGGCCTTGGCCTTGGCGGCGATCTCGTCGACGGCCTCCTTGGACGAAGCCTCGATACCGATGTGTGCGAAAGGCCCCATGGGGTAGTGGGGCGCCGGGGCGAAGGGGTCGTGGCCCTCGAAGAACTGCCCGAGGACGAGGATGAACGGCGATTCGGCCTGGGTGGGATCGCCCAGCCAGGCGTTCTTGCCGGCCTTGTCTTCACCCTTGTTCAGAAGGCGCAGATGGGTGAAGGCCTCGTACCAGGCAATGGAGGCCTCGATGTTCTTCACCGCCAGGGCGATGTGGGTCCAGGTGGTCCGCTTCGGGCGGGTCGCGTAGTTGGTCTCGCCGGACATGGATCGCCTCCTCAGATAACCCAGGACGGTACATCCGCCCCGCGCGCGGGGCTTGCCCACGCGCGCACGAGAAGTTGGCGCCTACAGCAACCCCCATTCAGGCAGAACTGCCTGAGCAGGGGTGATTTTCTCTGGATTCAAAAGCATAGAGCTCGATTCAACGCTTGGATCTGTTCCGTGCAAACGGATCAGGCTCTGGCGGCGACGCGCCTCACGGCGCAGGCCGAAGGTCGGGAAAGGATCCCCGGTGGTAGAGCAGCGGGGTCTCGTGGGGGGCGTGGCAGGTGCGCACGCCCCGGCCGATCACGACCACGTGGTCGCCTGCCGGATGGATCGCCTGGACCTGGCAGTCCACGAAGATCGGCGCCGCCTTCAGCCGCGGTGCGCCGCCTTCGCAGGCCTCCCAGTCGAGGCCGGCGAAACGGTCGCTCTCGGGGTTGCGCGCGAAATGCAGGGCCAGTTCGCGCCCGCCTTCGGCCGGCAGGATGTTGACGCCGAAGACGCCGCTCGCCTCCACCGGTCCGCGAAGGGGATTGGCGTTGTCCAGACAGATCAGCAACAGGGGCGGGTCCAGCGAGACCGAGCAGAAGGCGTTGATGGTCGAGCCAAGGGGCGTGCGGCCCCCCCAGCTGGTGACCACCGTCACGCCGGTCGGGAAATATCCCATCGCGGCCCGCCATTCGGCCGCCGTCGGCGCCCCGGATGGGGCGATGGTCAGATCAGGGGCCATGAGGTGCGGTTCGGAAGTCCGGTGCGCGCGATGACGGCGCGGCCGGCCTCGCGCGCGGCGGCCAGGAGCGCGTCCTCGTCGAACTGGGTCGCCCGGCCGGCGTCCAGCACCTGGACCCCGTCGATCCAGACGCTGTGCACGCCACGCGACGTCGCGCTGAAGGCCAGCTGGTCGACCACGTCGAACAACGGTCCGCCCCACTCGGCCAGATGGGTGTCATGCAGGACGATATCCGCCTTCTTGCCCACTTCCAGCGAGCCGATCTGGTGGGAAAGGCCCATGGCCGCAGCGGCCTGGAGCGTCGCCATCTCGAGCACGCTCGTGGCGGGGAACAGGAACTGGTCGGCCCGGGCGTCGCGGAACAGGCTCGCCATCAGGCGCCCGGAGGCCAGGATATCGGCGGAGATGCCGTCGGTGCCGAGGATGAGGTTGACCCCGGCGTCCAGCATCTCGGGGAACAGGCCCAGCTTGGAGACGCCGAAGCCGCCCTGCAGCGCGGCGTGCGGACAATGCACCGCCGCGGCGCCGGAACTCACCAGGATGTCGAACTCGCTCTGGTCGATGTTGGCCAGGTGGGTGAGCATGACCCGGTGGCCCATCGCGCCGATGTCGGCGAGGTGCTCGAGCGGGCGACGGTTGTACCGGGCCAGGAACCACTCGGGATCGGACGCCCGCGGGCTCATGTGGGCCGAAACGCGCAGGTCCCTGTCGTCGGCGATCGCCTTGGCCGCCCGCCAGATGTCGTCGGAATTGGTCGAATGGCCGACCAGCAGGGGCCAGGCCGCAAGACGCGCCTCGCCGCCTTCGTCAGGATAGCGCTCCACCTCCGATTCCAGGATCGCGATGCCCTCCCGCGACAGGGCCGCCTGGTCGGCGGAGGGATCGTAGGCGCGGCCCTCGACCCACTCTCCGACGCGGCCGCGGATGCCGGTCTCCGCCAGGCCCTCCACCACCGCATCGAGTTGCAGGATGGTGCCGGCCTCTACGAAGCAGGTGGTCCCGCCCTGGATCATCGCCAGGGCCGCGCACTGGGCGGCGAGGCGCTCGTCCTGCGCACTCTGGGCCCTGAAGATCGGGATCACCCAACGCTGCAGTTTGTCGCCCCAGCTGTCCTCCGGGGCGCCGCGCGCGAAGCCCCGGGTCAGCGGATCGCCGGTGATGTGGATGTGGGCGTCAATGAAGCCGGGGACGGCGACGAACCGGCCGGCCTCCATCGTGCGCTTCGCACGCATGCGGGGAGCGAGATCGCGGCGCTTGCCGATCGCGGCGATCTTGTCGCCGACGATGGCGATGGCGCCGTCCTCGATGACGCGGCGCTCGCCGTCCATGGTGATCAGCGTTGCGCCGGCGATCAGGAGGTCGGCCTCGATCGTCTCGGGCGCCTCCGTGGCGAGGGTCTGGGTCAGGCTCATTATTCGGCGGGGCTCCCGACAGGGGCGGCGGCCGTCTTCATCACCGGCGGGCGCAGGAAGATCGTGGCGATCAGCAGGCCGACCGCGACCAGGGCGCACAGCACGAACATGCCGGTGAAGCTGCCCAGGGTGTCGCGGGCCCAGCCGCCGAACGCCGGCCCCAGAGCCGCCGAGGTGGAGATCAGGCACATGATGGAGAAGAGCTCGAGATTGGCCTTGCGGCCGAAGTACCTCAGCAGGAGGACCGTCGAGCAGATGAACGAGAGGCCGAAACCCAGGCCCACGCCCAGGACATAGACCCACATCAGCAGCCAGCCGTGCGCCTCGGCGAGGCCCAGCATCCCGAGCGCCAGGGCGGCCATGGAGACGGCCATCAGGGCCTTGGTGGAGATACGCTCGGCCAGCACGCCGCCGACGATGGTGATGGCGGCGCCGAACAGCTGCTCGAGGCTGAGCATCTCGGCCGCCGATGTCGCGCTGACGCCGTGCTCGATGAGGTGCTGAACGGCGAAGCCGTGGGCGGTGGTGTTGATCAGCAGATAGGTCGTGTAGCCGCCGACGATCACATAGAACTGGGTGGTGGCAAGGGCGTGCCGCACCGTCCAGTCGCGCAGCCCCTCGATGACCTCGGGCAGGCTCGCCTGTTCCGGCGCCTCGGTGTCGTGCGCCGTCTCGTCACGCCGACCCGGCGTGGTGAGCATCGCGTAGAGGCCGGCGCTCGCCGCCATGGCCGCGAAAATCCACCAGAACGGGCGCCAGGCATGGGTCCAGGCGTTGACCCAGACGTACATCATCGGTCCGACGACGCCGCCCAGGGCGCCGATGGTGAAATAGACGCCCAGGATCGTCGAGCGACGCTCGGCGAACAGGTCGGTAAGCACGTGGGTTCCTGGCACGGTGCTCACGAGGGCGAAGGAGAGCCCCACCAGAAGGGTCCCGAAGAGGTAGATCCAGACCGAATGGGTGACCGCCAGGGCCGCGAAGCCGGCGGTCATCGTCAGGCCGCCGACAAGCATGGTGCCGTTGACCCCGATCCTGCGGACCAGCGCCGCCGAAATGAGGCTCGCCAGGCCGCAGGCGAGGCCGAGCAGAGTGTAACCCCACCCCGCCTGCTGCCAGTCCCAGTGCAGCTCGGCCACCATCTTGGGCAGCACCACCCCCAGCGAGGAGAACGCCCCGGCCGAGACGACGAAGAAGATCAGACTCAGGGATGAGAAAGGGACCCAGCGGGAGGGGGCGGCGCCGCGCAAGGACTGTCCTACTCGCGCGTATAGTTGTCGGGGACCTTCGGGTCTGGGCCGCCCTTGACCCAGAGGATGATCTCGTTGCCCCACGGATCGCGGAAAGCGTGGTTGAAGCCGTTGAACTCCTTCCAATAGTGGTCTCGCCACAGCGCGGTGGCGCCGCGGTCGAGGGCCTTCTGCATGATCTCTTCGTGCGACTGGCCGTCGCCCACCAGGATCCACACGCGGGCCTTGCGCCCGTCGCCGGCGAGGGCGCGGGGCTCGACGCCCTTGGGATCGGGGTGAGGGCGCGCGTTCTCAGCCTTGAAGATGCCCAGGTGCAGATTGCCGATCTGGCTCTCGGAGCCGTCGGAATTGAGGAAGTTCCCGCCGGGGACCATGCGGTGGAAAACGCCGTACGGCCGGTCATCGTCCCGCCAGCCGAACACTTCGGCGTAGAACTTGCCCGCGGCGGCCGGGTCGTCGGAGGCGAGGTCGACGAAGATCAGGGTGTTGGGGGTCGTGGTCATGGAGAGTCCTTGAGCAGTTTTCCCGTGAGCCTCAGGCGGCGTATTCGGCGCGCTTGGGCGTGAAGACGTCGAGATTGAGCACCGCCTCGTCGCCGACGACCTCGCCCCAATGTCGCGCGTTGGGGGGGATCACCAGCAGGCCACCGGGCCCAAGCCGGGTTATGCTGTCGCCGATGTGGAAGTCGATGGTGCCGGCCAGGATGTAGACGATCTGCTCGTGCGGATGGTCATGCGGGCGCGGCTCGTGGCCGGGCTGCAGGCGGTTGAGCGACACCGTGGCGCCCTCGCCCGAGAAGGCCTTGCGCTCCACGCCCTCGCGCACGCGCTCCCACGGTGTCGAGTTCCAGTCGATCGAATGCAGGTCCATCGATTCGCCTCCGTTTCCGCTCAGACCGCCGCTCCGTAGCCCCCGCCGCCGGGAGTCTCCAGCACCACGACGTCGCCCGGCTGCATCATCATCTTCTTGCCTTCGGAGACGGACTTGCCGTTCACCGTGAAGCGACCCGCGGCGCCGTCCTCTCCCCCGCCCAGCCCTTCGGGACCACGGTCGAGGCGGCTGGGCACGGCGTTGAGCAGCCACGGCTGGTCGGTCCGCATGTGGAAGCCGATCACCTGGCCGTCGCCGCCGATCGAGCGGCCCTTGCCGCCCGAGCCCAGGCGAAGCTCGCGCTTGTCGAACACGATCGGCATGGCCGCCTCGAGGATCTCCACCGGCACGGCCGCCACCCCGGTAGGGTAGCAGGTGGCGCTGGGTCCGGGCTTGGTCAGGCGCGCGCCCATGCCGCCGGAATAGTTGAACATCGAGGAGGTAAAGGCTTGGCCGGTCGAGTGTTTTCCCTGGATCTGCACGGTCCACACGGCGCCCGAGCCTTCCGCGAGGACCCGGTCGGGGATCACCTGGTGCAAAGCCTTGAGGATCGGCATGGGCACAAACATGCCTACCACGTGCCGTGCATTCAGCGGCGAGGGGTACTCGGCGTTGACGATGCAGCCCTTGGGCGCCTTCACCTTGATCGGCGCGAGTGAGCCGTAGTTGTTCGGCTGCTCCGGATTGAGGCAGCTGCGCACGGCGAAGGTCGAATAGGCGTGGGTGTAGTTCATCACCACGTTGATGCCCATCGGGCTCGGCCCCGAGCTGCCCTCGAAGTCGATCGTCACTTCGCCGGCCTGATTGTCGATGTGCACAGCGGTCTTGAGGGTGATGACATCGCCGCCTGGAACGTCGAAGCAGCTTTCGCCATGCCACACGCCGGACGGCAGGGCCCGGATCGCGTCACGGGTCGCCTTCTCCGAGCGGCTGATGATCTCGTCGGCCAGCTCCTCGATGTCCTCCAGGCCATTGCGCTCGCACAGGGCGTTCAGCCGCTCGCCGCCAGCGCGGCCGCTGGAGACCTGGGCGGAAAGGTCGCCGAACACCTCGTCGGGCGTCCGCACATTGCGCCGGATCATGGCGTGCAGCGTCTCGTTCGGCTTCCCCGCCTCGTAGAACTTCAGCGGCGGGATCCACAGGCCCTCTTCGTGGGTGTCACGGGCGCCCGCGCCGATGCCGTAGCCGCTGATGTCGGTGTGGTGGATGGTCGAGCCGATGAAGCCGATCAGCCGCTGGCCGCGGAAGATCGGGCACAGCACGGTGATGTCGAAGAAGTGGCCTGCCGACATCCACGGATCGTTGGTGATCACGATGTCGCCGGGGACCAGCTCGCCCTTGAACAGCTTGGCCAGGGTCTCGCCGGCCGCCGCCAGGGAGTTGATGTGGCCGGGCGTGCCGGTGTTGGCCTGGGCGACCATGCGTCCGCGGGCGTCGAACAGGCCGCTGGCCAGGTCGCCTGCCTCGCGCACGACGGGGCTGAAGGCGATCCGCTGGAGCGCCTTGGCCTGCTCGCTGACGATGCTGATCAGGTTCGACCAGAGGATCTCGAGTTCGATGCCGTCCAACATCAGGAATTCCTCGTCGCGGTGATGCAGCCCATGGAGTCCATCACCCCGGTCCATCCGGGGGGGAGGACGACGGTGGTCTCCCGCTCCTCGACGAGAGCGGGCCCTTCGATGGCCTGGCCTGCGGCCAGCGCCTTGCGGTCATACAGCTTCGCCTTGCCGGCGGCGGCCCAGAGAGGAACGTCGCGATCGCCCTTGGCCGGGGCCGGCTCGCCGGTGCGGGCGGGGATCGCGTGCACCACATTGTCCGGCCCGCGAGCAGTCAGGCGCCAGCTGACGACCTCTACCGGAACGTGCGAGGGGTTGACGCCGTACTGGGCGAAATAGGCCGCCTCGAACACATTGCGGATCCGCTCGGGATCGCGATGGCGGCGGGGATCCTCGTCGAACGAAATCCCAACCTCGTTCTGCTGGCCGGCGTAGCGCAGGTCCGCGCCCACGACCCAGACGATCTTCTCTTCGGAGACGCCGGCGTCGGTGAGGCCCTCGACCCCCTCGGCCGTCATCTCGCCCAGCAGCCGGTCGACCTGACCCCAGTCCAGGTTGTCGAGGCCCGAGAGCGCGCTGCGCACCAGGTCCAGGCGGACCGGCGTGACCAGGGACCCGAAGGCGGACAGCACGCTCGCCTGCGGCGGGAAAATCACCGCCGTGCTCTGCAGCAGCTCTCCCACGGCGCAGGCGTGCACCGGACCGGCGCCGCCGAAGGCCAGCAGCGGCATGCCGCGGTGATCCACGCCGCGGTCGGTGGCGTGGGCGCGGGTGGCGCCGGCCATCGCCTCGGCGACGATGCGGAAGATGCCCGCGGCCGTGGCCGCCCGACTGGTCCCCAGGCGCTCGGCCAGGCGGTCGACCGCCGCCTCCGCCGCCGGCTTGTCCAGACGCATGTCGCCGCCCAGGAAGTTGTCGGGGTCGAGGAAGCCCAGCACGAGATCGGCATCGGTCACGGTCGGGTCCTTGCCGCCGCGGCCGTAGCAGGCGGGCCCCGGCTCGGAGCCGGCGCTGCGCGGACCGACCTTGAGCAGGCCCAGGTTGTCCACCGAGGCGATGCTGCCGCCGCCCGCGCCGATCTCGATCATGTCGATCGAGGGGATCGTCAGGGGCATGCCGCTGCCCTCGGCGAAACGGTACTTGCGGTCGACCTCCAGGGTCCCGGTCACCAGCGGCCGGCGGTTCTCGATCAGGCAGGCCTTGGCGGTCGTGCCGCCCATGTCGAAGGACATCAGGCGGTCCAGCCCCAGGCGCTCGGCGAAATAGGCGGCCGCGAGCGCGCCGGCCGCCGGGCCACTCTCGATCATCCGCACCGGATTGCGGCCGGCCACCTCGGCGCCGATCACCCCGCCGCTGGAGAGCATGATCAGCGGCTGGTTGACCACGCCGGCCTTCTCGAGGCCGAGCTTGAGGCCGTTCAGATAGGGCTCGGTGATGGGGGTGGTGTAGGCGTTGATCGCAGTGGTCGAAGCGCGGGGATACTCGCGGATTTGCGGGGCGACGCTGGAGGATAGCGACAGATAGATCCCCGGGGCCTCCTCGCGGAGGATCTGGGCGATCGCCTGCTCGTTGGCCCCGTTGCGGAAGGCGTTGATCAGGCAGATCGCTGCGGCGACGACGCCGTCGGCCTTCAGCTTGCGCGCCAGTTCGCGGATCTGGACTTCGTCGGCCGGCTTGAGCACCTGCCCGTCGGCGAGCACGCGCTCGTCCACCTCGAAGGTCAGCTCGCGGGGGATCAGCGGATCGGCGAACTCGATCTGCGGATCGTACATCTCATAGCGGTGCTCGTTGCGGATCGAGAGCACGTCGCGGAAGCCGCGTGTGATGATCAGCGCGGTGGTCGAGCCCTTGCGCTCGATGAGGGCGTTGGTGACCACGGTGGTGGCGTGCACCACCACCCCGTCGACCGCCGAGGGCTGGGCCCCGGCCTTCTTCAGCACCAGGTCGGCGGCGCGGAAGAAGCCTTCCAGCAGGTCGCCGTGGGTCGTGAGGGTCTTGTCGACGACCAGCGATCCGTCGTCGGACCGCAGGACCGCGTCGGTGAAGGTTCCGCCGATGTCGATGGCGAGCGAAAGAGACACTGTCGGCTAGACCCCCTGAGATCCGAGGCTGCGCGAGGCTTGCGCGGCGGCGGTGGTGACGAGATCGATCTGGGCGGCCGAGGGTTCGGCCGGGATGAACTGGCTGGCTCCCACCAGGGCGACGGCCCCGCGCGAGACGTTGCGGTGATCGAGGACCGGCGCGGCCAGGGCGTTGACGCCGATCTGCACGGCGTCGACGGCGGTGGCCCAGCCCTGGCGGCGCACCTGCTCCACCGCGCGACGGACCTGGTCCGGTTCGGTCAGCGTCTGCGGCGTCCAGCGGCGGAGGGGGCGGTTGAGCGCCACGTCCAGCAGATGGGCGGGCCCGAACGCCAGGGCGACCAGGCCGTGGGCTGAGGCGTGCAGGTCCAGCCGCGAGCCGGGCCGCACGCCGAAGTCGATCACGCTGGCGCCCTGGATCATCTCCAGGACGATCACCTCGTCGCCGACGATGGCGGAGGCGGTGACGGCGAAGCCGCTCGCCTCGCGCAGCTCGGCCATCACGGGGCGGATGGCGCGGATCACGTCGAACCGCTCGCGCGCCTGCTCGCCCAGCGTCAGCACGCGGATGCCGACCTCGTAGCCGTCGGACCGGGGATCCTGGGTCGCATAGCCGCGCTGGACAAGCGCCCTCAGGTGCCGGTGCGCGCGGGCCTTGGAGATCCCCAGCGCCCGGGCGACCTCGGTCACGCCCTTGGGCTGGCGCGCATCCGACAGCAACTCGAGCAGGCGCAGCACGAGGTCGACCGACTCGAGGTCGGCCGGTGCGGGTGCGGGCAAGGCCTCGGCGAGGCTGATCAGGGCCAACAGTTCGTTCCGCTGAGAGAAACAATGGTTCGGATAACGGAATGGTCCGTCGCGCAGGGGGCGCTGTCAAGCGGTCCCGATCGCGTTTTGGGCGATTGTTGACGGCCGCCGCCCAGGCCCCTAGCGCGATCTCCGATCGGCGATGGCGGAGGGTGCGATGGCGTTGCGCGAACAGGTGAGGTCCGGCCGGCCGGTCATCGGCGTCTTCATCAAGACGGCGTCGCATCAGGTGGTCGAGCTGATCGGCCACGCAGGACTGGACTTCGCCATCGTCGACGCCGAGCACGCGCCATTCGACCTGCTCACCCTCGACCGGATGGCGCTCGCGGCCCGGGCCTGGGACCTGCCACTGCTGATCCGGCCGGCCGGACACGACGGCGCTTTCGTCGGCCAGGCCCTGGACATGGGCTTCTGCGGTATCGTCGCCCCCCACGTGGACAGCGCGCAGGCCGCCCGCGCCCTGGCCGAGGCGGCCCGGTACGACCTGGGCGGGCGCGGCTTCTCGCCGTCCACCCGCGCCGGCGGCTACGGCGCGCCGGACGCGCGCGCCTATCGCGAGGCCGCCGACCGCGACGCCAGCCTGTGGTCTCAGATCGAGGACGCCTCGGCCCTGCCGCGCCTGGACGAGATCGCCGCTGTGGGCGAGATCGATTGCCTCTTCCTCGGCCGCGCCGACCTGGCCCTCTCCCTCGGCGTGGAGTCCCAGTCAGACTCCAAGGTGGTCGATGCAGTGCGCGCCACCGCCGGAGCAGGCCGTCGCGCCGGGCGCGCGGTTGGAATCTTCGTCGGCTCGCCGCAGGAGATCGCGCCCCTGGCCGAGCTGGGGATCAGCGTCTTCGTCTGCGGCTCCGACCAGAGCTGGCTGCTGGCCCAGGGCCGCTCGATCCGGAGCGCCTTCGAGGCGGCGATCCCAAGGGGGTAAGGATCAGGACGGCTCCGCGTC
>DATBEN010000191.1:0-8610 GCA_036276055.1 Caulobacteraceae bacterium
TCTGGTCCACCTGGCCGGAGACAGTCAGCCCCCTGAGGCTCGCGCGGTGGATCTCGGCGTGAGCCAGGTTTCCGACGAGGCCGACGTCGGCGTCCAGCGCAAGGGGACCATAGGGAGACTGCGCGGCCGCCTGCGCTCGCCACTTCCCCCCGCCCAGGCCGGCGAGCCGCGCGTCCAGGCCGGTGATCCCCGCCACATTGGGATTTGCCGCCAGCAGGCGGGCCGTCGGCGTCGCGCGGCTTCCGCCCACCGTCAGCTTGAGCGGCCCGTAGGTCTGGGAGACCGCGTCCGCGGCGATCGACAGCGCCCCGCCGGTCGCGAACTGCGCCCTGGCGTCGAGCAGCCTGAATTTCGGCGCGGAGAGCGTCGCGCCGGAGACCGACAGCGCGCCGTCCGGAGCGAGCGAGAAGGCCGCAGCCGCATCGGCCTGGCCGCCAAGCAGCGCTCGCGCCTCTGGGGAGTCGAGGGACAGGCTGCGCGCCCGCAGCCGCCCCGCCGCCGACGCCCCGTGGCCGCCCAGCCGGGTCACGGCCGCATCGGCCTGGACGTCGAGAACGCCGACGCCGCCTATGGGCAGGCGGTCGGCCCTGGCCGTGAGCGTTCCGTTCCAGGGCCCTCCGATCGGCGAGTTGGCGAGGACCAGCCCAGCCTGCAGGCGGTTCGAGCGGAGCGACAGATTGCCGGAGGCCTTGCCTTGCGACAGGTCGAGCAGCGCCTGGGCCAAGACGTCCTGGCCCAGCGCATCGAAACCGTCCGGAAGCCCGCCGACGCGCGCCGCCCGCGCGCTCGCCGAAAGCAAGGTGCGGCGCCCCTGCGGTCTTGCTTCAGCCGACGCGTGGACGTCCTGGATCGTCACCCCGCCAATGGTGAGGTTCGCGGCCGTCACGTCGACCGCATAGGCTGGTTGGGCGATATCGCCCGCAAGGACCAGACCCACGCCGAGGTTCCGGCCGGAGAGGCCCTTCACGAGGCTCTCGGCGGAGGCGATCCGCGCGCCGATCCTCAGCCGTTCGAAGCGGTTCCTGGCCAGATCGACGCCCCCGCGAATACGCGCGGCGAAGGCTGTCGAGGACAGGGTGGAGTCGATGTCAAATGTCCGGTCGCGCGCGGTGGCGGTGATGACGAACGTCGCCGGAGGCTTCGCAAGGTCCGGCGCGGAAGGGCCGACGAGGAGCGACGGCCACGTGCGCCCGCGGGCGCCGAACGTGCCGGCGCGCGCGGACAACGTTGCATCGAGCAGCGGCCGCCCCCCGAGATCGGAGACGGCGCGACCGTCCCACACCTGCCAGCCGCCACGCCCCTGAAGCTCGAAGTGGAAAGACGAACGCAGGCCAAGGAGCCGACCGACCGCTCCGCCGGCCGCGGCGTCGAGCCGCGCGGTCATCGCCAGCCGATCCGCGTCGGGCTCGGCGTCAACGTTCATGAAGAGCGTATCGCCGCCCGGCCTTCCCGCGAGAGGCCAGTCGCGCGCCTGCAGCGTGAACAGGAGCTTGGGGCTCAGGAGCTCCGCGCTGCCCTGGACCCAAAGGCTCCTCGCCTCCCCCGCCAGAGCAGGAGCCAGCTCGAGCCGGCCGATGCTCAGGGAGCGAAGGGCGAGGTGGACGCTTGGAAGGGTCGGTTGTCTGGGCTTGGGCGGCCGGATCCGCAGCCTTGGAGTCCGTAACACCCGCACGGTTGGCGCCGCGACCCTCTCGAGTTCCAGCCGTCCCTCGAGGAGCGCCCTGGGCCGCCAGTCGACGAGCAACGAAGGGACCTCGACGAAGGTCCCGCGCAGATCGCGCACGGCCAGGCCGTGGACGCGCATCCGGCTCCATATCGATCCTTCGATGCGAGCCACGTGGAAGCGCATCCCTGTTGGCAGGGCGATGTGGTCGACCACCTCGATGATCAGGACGTGACCAGGGGCCGTGTCGAGCGCCAGGAGGAGCATGACGGGGGCGAGCAGGACCGCCAGCACGGCGGCCGCCAGGGCACGCCATCGGCGGCGGCGGACCGGGCGCGCCTGCGGCGGCGCCTCTTCCTTGGGCTCCGGAGGCGTCGGTTCGCGCGCCATCAGAAGGCCTGGCCGATCGAGATGTAGACCCCCACCGGGATGTCCCCCGGACGCCGGTCTACCGGCGTGCCGATGTCGAAGCGGAAGGGGCCGAAGCTGGTGTAGTACCGGACGCCCACGCCCGCGCCCATCCGCAGGTCCCTCACCTGCGGGGTCGAGCTGCCATAGGCCTGCCCGGCGTCGAAGAAGGCGGCCAGGCCGAAATCTCCCTTGAAGCGGTAGCGTGCCTCCGCGGAGATCAAGGTCGACGACGCCCCGCCGATCACATGTCCCTGGGTGTCCTCCGGGCCGAGGGATTCGTAGGCATAGCCGCGCACCGAGCCGCCGCCGCCGGCGTAGAACCGCTGGGACGGCGCGATGTCCTGGGCCGAGGCGCCAAAGAGCGTCCCCAGCTGCACGCGGCCTGCCAGCGTCAGCGCTCCGGTGACGGGCTCGTATCCGGTCACCTCGAAGAGGCTCTTGAGGTAGGGTTGCACTCCGGCGCCCACCGACAGCGACGGGTCCGGCTGAACGATGATCCTGAACCCCTTGGTGGGATTGAGCAGGCTGTTGGAGCGGTCGTAGGTGGCCATGAGGGGCAGCGAAGCCACCTCATAAGTGCGCCGGTCCGGAAGCGCCTGGGGCGTAAAGCTGTCCTCCTGGCTCACTTCGGCCAGGACGCCCGCGGACCAGGTCCAGCGTTTCTGCCAGAGCACGGTGGACTCGCGCGCCAGGGTCACGCCGATCTGGGCCGTTCGCGCATCGTAAGGATCGATCTGCTCCCGCGAGACCTGGGCAAGGACCTGCAGGCTCTGGTCCCGCTCGCCGTCGTCAGAGCGCCGGAAGGTGGCGCCCACGACGGACTGCTGGGTGCCGGCAAGCGCGCGAAACGTGAGGGCGCCTTCCGGCGGGAAGAGGTCCCGGTCTGTCCACGCCACCTCTGCGCTGGCGCCAAGGCCGGTGTCATAGCCCAGGGAGCCGCTGATCATGCGCGTCTTCGCCGGCGAACCGTCGACCTTGAGGTCGACCTCGTCGGTGTCGTCGGGACCCGGACGGCCGGTGTCCACCTCCGAGACGGCCACGGCGCCGTAGACGCCGGTCGCCACCAGGGCCTGTCGCAGGTCCTCCGTCTTACGGCTGTCGTAGAGTTCGCCGGGCTTGAAGCGCGGAAAGACCTGCAGGTGCTTTTCCGGCATCACCGGATGTGCTCCCGTCACGACGCGACCAAAGCTCGCGCGGCGCCCGGGGTCGACCGGCAGGTCATAGGCCGCCGCGTGGGTCTCGTCGTCCAGGGCGACGTCCCGCTGGCCCAGCTTGACGAAGGGATAGCCGTTCTGCGGCAGGCGCAGGCGAACCCGCGCCTCGGCCGCCTCCACCGCCGAAGCCGCCAGCGGTTCTCCCTTCGTCAGGCCAAGAGCCTGGCGGGCGAGCTCCGGCGGTCGGGTCGGCGGCCCGGTCACGATGACTTCGCCCAGGTGGTAACGCTCCCTGGGGGTGGCGGCGATCCGGACCGTGACCGGACCCTCCCCTTCAGCCTGGACCTTCACCTGCGCCTCGCTGTCGTAATACCCCTCCGAGCGGAGCAGGCGCTCGACGAGCGCCTTGTCGGCGCGGGCCCGGGCGCCGACCTGCCCCAGGTCGGCGGGCTTGCCCTGACCCTGGACCAGACTCGACAGCTGATCGAAGCGCCCGCGAAGCCCCAGGCTGTCCAGGCCGCTCACCTCCACGCGATAGCGCACGGCGGCAGCCGGCTTGGGCGCGGCCCCACCCCGCTGCGGCGCTACTGAGAACTGATCCAGAGGCTCGAGCGGCCGAAGGAGTTGGGAATCCGTTGTCGTAGCCGGGGGCGGCGGCATCCGAGCGCCAGGCGCAGCTACGGGTGCAGGCGGATCCGCGGCGAGGGCGGCCAGCGGCGCAGCAAGAAAGGCGCACGCAGGGAGCAGGACCGCCTTCAAGAAATCTGTCGCCGCTCCAGGTCCGGAACGGGCCCCAGGAACGCAAAGCGCTCCTCCCGCGACCCCCGGGTCAGTCCCCCCCGCTCCGACCATAGCCCGAGCCTTGCGCCGAGGCCAATGTCCGGGAATGACCGCGCGCCGGCTCGGATGTCCTTGGCGCTATTGTCGGCGTCTAGCGTGCGGTCAGGAGCGCGGACGAAGACGGATCAGGCCCTCCTGGGCCGTGGTGGCCACCAGCCGCCCGTCCTGGTTGTAGAGGAAACCCAGGTTCATCCCGCGCGAGCCGGAAGCGGATGGGCTGCGCTGCGCATAGAGGTGCCACTGGTTGAACTGCGAGGGACGGTGGAACCAGACGGCGTGGTCCAGGCTGGCGCTCTGCAGTCCCGGCGTCTGCCAGGCCCAGCCCTGCGGGCGCATGGACGTCGACAGGAACGACATGTCCGAGGCGTACGCGATCACGCACTGGTTGAGGACGGGGTCATCGCCAAGCGGCGCGGTCGCCCGCATCCAGATATCCTGCACAGCCGGGCCCTTCGCCTGTGAGCCGAACGTCCGGTCGATGGGCCGGATCTCGATCGGCCCCCGCCAGGCGCGCTCGCGCGGATCCTCAGTCAGTTCGTCCGGACCCGGGACCGGCGGCATCTCGTCCTGATGCTCGGCGCCGGGCTCGTCGTCCTGAAAGGAAGCGGCAAGATTGAAGATCTGCTCGCCCTTCTGGATCGCCGTGACCCGCCGTGTGGTGAAGCTGCGGCCGTCGCGAGCGCGGTCGACCTCGTAGAGGATCGGCACGCTCGGGTCGCCCGGGCGGATGAAGTAGCAGTGCAGGGAGTGGCAGAGGCGGTCCTGGACCGTCTGGTAGGCCGCCAGCAGGGCTTGGCCGATGACCAGCCCGCCGAAGATGCGCGGTCCCTGGCTCTGCGGCGCGTGGCCGCGGAACAGATTGACCTCGATCCTCTCGAGGGAAAGCGTCTCGATCAGGTTCTCTGCCTCGGCCATGCCGCCCCTCTGCGCAAAGCGCGCGGTCCTAGCCTCCCTTGACGCTCACGGCAAGGCAGGCGCAGGGCGTGGAGAACCGATCCGACGCTGGACGCCGCCGATGCATTTCCTCCCCCGCCCCCGGCGGGCCCTTGCCGCCTTCGCCACCCTCCTCGCCCTGGCCTTCGGAGCCCAGGCGGCCCGGGCCGAGCCGGCCTTGTGGAAGGTCCAGGGAGCGCACGCCACGGTCTGGCTGTTCGGATCGATCCACGCGCTCAAGTCGAGCGACGCGTGGAACTCGCCAAGGATCGAGGCCGCGCTCAAGGCGTCGGACGCCCTCTATCTCGAGATCGACAACGCCGACGATCCGGCGGCCCTGCAGCCGTTGATGCTGAAATACGGGCTCGATCCGGCGCATCCCCTGTCGACCAAGCTGGACGTCAAGGAACGGGCCGCCCTGAATACGGCGCTCGCCTCATTGGGGATGAACGAGCCGACCCTCGAGATCATGCGCCCCTGGATGGCCGGGCTGACGCTGAGCGTCATTCCGCTGATCAAGGCCGGCTACGATCCCCAGGCGAGCGTCGAGCACGCTCTCACCGCCGCTGCGCGCGCACAGGGCAAGGCGGTACGCGGTTTCGAGACCGCCGAAGAGCAGGTCCGCTATCTCGCCGACCTGCCGCCCGCCGAGGAAGTCGCCTTCCTCGATTCGTCCGTCGACGACGCCGCCAAGGGGACCAGCGATATCGACGCGCTGGTCGCCGCGTGGGAAGCGGGCGACACCGGCAAGATCGCCGCGCTGATGAACAAGAACATGAAGGCCAAGTACCCGGACCTCTACCGCCGCCTGCTCGTCGAGCGGAACCAGCGCTTCGCCAAGCAGGTGGCGGAGCTGGCGAACGGAACGGGCGTCTATTTCGTCGCCGTCGGCGCCGGTCACCTGGCGGGTCCAGACAGCGTCCAGTCCATGCTCGCTCCGTTCCGCCTCACGGCGGAGCGTCAGTGAGGGCGAACCCTCACGCCCAGTCGAGGCTGCGCGAGACCGCCTTCTTCCAGACGTCGTAGCGCGCTTGGCGCTCGGACGCGGACATGGCGGGCGTCCACTCCCGGTCGAGTCTCCAGTGCTCGCGCAGAGCCTGCTGGTCCGGCCAGAAACCGACGGCCAGGCCCGCGGCGTAGGCGGCGCCAAGGCACGTGGTCTCGGTGATGTGAGGACGAGCGACGGGCGCGTCCAGGACGTCGGCCTGAAACTGCATCAGCAGGTCGTTGGCCGTCATGCCGCCGTCGACCTTTAGGGATTCGAGGGGCCGGCCGGCGTCGGCGGCCATGGCGTCGACGATCTCGCGCGTCTGCCAGGCCGCAGCCTCCAGCGCCGCTCGCGCGATATGGGCGCGGGTGACGAAGCCGGTCAGGCCGACGATCACGCCGCGCGCGTCCGGTCGCCAGTGGGGGGCGAACAGGCCCGAGAAGGCGGGTACAAACTGACAGCCGCCGGTGTCGGGCACGCTTGCCGCCAGGGCCTCGATGTCGGCGGCCTTCTCGAAGAAGCCGAGGTTGTCGCGCAGCCACTGCACGAGCGCGCCCGTGACGGCGATGGAGCCTTCGAGCGCGTAGACGGCTGGCGCGTCGCCGACGCGATAGCCAACGGTGGTCAGCAGCCCGTGCTTGGAGGGGACAGCCTCGGCGCCGGTGTTGACCAGCAGGAAGTTGCCTGTGCCGTAGGTGCACTTGCCCTCCCCTTCTCGGAAGCAGGTCTGGCCGAACAGGGCCGCCTGCTGGTCGCCCAGGGCGCCGGCGACCGGCACGCCCTCCAGCACGCCGCGCGCGCGGCCGTAGATCTCGGAGGACGAGCGGATCTCGGGCAGCAGGGCCCGCGGGACGCCGATCTCGCTGGTGAGCGCCTCGTCCCAGTCGAGGGTCTTGAGGTTCATCAGCAGGGTGCGGCTGGCGTTGGTGACGTCGGTGACGTGACGGCCGGTCATGTTCCAGATCAGCCAGCTGTCCATGGTCCCGAACATCAGCTCCCCGCGTCCGGCGGCGGCCGAGAGTCCCTCCATATGGTCCAGCAGCCAGCGCGCCTTGGGCCCGGAGAAGTAGGTGGCCAGGGGAAGGCCGCAGGCGTCGCGGAATCTGTCCGGACCCGCCTCGCCGCCCAGGCGCGCGACGAGCTCGGCGGTGCGCGTGTCCTGCCAGACGATGGCGTTGGCGACGGGTCGTCCGCTCGCCCGCTCCCAGATCAGGGTGGTCTCGCGCTGGTTGGTTATGCCCACCGCAGCCAGGTCCGACGCGCGGGCTCCCGCTTTTTCCAGCGCCTGGGCGATCACGGTCTGGACATTGGCCCAGATCTCCATCGCGTCGTGCTCGACCCAGCCGGGCCGGGGATAGATCTGCCGGTGCTCCTTCCGGGCGAAGGCGACGATCTCGCCGGTCGCGTCGAAGATGATGCACCGCGAGGAGGTGGTCCCCTGGTCGATGGCGGCGACGAAACGGGCCGGCATGCGCGTCCTTCTCCCCAGCGCGGACGTCAGCTCCGCCTGGGAACGTCCCTAGCGTCCGTCCAGCTCAGCCGCCAGTGGCCGCCGTACCGACGAAGCCGAAGGTCAGATCGCTGACGTCGAGCAGGCGCTCCAACCGCGAGGCCAAAGCCGGCGCGCGCGACGCGGCGAGATCGCGCGCCTCGATCCGCACACAGAATCCGCCATGCTCGGGCGCGAGCTCCAGCCGCTGCAGCCGCGCGCCCTGGACCTGCAACAGGTCGAGCACCCGCGAGACGGCGGCCGCATCCTCCAGCCGCATCAGGAAGACAGAAGCGGGCTCGCTCATTTCCGCCCCCACAGGTGCTCCACATGCACCCAGTTCACGCCTGCCAGGGTCGCCAGGCGGTCGGCGAGCTTCTCGGCGGCCGCGGCGGGCGAGGCCTCGAATCCCAGCCACGCCTCCACCTGCTCGCCAACAGGCTTCAAGCCGAGTTGGCGCAGCTCGTAGCCGCTGGCGGCTGCGTAGTTCAGCGCATCGAGGGCGGCGCGGGCGTGGCGCGCAGCAAATCGGATCCGGTGCAGGCCGGGTTCGAACTGAGGGTCGGAGGTCATGGTCTTCAGGTCCTTCTGGGTTGGAAGGCCGACCGACCGCGCAATAAAAAACCCCGCTTCCGGTTCCGGGAGCGGGGTTCCTGATCTTGCGATCGGATCGGCGGGCTCTAGGGCGCGCGCGTTCGCTCCCGGGGGGGATGACCGGTCATAATAATCATCATGCCGTATTTGCCGACGCAGGCGCGCCCGGCCGCCGCGCCAAGGGCGCGAACGTCGGAATGGCTCTCCTGCACAGCGCGAAGCAGCGTCACGATCATCTCCTGAAGGGTGGCTATACACGAGTGGTCCAGTGGCGTCACCGACCCGAAGACTCAGATCTGGGCCCTTCCAGCCTCTCCCAATACGGCGGCGCGCCGAAGCGCGTGGCGATGAACTCCAGGAAGACGCGGACCTTCGGCGAGACGGTCTTCTTCGGCGGATAGACGGCGTGGATGGCGGATTCCGGCCCCGGGGCGATGGACCAGCGCCTGTCGGTCATCAGGACCTCCAGCCGGCCCGACTGCAGGTCGTTTGTCAGGATCCACGTCGGGAGAAGGCCGACGCCGAGCCCGTCCCGCGC
>DATBEN010000192.1:0-3356 GCA_036276055.1 Caulobacteraceae bacterium
CGGTCAGCAACCAGAGGATCAGCCAGACGGTCAGCACTGCGGCCGCGGGGGCGGCCGTGCGTCGCCGGAGCAGGCCCACGCCCGATCCCAGGCAGACGAGCGCGCAGACGAGCGTGAGCGCTTCGTGCGCGGGCCAGCGCCTCGGGACCGGCTGCCACACGCCGACGTATTCGGGATGGATGAACCCCAGGAGGCCAATGGCGATCAGGATCGCCGCAAAGACCGCATGACCTGGGCCAGCGATGCGCATCCGCTTCCCCCGCTCCGTCAGGATGTGACGGAACCGAACAATAGCACGCCTGCGCTCAACCCCTTTCAATGTCCCTGTGGGTAGCGGTTCCCTCAGACGCTGACCCACTTGTCGGGCGGCTTGGGACAAGGTTTCAAATAAAACCCGACTGGGACGAACACCTCGCCTTGCTGATCGGGCGTGACCCGCATCTGGCCCACCTGAATAATATTCGCGCTGGCTCGTCCGAAGCCCGCGCCAGGCGGGTCTTCCTCGGCAACTGAACAATGCTTCAGGACGCCGTCGGAGTCCGGTTCGCAGCGGACGACGGCGAAACCGGTCACGCCCATCCTCTGCGCCCGTTCCGGATAAACGTTCGCGATCTCGCGGCGCGGCGGCTTGCTGATCGCGTAGTGGGGAAAGACGACGAAGCGGACCCGCAGGGCCCGGACCGACGCCTGGGGCGACCCGTCCTTCGAAGTCACGGGCTTGATGCCCGCCGCCTTGACTCCAGAGGAACAGGCGACGGAATCGAGGGCCGCCGATCCGGTGCTGCTGACCACCTGGCAGGCGCCGACTGCGCCCGCTCGATCGACGGCGAGGACCAGATCCACGATCGGCTGACCCGTGACCCCCGCGGGCAAGCGATCGAGGCTCAATTCGACGTTCGGATAGGCCGCCCCGACGGTCGCAACGCCCTGTGGCCACGTCACCTCCACATCGACGGCCCCGTAGAGGACGGCGCCCTGCGGATCGGTAGCGGGGGCGAAGTGCGCGCTCTGAAGCGCCGCGCAGCCCTTGGCGTCCAGCCCAGGATAGAAGCTGGTCGCCTGCAGCTGGCAATCCACGACCTCGCCCGATGGCAAGACCGTCACGATGAAGCCGGACACGGCTTCTCCATTGCGTGGGACTGCAGCCGGCGGGTCGACCGGCGCAGCCGGGACCGAGATCAGCCGCGGGAGCGCAGCGACGAGGCCGACAAGAACACCAAGCATTCGCGCCCCTTCTTTTGATTTACGGCCTCAGGACGCGGGCGCCCGTCTGCCCGCTCATCCCCCCACGCCCATCTCCGCAAATTCCTCGCGGATCTGCGGCTGGGCCTTGAGCGCGGCGGCGACGTCCCTTGCGCTGTCGGCCGTGCGGCCGAGGCGCGCCTCGACGAGGCCGCGGCCGTAGAGGGACTCGTACTGGTCGGGCTTGGCTGCGATGGCGGCGTCATAGGCCGTGAGCGCCTCGGCGTAACGACCGAGCCGAAGCAGCACGAAGGCGCGGCTGTCGAGGACCGCCGCTTCATTCGGCCGAAGCTTCAGCGACGCGTCACAGAGGGCAAGGGCGCGGTCGAGGTCCATGTTCTCGACGGCGAGGCTGTAGCAGACGTCGTTCAGCATGATCGGATCGTGGGTCATGGTTTCGAGCGCCGCGAGGGAAATCTCCGCTTCGGCGACCCGGCCAAGACGATGCAGGAGGATGATCTGGCACAGGCGGGGCGCTACGTCGCTCGGAGCTGCCTGGATGGCCTTTTCGCAGTCGTCGAGAGCCGCCCGCGGTCGCCACCTCGCCGTCACCTCGGAACTACAGAGAAAGCCGGGGTCGGGCGCCGTGTCGCCTGTCGCGGCATGGGCCTTGGCGAAGTCGGCGTCCATTTCAGCCGCACGGCCGAGTTTGCCTTCGACCGCAGCGCGCGCGGCGAGGAACCTACCCGCCGTCTCAGGGTGTTCGCGCACGAGGCGGTCCGCCAGCGGAAGGGCGGTTGAAAAGTCGCCTTGCGACATCGCCGCATCCGCCTTCCAGGCCTGGGCGTCCACGTCGTCCGGCGCCAGTCTGAGGGCAGCGTCGACATCGGCGTTCGCGGCCGCGCTGGCGTAGCCGCCGTCGATGGTCGCGCGTTGGAGCCAGGCCGCCGCCGTAGGCCGCTGCCGGATCGCTTCGTCCACGTCCGCGCGCGCGAGGTCAGTGTCGCCAAGACGCAGATAGACGCTTGCCCTCGCGAGCCGCGCCTCAGGCATGGCCACGTCAGCTTGGGCCAGTTCTTTCTCGGCCATCTCCTCGTGCTGGGCCGCCGCCTCCAGTGTTCCCCGCCAGAGATGGGCGCTCGATGCCAGCTCCGGGTGAGCGCGCAGCAGATGCTCGAGATCCTTCCTGGCGGCGTCGAAGTCGGAGTTCCGGGTCTCAAGATCGACGAGGCGCAGAAGGGTGAATTCGTCGTCCGGCGCGACTGTCAGGGCATGGCGATAGGCTGCACGGGCGCCCCCCAGGTCACCCGTGCTGGCCGCCAGGATGCCTCGCGCACGCGCCGCGGCAATCTCCGGAGGTCCAAGCGCATCGGCCTCGTCAGCTTCGGCGATCGCAGAGCGCTCCCCGAGCCAGGCATGTGCGACTGCGCGGCCAGCCCAGGCCCGCTGCGATTTCGGGTCGAGTGAGACAGCGGCGTCGAACTCCTTCAGCGCCTCCCGGAACCGCCCCGCGTCCAGCAAGGCGTTCCCTCGAAACAGGTGGCCTTCGATCGTCGTCGGCTGGCTGTCCAGGGCGACCGCATCGTTCGCCGCCTGCGCCTGGGACCCCGCCGGCGCATAGACACCCACTTTGCCGAGTTTGGTGAGGGGATCGACCGAAGTGCGCGCCTCGGCGGCCGAGATCTCCGGCTTGAGTGCGCGTATGGTCGAGACCACGCGGAAGACGTTCCCGGTAACGGTTCCCTTTCGGCGAAAGGCCACGCCGGCGATCACCGTATCGACATCCGCCGCCTTGGCTGCATCGCGAGACGGGGTGTCCCCGGGAGGCAGGACGACGCTTTCATCGGTTTCGACCCAGACCGGGAAATCGGTCACGTAGGGCGCGTCCGGGTCGCTGGAGATGGGATCGCGCTTGATGTCGAACCCGCTGCGGAGCTCGACATTCTGCAGTTCGAACCCGGCGCCGGACCAGCCGATCTTGCTGGTCCCGTCGGCCGTCAGCCTCAGTTCGCGCGTATCCTGGTCCCAGGTCTCCGCCACGTGGACAGGCGTGAACGCCGTATGCTGGCCTGTCCAATAGGCCTTCAGCGCCGCCTCAATCCGCTCGGGCGGGATGGCCGAGAGCCTGGCGTGAAGGGCGAAGGCCACGTCGTCGCGGATGGTCGTCTCCAGCT
>DATBEN010000193.1:0-7356 GCA_036276055.1 Caulobacteraceae bacterium
AGGTGCGGCTCGATCGCCGCCCATTGCTCGTCGCTCAGCCAGAACAGATTGGCCATCGTCGCTCTCCAGAGGCCCACAAGCCCCGGGGAATCATGATTTGCCCCACCCAATCAATAGAGTGATTGGGTCTTCAGCCTAGAGCGCAGGGCGTATCCGTGGCCAGGCATCGCCTCGATCGAAGCTCTCGCATGGAGCGCCGCGAGCTTGCGGCGAAGGCGGGCGGCGCAGCGGTGCACGGGTTCGGCCGCCGGCTCGACGTCGTCGCCCCAGGCGACGCGCCTGAGGGTGGGAATGGGTACGAACTCGCCGGCGTGTTCCATCAGATGCTGAAGGATCCGGAACTCCACCGCCGAGAGCACGATCTCCACCCCGTCCCGGGTGACGGTCCGATGGGCGGCCGTGAGCTTGAAGTCCGGGGACTCCTTGACGGCGCGGGGAGCGCTGCGGCGAAGCGCCTGCAGCCTGGCCTCGAGTTCGGCGAAGGCGAACGGGCGCACGAAACAGACGTCGGCGCCGGCGCGCAGCGCTCCGACTCGCTCGCGCGCCACGCCTCGCCCGCAGATGACCACGACGATCGCGCCCAGGCCCGCGAAGCGTTGCACCCACGCCTCTGACGGCCGCGACCAGTCCAGGACCACGGCTTCGAAGTTCAGCTCATTGGCCATCGCCGGACCGTCCACGGCGTCGGCGGCGGCCTCCACCAGGTGTCCGACCTCGCGCAGCGCCCCTAGGAGGTAGGCGTCCGGCTCCGACTCGCTCACATAGAGCATGCGCACGGATCAGCCACTCGCCGGCCAGCACTCGAGGGTCGCCTGAAGGCCTGGCTGCGCGTCCGTGAGCTGCAGCCGGAAGTCGTGCAGGCGCGCGATGGCGCAGACGATACTGAGGCCGAGGCCGGAACCCGGCGTCCCCTGGCTGTGCCGGCCCCGGTAGAACCGCTGGACCACGACCTCGCGCTCCTCCTCCGGCACGCCGGGGCCATTGTCGCTTACCTCGATCGCCGGACCCCGCGCCGAACTCTTCAAGGCGAGCTGGATTCTTCCGCCGGTCGGCGTGAACTTGATGGCGTTGCCCACCAGGTTGCCCACCGCTTCGAACAGCAGTTCGCGGTCGGCGAGTATTTCGCGAGCGTCCTGGATCTGCAGTTTCAACTCGACGCCACGGTCTTCCGCCAGGGGCTCGAAAAAAGCGCCCAGCTCTTCGACCAGCTCGTCCAGACACACTGCGCGGAAGCCGGCGCGTCGCTCGCGTCGGTCGATTTCGCCGATCCGCTGGATCGCCTTGAAGCGCACAAGGACGGTGTCGATCTCCTGCAGGGCCTGATCGAGTTGCGGGGCGCCGGGATCGGCGTCCGCGCGCTCCTGGCGCATCCGGTAGAGCAGGGCCCGCAGGCGGTTGAGTGGCGTGCGCAGGTCGTGCGCGACGTGGTCGCCGACGCTCTTTACCTGCCACAGCAGCCTCTCGACCTCGTCCATCATCCGGTTGGAGATGCTGGCCAGCATGTCTAGTTCGTCCTGACGCGAGGACACCGGCAGACGGGCGCTGACGTCCCCCGCCAGGATCGGCTCGCTCGCCTTCTGGATGTCGCGCACGCGCCGCAGTGGATCGAGGCTGACGGCAGCGCTGACCGCCATTCCCAGGACAAAGATCAGGGCGCCGCTGACGATCAGCGATCTTTCGAGGATCCTGCGCACGCCGGTCAGCGTCTTGGCGTCGAAGCCGACGAACAGCACTTCGCCCCACGGCAGTCGCTCGGCCAGCGCCCGCGCACCCGGCTGGAAACCCTTCTCCTGCAGTTCGCGCGGTCGTCCGTCGAGGATCACGCTCGGCGGCAGTCGGCGGACATTGCCGGCGAGCCATGTCCCGTTGGAGCCGAAGAGGCCATAGTAGTTGACCCCTCGAACGTCTTCGGCCTCCGTGGCCTTGATCATGGCCGGCAGGTATTCGGGTTTGACGGCCTCCAGGCCGTGGGCCTGGCCGATCACGATCTGGTCCATCTGCACCACGAGATAGCTCGCAGTGCTCCAGTAGATCAGGCCGAGCAGGGCGACGATGCCGGTCGCGAACACACCGCCGAGAAGGACGGTGAGGCGAAAGGTCGTCGTTCGCCAGAGGTCAGGCTGCAGCACGCAACGTGTATCCCGCGCCGCGGACGGTCTGGATCAGGTTCGGCGCCCCCAGCACTTCGAGCTTGCGCCTGAGCCTGCCGAGATGGACGTCCACCAGATTGGTCCCGGGATCGAAATAATAGCCCCACACCGACTCGAAGATCATGGTGCGCGTCAGCAGTTGGCCGGCGTTGCGCATCATGAACTCGAGCAGCTTGAATTCCGTCGGCAGGAGCCGCGCTTCGGCGCCGCCAAATCGCGCCTCGCGGGTGACGAGATCCAGCTCCAGGCCTCCCACGCGCAGGATCGTCTCGCGCGCCGGCGCGCCCTGTCGCCGCAACAGCACCTCGAGCCGCGCCGCCATCTCCTCAGAGGCGAACGGCTTGGTCAGGTAGTCGTCGCCCCCGGCGCGCAGGCCGCGCACGCGCTCGTCGACTTCGGTGAGGGCGCTGATCATCAGCACCGGCGTGTCGATCTTGGCGTTGCGCAGGATGGTGACGATGGTCAGGCCGTCGACGCCTGGCAGCATCCGGTCCAGGGTGATGGCGTCGAAGCGCTCGCTGGTGGCGCGGATCAGGCCCTCACGCCCGTCGGCGACCCATTCGACGTCGAACCCATGGGAAGTGAGTTCCTGCACGATCTCGCGTGCGGTGGCCTCGTCGTCTTCGATCGCAAGGATGCTGGTCATGGGCCCAAACTGCAGCCGGCGGCGCGCCGTGCTCGACCGCCGCGGGTCCTAGATAGGGGCCAAGCTCGTCAGGCCAAAGGCGGCCGACTGATCCGAAGTTCCGAATAGGCGCAAACCCTCGACACTATCGCACCACTCCGCGACGGGCGCGCGGTCAGGCCTCGGCGGTGGTCCCGCCGGCGTGGGGGGGCCTGGGGAGCGATCGGCGGGAGTGGCATACCTGGGGACGCCGTGGCCGCACGTTTTCGGGCAGCTCGAGGATCGTCTGGTCTTCGAGCCACAGCTGGACCCGATGCAGACCCGCGCGCTCGTGGAGGGCGTTGATGGCCTCGGCCTCGGTGGCGCAGTCGAGCAGTTCCGACCGCAACGCCTCGCCATAGTTGTCCAGGAAAGAAACCGTGTACCGGCTCACCGCCCGTTGCTCCCCAGCTCAGGTTGATCGCGCTTTATCGGGTTTTGACGTAACGTGTGCCTGTTTTCCGCTGTGAGTGACAAAGCTTAACGACATATTGATGACAGGTGAGCGTAACAGTACGGATCAGCCTGACATCAGATGAGCGCAACGGTACGGATCGGCGACCGAGCAGCCGGCCGATGCCCCTCGCGCCGGGTCTGCGCCGTCTTACGGACGCCGGTCGTCGCGCTTAAGTAGGACCCCAGAGATAGGTCAGGAGGGCCGTCATGCCGCTGTTCCGCAAGTCCGCCGAGATCGTGGCCGCCGACCGCGCCCTGCCCGGACGGGGTCAGGCGATCCCTACCTCGGAACTCTCCTTCGTGAACGAGCGTCCGCTGAAGGGCCCCTATCCGGAGGGGGTGGAGGTGGCCGACTTCGCCATGGGCTGCTTCTGGGGCGAGGAACGGAAGTTCTGGCAGGTTCCCGGCGTCTGGGTGACCGCCGTCGGCTATATGGGCGGGCACACGCCCAATCCCACCTATCAGGAGGTGTGCTCCGGCATGACGGGCCACGCCGAAGCGGTGCGGGTCGTCTTCGATCCGCGCCAGGTGACCTACCAGGACCTGCTGAAGGTGTTCTGGGAGGGGCATGATCCGACACAGGGCATGCGCCAGGGCAATGACGTGGGCACGCAGTACAGGTCGGCCATCTACACCCACGATCCGGCTCAGTCCGAGGCCGCCGAACGCTCGAAGGTCGCCTATCAGGCGGCGCTGGATGCAGCGGGGTTGGGCTCCATAACGACCGAGATCCGTCCCGCCGGCGAATTCTACTTCGCCGAGGACTACCACCAGCAGTACATGGCGAAGAATCCGGACGGCTATTGCGGCGTGGGCGGCACAGGCGTCGTCTGCCCCATCGGCCTCGGAGTCGAGGCCTGAGCCCCGAAGCCTTCGACGCCGCCTGCCGCGCCCTGCCGGCGGTGACCAGCGTCGTCCAGTGGGGCGCAGACAACGTCTACAAAGTGGGCGGTCGCATCTTTGCGGTCGTCGGTCGCGAAGGGGTTTCGTTCAAGGTCAGCGACATCGCCTTCGAGGCCCTGACCGAATCCGGCCGCGCGCGTCCCGCGCCCTATCTCGCCCGGGCCAAGTGGGTGCGCTTCGACGACCTCGAGACGATGGACGAGGCCGAGACCGCCGACTGGGTCGCCCAGGCCCACGCCCTGGTCGCCGCCAAGCTCACCCGCGCCCAGCGGCGGGAGCTGGGGTTGGAGTGAGGGGGCCGCTCCCCTTGCCGGGAAGGGGCCGTCCATACATGACGGAAGAAAAAATAGCTGAGGGTTTCCTACCGCTCCCCACAAGGGAGAGGATCGGCGTCTCGCGGATTAGTCCGCGATCAGGCTCGTCTTCTGGGTGTCCCGCATGCGCGAGGCTACGAGACACGCCGCCGCGGCGATCACGCTGACGTAGACGAAGAACCCCCGCTCGACCCCGACCTTCTTGAACGCCTCGGCGACGAGTTCGGCCGTGCCGCCGAAAATGGCGTTGGCGAGGGCGTAGGGGAGGGCGACGCCGAGGCCGCGCAGCTCGGTGGGGAAGAGTTCGGATTTCACCAGACCGTTCACCGCCGTGTAGGCGGCGAGGCAGGTGAGCGCTGCGCTGATGAGGCCGAGGGCGATCAGCGGGTCGTGCGTGGCGGCGAGGCTCGTCAGGATCGGCCAGGTCGTCAGTGCGCCGGCGGCGAAGGCGAAGACCAGCAGTCGCTTGCGGCCGATGACGTCTCCCAGCCAGCCGAACAGGGGCTGGACGACCATCAGGACCACCAGGGACGCGGCGGAGACGTCGGTCGCCACGGGGCGCGAGAAGTGCGCCGAGCCGGTGAGGAACTTCGGCATGTAGGTGGTGAAGCTGTAGAAGGTCAGCGCGCCGGCTCCCGAGAGGACGAACACCATCGCCGCCTCCTTCGGCTGGCGGACCAGAAGGGCGCGCACGGTGGAGGCCCGTCGGGCCGCCGCGTCCTCGGCGCGGAACAGGCTGGTCTCCTCCAGCCCCGCCTGGATGAACCAGACTACCAAGGCCAGCCCCGCGCCGATGAAGAAGGCGATCCGCCAGCCGAAGGCCGAGATCTGCGGCCCGGTCAGGATTGCCTGCAGGACGATCAGCACGCCCAGCGCCGCGAGCTGTCCCACCATCAGAGTCACGAACAGGAAGGACGAATAAAAGCCTCGCCGCGCGCGGCCGGACATTTCTGCGACGTAGACCGCGCTCGCGCCGTACTCTCCACCCAGGCTCAGGCCCTGAACGAGGCGCGCGGCGATCAGGATGACGGGCGCCAGCGGCCCCACCTGCGCGTAGCCCGGCGCGACGGCGATCATCAGCGAACCGGCGCACATCAGGCTTATCGAGAGCACGAGCGCGGCCTTGCGGCCCCTACGATCGGCGAAGACGCCCATCAACCAGGCGCCTACGGGCCTGGCGAAGAAGCCGACCGCGAACACCGCGGCCGTCTCCAGCCGGCGGTCCAGCTCGCCGCCATGCGGAAAGAAGGTCTTGCCGAAGTAAAGCGAGAAGCTGGCGTAGGCGAACCAGTCGTACCACTCGACGAAGTTGCCCAGCGATCCGCCGATGATCGCCTTCAGCCGGGCGCCCGCCAGGGTTGTTCGGGCCGGCCCGGCCACCGCGCTGGTCATCGTCGCCTGGTCCACCCCCTTGCGGGGGGACCCCGCTCATACCCTCCTTGCCCTGGCCAAAGGGCCAACCGCAAAGGAAAAAGCGGGTCCTAGATCCCCGGCCGCGCCTCGCCCCATAAACCTTTGTCGAGAGTCGCGAGCAGGTCGTGAATCAGCGCCCGAGCTTCCTTCCGTCCCAGCAGTCCGGACATTTCCAGCATCAGCGCGCCGTGCAGCGCGGCCCAGTACATCTGGCCGATCTTCGCGGGATCGCCTGACAGGCGACCGGCGGCGATTTCGTTGGAAAGCTGCAGGGTCATGGTCCGATAGGAGCGGGCGCCGGCGCGCACGAGCTCCGGATAGTCGCCGGCGCTGGGCTGGCGCACGTCGAACATCAGCTTGTACGCCTCGGGATTCTCCTCGGCGAACCGGACATAGGCGTCCGCCAGCGCGCCGGGGCGAGCGGAGCGGTCGCCGGCCGTCGCGGCGTAGGCCGCTTCCAGCGCTCCGGCATGTCGGTCGAACGCCCGCGCCCGCACGGCGGCGAGGATCGCGTCCTTGTCCTTGAAGTACCGGTAAGGGGTCATCGGGCTCACGCCCACCGCGGCGGCCAGCTCGCGGATCGTCACCCCCTCGGCCCCGCGCTCGGCGAACAGGTGCTCGGCCGCATCGCAGAGTCGATGGCGGAAGTCCTCGATCTCGGTCTGGGACAGGGTTCTGGGCAAGAGGGGCTCTCGGAAGTTCGCGAAAAACGTGTCTTGCCATGAGTTATGCCGTACCGTATAAATTTACAACGTAAGCGATAAACGCTGCGGAGGACGCCATGGACGGAACCCAGACCCAGAATCCCTATCTGTCGGGCAACTTCGCCCCGGTCGCCGACGAGTCGGAGTTCCAATTGAAGGTCCAGGGAGAAATCCCGGCGGACCTTGCCGGCGCCTTCTATCGGAATGGACCCAATCCCCAATTCCCGCCGCGGGGCCAGCACCACTGGTTCTTCGGCGACGGCATGGTCCACGCCGTCTTCGTCGAGGACGGCAAGGCGCGCTATCGCAACCGCTATGCCCGGACCCCCAAATGGCAGGCCGAGCATCCGGCCGGACGCGCCCTCTTCAGCATCGACCCGCGCGAAACGGATCCGGAGGCCGCGGGGCTCGACGGCGGCGTGGCCAATACGAACATCGTCTGGCACGGCGGAAAGCTGCTGGCGCTGGAAGAGGGGCATGCGCCGCTCGAGCTGGATCCCCTGACGCTGGAGACGCGCGGCTACGTCGGGGCCTATCGCGGCCGCACGACGGCCCACCCCAAGATGGATCCCGAGACCGGCGAGATGGTCTGGTTCGGCTATTCGGTCGGAAGCATGCCCTTCTCCACCGGGATGTCCTATGGCGTCACCGCCGCGGACGGGACGGTCACGCGCCGCGACGACTTCCAGGCGCCCTATTCGAGCATGGTCCACGACTTCCTGGTCACGCGAAATCACGTGCTGTTTCCCATC
>DATBEN010000194.1:0-13993 GCA_036276055.1 Caulobacteraceae bacterium
CCCGGCGCCAATTGCGACGCAGGGAAGCGACTTTGCCGTCAGCTCTTGGGCAGCTCCGTCGTGGTCCAGCCGCCCCCGAGCGCCTCGATCAGCGACACCGCCGTGGCCAGCCGGCTGGCCTCGATCTGCAATTCGGCGACCTGCGCCTGGACTGCCGCAACCTGGGCGGTGGCTACGGTGGTGAAGTCCACCGTCCCCGCGTTGTATTCGTTGAGGGTCAGGGTCTGGTTGAGCGTCGCGGCGGCGGCGGCGGCCTGAAGCTTCTCCTGCTCGCCGCCATAGACCCTCTGGGCGGCAAGATTGTCCTCCACGCCCTGGAACGCTGCGAGGACGGTCTCACGGTAGTTGGCGACGGCCTCGTCATACTGGGCGCGGAACTGCCTGACGCGGGCGCCGCGAAGCCCGGCGTCGAAGACCGTCTCGGTGGCGCTGCCGCCGATGCTCCAGAAGGCGTTGGAGAGGCCGAACAGGTTGGAGAGCGCATTGGACTCGAATCCGGCCGTGGCCGTCAGGGCTATGGTCGGATAGTAGGCCGCCACCTGCACGCCGATCAGCTCGCTGGCCGACGCCGCGGCCCGTTCGCTCTCGGCGATATCGGGTCGCCGCTGGAGCAGCGCCGAGGGGAGGACGGTAGGGATCTGGGGCAGCTTCAGGTTCCAGTCCCCCGGCGGAAGCGTCAGGTCGGCGGGCGCAACGCCCACCAGCACGGCGATCGCGTGCTCCATCAGGGCCCGCAGGCGCACCAGATCCTGATAGGAGGCCTCGATGGTCTGCAGCTCGGTCTCGGCGGTGAGTACGTCGCTCTGGGCGGCGTTTCCGGCCCGGTACTTGTTCTGGGTGACCTCGAGACTGCGCGTGTAGGCTGCGACCTCGGCGTCGTAGAGGCGCGTCTCCTGGTCGTATTGGCGCAAGAGGATGTAGTCGCTCGCCAGCTCGGTCTGCATGGACAGCCGCGCATTGGCGAGCAGGGCGGCATCCGACTGGGCGGTGGCCTTGGCGCTGTTGATCGTGCGACGGACCGACCCCCAAAGATCCGGCGCCCAGCTGGCGCCGAGCGTCGGCTCGTAGAGGATGCTGGTTGTGCTGGTGGCGGTCGTCCTCGTGGACGTGCCAGTCGCGTTGGCGAATTTCGAGGACGAGGCGCCGCCGCCGGTGAACGTGCGATCGCCCGAGGCGCCCACGGTCGCGGTCGGAAAGAGCGCGGCCCGGTCCTCGGCGACGATCGCGTGAGCGGCCCGGTAGGCCGCCTCGTCGGCGGCAAGGGTCTGGTTCGACACGTTCACGCGCGCTTCGAGCTCGTTGAGCGTGGGATCGCCAAACGCGGTCCACCAGTCCTTCTTGTCGGCGGCGTCGGAGGGCTGGGCGGGCGCCCACCCCTTGGCTTCCTTGAAGGCGGGCGGGGCGGTCACCGACGGACGGTGATAGTTCGGTCCGACCATGCAGCCGCCGGCGGTCGAGGCCAGCAGCACAGCGGCGGTCACGCGGGTCCGGAAGGGCGTTCGGGGCATGCGGATCCTAGGGGCGTCGGACTCTGTCATGTCAGGCGGAACTCGGCTGGGGAGCGACGGCCGGGCGGGGACTTCCACCCCGGCGGCGCCAGTTGTGTAGACGATCGAGGTACAGATAGACCACGGGGGTCGTGAGCAGGGTGATCAGCTGGCTTACCAGCAGTCCGCCGATGATGGTCACGCCCAGGGGCCGGCGCAGCTCCGACCCCTCGCCCCAGCCGATGGCCAGGGGCAGGGCCCCCAGCATGGCCGCGAAGGTGGTCATCATGATTGGCCGAAAGCGCGTCAGAGCGGCCTGGCGGATCGAGGCGTGGGGGCTGAGCCCCTGCTCGCGCTCGGCGTCCAGGGCGAAGTCGATCATCATGATCGCATTCTTCTTCACGATGCCGATCAGAAGGATGAGGCCGATCAGGCCGATGATGTCGAACTCGATGTGGAACAGGATCAGGGCGATCAGGGCCCCGGTGCCCGCCGAAGGAAGGGTCGAGAGCACTGTCAGGGGGTGGATGTAGCTCTCGTAGAGGACTCCCAGGACGATGTAGATCGCCACGAGCGCGGCGAGGATGAGAATCGGCTCGTCGGCAAGGGACTGCTGGAACACGCGCGCCGTGCCCTGGAAGCTGCCGTGTACATTGGCGGGCATGCCGATCGAAGCCGCCGCGCGCGTCATGGCCGCCGTCGCGTCGCTCAGCGAAGCGCCCGGGCCGAGATTGAACGAGATGGTGGTCGCCGGCTGGGTGTCCTGGTGATTGACCGAAGTGGGCGTCGCCTGGTCGTTCCAGGCGGCGTAGGTCGCCAGGGGGAAGACCTGCTCGGGCGTCGTGCTCACCGCCACACCCTGCGAGGCGGCGCGGCCCGGCGGGGCCGCGGGTCCCGCCAGGGCCGCGACACCCACCGCCACGTCCGTTCCCACGCTGGCCGACACGCCCCCGGGGACGCCGGCCGCATTCGCTGCGGCGGGAGCATTCGCGGCCGTGGCGGTCGTCGCCACGGAGGCGGAGCTCTCGTTGGCGGTGGGATTGGTCGGCCCGGGTGCTGCGGTCAGGCCAAGAGTGGTGATCGAGGTCCCAGGGACCACCGTCGCCGACGAGGCGGAGCCGGAGGACCCGATGGCCGCAAGCGCGGTCGGCGCGCCGCTCACAGTCACGGCCGCGGCCGCGCCGACGGCGGTGGCGACGTGTGGCGCGCCGGTCACGCTCGAAGCGGACGAGACGGCGCCCATGGCTGTCGTCTCGCCCAGCGCGCCCACCGCCGTCGTCGTGACCAGTGGGCTGACCGGCGAGGCGGCTGCGCCACCGGTGCTCGTATAGACGTACTGGAGCGCCGTCGGGTCCGCGGTGAACTGCGGGTCGGCCTCCATGATGATGTGGTACTGGTTGGTCTCCTTGTAGATGGTCGAGACCTGCCTCTGCCCGAACTCGTCGTAGAGGTTGTTGTCGATATTGACGTTGGTCATGTGCAGGCGACCCGAGCTGCCCCGGGCGATGTGAACGTAACTTTCCAGTCCGTGGTCTTCCTGGTCCGTGTTGACGTCCGCCATGCCCGGCTGGCGCTTGAGCGCTTCGGAGAGCCGGCCGGCCCACAGCCGCACGCTCGCCAGGTCCTGCCCCTCGATGGTGTACTGATAGGTGGCGTTGCTCGAGCGGCCGCCCACGCGGATGTCCTGGGCGGGATTGAGGAAGAGGCTGGCGCCGATCACGCGCGCGAGCTTGGGCCGAAGGCGCTGGACCACCTCCGCCGAGCCGCCCTTGCGCTCGTTGCGCGGCTTCAGCTCGGTGATGAGGAACCCGCCGGCGGCGTTGCTGCCCGCGAAGGCGGCGACCGTCGCCACCGACGGGTCGTGGTCGATGATGTTGACCAGCCGCCGCAGGCGTCCGGCCGTCAGGGAGAACGAGCTGGACTGGTCGGTCTGCAGGCCGCCCATGATCAGGCCCGTGTCCTGGATCGGGAAGAAGCCTTTCTGCACCACCCCGAACAGGAAGACGGTGAGGGCGATGCAGGCGAAGAGCACCACCAGCATCACCGGTCCCGAATCCAGCGCCCAGTCGAGCGCGCGCTCGTAGATCCGCTGCATGCGCGAGAAGAGCCCTTCGGAGAACCGGCTCAAGGGGTTCGGGCGCCGGTCGCGCCGGGGCGGATCGACAAGGTAAGCGCTCATCATCGGCGTGGTTGTGAGCGAGATCACCAGCGAGACGAGCACCGCCGCGGAGAGGGTGGCGGCGAACTCGCGGAAGAGGCGCCCGACAATCCCCCCCATCAGCAGGATGGGCAGGAACACGGCCACCAGCGAGATGCTGATGGAGACGACGGTGAAGCCGACTTCCTTGGCGCCCTGCAGGGCCGCCTCGAAGCGGCCCATCCCCGCCTCCACATGGCGGGTGATGTTCTCGAGCACGACGATGGCGTCGTCGACCACGAAACCCGTCGCCACCGTCAGAGCCATCAGCGACAGGTTGTCGAGCGAGAATCCGAGCAGGTACATCACCGCCAGGGCCCCCAGAAGGGAGACCACGACGGCGACGCTGGGGATCAGGATCGCCCGGCCGTTCCGCAGGAAGAAGGCGACCACCGCGACCACGAGGATGGTGGAGAGGATCACCGTGCGCTCCACCTCGGCGAGGGAGGCGCGGATGCTGATCGTCCGGTCGGTCACGATGTGCCAGTCGATGTCCGGCGGGAGCGCCGCCTCGAGCGTGGGGATCAGCGCCTTCACGCGGTCGGTGGCGTCGATGATGTTGGCCCCCGGCTGGCGGGAGACCTGGACGATGATCGCCGGCTGGCCGTTGAACAGGCCGAAATTGTGGACGTCCTCGACCCCGTCGATCACCCGGGCGACGTCGCTCAGGCGAACCGCGTTGCCGTTGCGGTAGGCGATCACAAGCGGCGCATAGTCGGCCGCCGCCAGGCCGGTGTCGTTGGTGTAGATCTGATAGCGCAGGCCGTTCTGCTGCACCACGCCCTTGGGCTGGTTGGCGTTGGCCGAGGCCAGGGCGGCGCGGACGTCCTCGAGGCCGATCTGGTCCCTCGCCAGCTCCAGCGGATTGAGCTCGATCCGCACCGCCGGAAGCGAGCTGCCGCCCAGGGTGACGTTGCCCACCCCCTTCACCTGGCTGATCTGCTGCTGGATGACGGTGTCGGCCACATCGTAGATCTGGCCGGGCGTGCGGGTCTTGGAGGTCAGCGCAAGGACGATGATCGGCGCGTCGGCGGGATTGACCTTGCGATAGGTCGGATTCTGCCGGAGCGTCTGGGGCAGGTCGACCCGCGCGGCGTTGATCGCCGCTTCCACGTCCCGCGCCGCCCCGTCGATGCTGCGGCCGAGGTCGAACTGCAGGACGATCCGGGTCTGGCTGACCCGGCTCTGGGAGGTGATCTCCGAGACGTCGGAAATGATCCCCAGATGCCGCTCGAGAGGAGTGGCCACGCTCGTGGCCATCGTCTCGGGGCTCGCGCCAGGCAGGTTGGCCTGAACGAAGATGGTCGGGAAGTCGACCTGGGGCAGGGGCGAGACCGGCAGCAGGAAGAAGGCCGCCACCCCGGCCAGGGCCACGCCGACGGTGAGCAGGATCGTCGCGACCGGGCGCCGGATGAAGAGCTCCGAGACGTTCACGTCGCCGCCGGGCCCGGATCAGGCTCCGCCTCCGACACGCCCGGGTTCGCGTTCCCCTTGCGAAGATTGCCTCGCCCGCCAAGCCGGCGCGAGAGCCAGTCGAACTGCAGATAGATCACCGGCGTGGTGAACAGGGTGAGCGCCTGGCTGACGATCAGACCGCCGACGATGCTGATGCCGAGCGGGTGACGCAGTTCCGAGCCGACGCCCCAGCCGAGCATCAGCGGGAGCGCCCCGAACAGCGCCGCCAGGGTGGTCATGACGATCGGGCGGAAGCGAAGGAGGGCGGCCTGGTGGATCGCCTCGCGCGGCGGCTTGCCCTCGACCCGTTCGGCGTCGAGCGCGAAGTCGATCATCATGATCGCATTCTTCTTGACGATGCCGATCAGCAGGATGATGCCGATGATGCCGATCACGCCCAGGTCCTGGCCGGCGATCATCAGGGCGGCCAGGGCGCCCACACCCGCGGAGGGCAGGGTCGAGAGGATCGTCACCGGGTGGACGTAGCTCTCGTAGAGCACGCCCAGCACGATGTAGACGACGACGATCGCCGCCAGGATCAGCCACAGCTCGTTGGACAACGAGGCCCGGAACGCATTGGCGCTTCCCAGGAAGACCGTGGTGATGGTCGAGGGGATCTTGAGCGCCTTCTCGTCCTGTTCGATCGCGTGCACCGCGTCTCCGAGCGCCACGCCCGGCGAGGTGTCGAAGGAGATGTTGGCCGCCGGGAACTGACCGACGTGGTTGATCTGCAGGGGCGCCGTGCGCGTCTCCACCGTCGCGATCGCACGCAGGGGCGTGGGCGTGCCCGTCGGCGTGTTGACGTAGAGGTTCTTCAGAGCTTCGGGCGTCTGCGAGGTCGTCGGATCCGCTTCCAGGATGACGCGCTCCTGGTTCGCCTGTGTGAAGATGGTGGAGACGATGCTCTGGCCGAACGCGTAGAAGAGCGTGGAATCGATGCTCGATGGCGTTACGCCAACCCGCGCGGCGGTGTCGCGGTCGATGTTCACATAGGCTGAAAGGCCGTTGTCCTGGAGATCCGAGGCGACGTTGCGCAGCTTCGGCTCCTGCTGCAGGCGCGCGACGACCTTGCTGGACCATTCGGCGACCGTCTCGGTGTTCGAGCCCTGCAGGGCGAACTGGTACTGGGTCCGGCCGGAGGAGGCGTCTACCGTGAGGTCCTGCACCGGTTGCACGTAGAGCGTCGCTCCGGGAACCTTGCGGGCGTCGGTCCGCAGGCGGTCGAGGATTGCGGAGAGATTTCCGCTGCGATGGCCGAAGGCCTTGAGGTTTATGAGGATGCGGCCCGTGTCGAGCGTGGTGTTCTGGCCATCCACGCCGATAAAGCTCGTCAGGCTGTCGACGTTGGGATCGTTGAGGATCTCGTCGTCCACCGACTGTTGCAGCTTGGCCATGGAGTCGTAGGAGATTGATTGGCCGGCCTGGACGGTGGCCTGAACGAGGCCGGTGTCCTGGGTCGGGAACAGCCCCTTCGGGATCAACAGGAACAGCACCACGGTCAGGACGAAGGTGGCGATCGCCACCGTCAGGGTGGCCGCCTGGCGGTCCAGCACCCAGTTGAGCGCGACGTCGTAGCGGGCGATCACGCGGTCGATGATCTGCCGGGAGTGGCGCGCAAAGGCGCTCTCGCGCTGCTCGGCCTGTTCATGCGGGCGCAGCCAGCGGGCGGCGAGGGTCGGCACCAGGGTCAGCGAGACGACGGCGGAAATGACGATGGTCACCGCCAGGGCTATGGCGAACTGGCGGAACAGGCGGCCGACCACATCGCCCATGAACAGCAGGGGGATCAGCACCGCGATCAGGGACACCGTCAGAGAGATGATGGTGAAGCCGATCTGTTCGGCGCCCTTGATCGCCGCCGCCATCGGGGTTTCGCCCATCTCGATGTAGCGCGCGATGTTCTCGATCATGACGATGGCGTCGTCGACGACGAAGCCCGTGGCGATCGTCAGCGCCATCAGGGTCAGGTTGTTGAGCGAGAAGTGCAGCAGGTACATCGCCCCGAAGGTCCCCACCAGGGAGAGGGGCACGGCGACGCTGGCGATGAAGGTGGCCGGAAGGCTGCGCAGGAACAGGAAGATCACCAGGACCACGAGGACCACGGCGAGGACCAGCTCGAACTCCACGTCCTCCACCGAAGCGCGGATGCCGGTCGTGCGGTCGGTGACGACCTTCATGTCGATGCCGGACGGCAGCGAGGCCATTAGCGAGGGCAGGGACTTCTTGATCTGGTCGACGGTCTGGATGACGTTGGCGCCGGGCTGGCGCTGGACGTTGAGCAGGACCGACGGGGTGCGGTTGTACCAGGCGCCGAGCTGGGTGTTCTCCGCGCCCGCCACGACCTTGGCCACGTCCGACAGCCGGACCGGGGCGTTGTTCGAATAGGCGATGATCTGGCTGGCATAGTCTTGGGGCGTCAGCAGCTGGTCGTTGGCGTCGATCGAATAAGACCTCGTCGGCCCGTCGAAGTTTCCCTTGGCGCCGTTCGAGTTGGCCGAAGCGATGGCCGTCGACACCTGCGACATGGACAGGTTGTACGAAGCCAGTTGCTGGGTGTTCACCTGCACGCGGACGGCGGGTTTCTGTCCGCCGCCGATGGAGACCAGGCCCACGCCCGGAAGTTGCGAGATCTTCTGGCCGAGCTGCTGGTTGGCGTAGAACTCCACGTCCGTCAGGGGCATGGTCGTCGACGTCAGGGCCAGGGTCAGCACCGGTGCGTCGGCCGGGTTGATCTTCGCGTAGATCGGCGGCGCGGGAAGGTTGGTCGGCAGCAGCGCCTGGGCCGCGTTGATCGCCGCCTGCACCTCCTGCTCGGCGACGTCCAGCGATAGGCTGAGGTCGAACTGCAGGGTGACCACCGACGAGCCGCCCGAGCTGATCGAGCTCATGCGGCTGAGCTGCGTCATCTGGCCGAACTGGACCTCGAGCGGAGCGGTGACCGTCGTGGCCATCACCTCCGGGCTCGCGCCCGGATAGGAGGTGGTCACCTGGATCGTCGGATAGTCCACCTCCGGCAGCGCCGAGATCGGCAGGAATCGGAAGGCGACGAGGCCCGCCAGCAGGATCGCAGCCATCAGCAGAGAGGTGGCGATCGGCCGCTCGATGAAGGGACGCGAGGGGCTCACGTGGCGCAGGATCCTTGCGCGGGGTCAGACGTGATCGTGAAGCGGCGAACTGGGGACGCGGAAATCATCCGTTCGACGGGGCTCCGCCATCGCCTCCGCCCTGTCCCCCCTGGTGGTGGCCGCCGCCGTCGCGATGGCCGCCCTGCCCCTGGCCGCCCGCCCCGGCCGGAGCGGGGGACTGCCCGGGGAGGATGACCGGCGCGCCATCGCGCAGGCGATCCCCGCCGTCGGTTATCACCGTCTCGCCGGCCTGCAGCCCCGAGGCGATCGACACCGTCTCAGGTGTCGCCGGACCGGTCTTGATCGGCCGCTGCTTCACGGTCCGGTTGGACTGCAACACCCAGACATAGTCGCCGTTGGGACCATGGCGGACCGCAGTCGTGGGGACGATCACCTGGTTCTGCAGGGTGTCCACCAGCAGGGTTATGTTGACGAACTCGAACGGGAACAGCTTGCCGTCGGCGTTCTTGAACACCGCCCGGCCATTGACCGTGCCGGTGCTGGTGTTGACCGCATTGTCGAGCGTCAGAAGCTTGCCGACGGCGAGGACATTCGCGCCCGACCGGTCATACGCGGTCACCTGGAGACCGGCGCCTCCGTTGTGAGCCATGACATCGCCGATGGCGTCCTCCGGCAGGGGGAAGATGATGGTGATCGGGTCGATCTGGGTGACGACGGTCACCGGCGTCGACTGGTTGGCGGTCACCTGGTTGCCGACGTCGATCTGGCGCAGGCCCGCGCGCCCGGAAACCGGCGCAGTGATGTGGGCGTACTCGAGGTTGAGGCGCGCGTTCGCCACGGCGGCCTGATCCTGCTTCACGCTCGCCTCGTCCTGGCGAACGAGCGCCAGCTGGGTGTCGTAGGTCTGGAACGGGATCGAGTCCTGGGACTTCAGCACGGCGTAGCGATTGAGGTCGAGTTGCGCGTCGGCGAGCAGGGCCTGGTCGTGCGCCAGGACCGCCAACTCCTGGTCGAGGGTGACCTGGAACGGTCGCGGGTCGAGCAGCATCAGAAGCTGGCCCTTGCGCACCATCTGGCCTTCGCGGAACCCGACCTTGACCAGCTGGCCGGAGACGCGGGCGTTGACCTGGACGGTCGCCATCGGGGTGACGGTGCCCAGCGCGGTCTGGGTGATCGGAATCGATCCGAGCGTCGCCTTGGCCACGCCCACCGTCGCCGGCGGCCGTCCGGTGCGGCCAAAGCCTGCCGCGCCGGGCCCGCCCGCGCCGCGTCCGCCATGCCCGTGTCCTCCCGCTGCGCCCGGGCCTTGCGCGCGTCCGCAGAACGCAAGCAGGGCGGCCAGCAGGACCGCGACGATGATCACGACCAGGACGGCGATGGTCCGGCGGGCGGGGCTGGCGCGTCGGCGCCCGGGCGGGTAGCCATAGGCAGGCGTGGAATTGGCTTCGCTCAAACAGTCGCTCCGGCGTAACAGGGTCGGCGCCCAGGGCGGCGTGTCCGCCCATGGCGGCGCTCATGCCACAGGCCAGCGCCTATCCGATTGCGGACAGGAAATCGATAAACAAGAGACCTGAATGCGTTAGGTCACGACGCCGCGGAGCCGCAAGCGCGCGCGATCATCGCCTGATTTTCGGGCGGTGTCGCCCTGGGCGGAGTTCCGATGCTCGAGTGACTAGAGCTTGCGCAGGGTCGACAGATCGGCGGGTGCGGCGAACAGCAGCTCGAGAGGCGCGTGGAGTGCGTTGATCACGGAATGGAGTTCCGCCGAGCTCAGGCGCGCGCGCCCATGCTCCGCGAGGTCGAGGCGGGCGGGGTCGAGTCGGCTCTCAGCTGCGAGCCTGGCGAGAGTCAGGCCCCGGGCCTCCCGCACCCGCCGGATGCCGCGCCCCAGGCGCAGGTCGTCCGGACTCGGAAAGTCGACCACCGCCATCGTTTCCTCCTCCGCGCCATGGACGCGTTTCAGGGCTGGCAGCCTAGGCCGTTGGTCTCGTTTCGCACTTCGAATTTCTCTATGAAGTGCATAGATTTAATTCATTGGGTCGGTCCAGCCCGGCGCCTCATGTTCGCAATGAAGCGGCGCCGTAGGCGCGCGCCTGACGCGGGATGGAGACGATCATGAGCTTGGCGACCAGCCAGACCCTGGAGAACCTCAAGGCGGCGTTCGCTGGCGAGAGCCAGGCGAACCGGCGGTATCTCTACTTCGCGCAGAAGGCTGACGTGGAAGGCTACAACGACGTGGCCGCGGTGTTCCGGTCCACCGCCGAAGGCGAGACCGGCCATGCGCACGGCCACCTGGAGTTCATGGAAGCGGTCGGCGACCCGGCGACCGGTCTGCCGATCGGATCCACCAACGCCAACCTCAAGGCCGCGATCGCGGGCGAGACCCACGAGTACACCGACATGTATCCTGGCATGGCGCGGACCGCCCGGGACGAAGGCTTCGAAGAGATCGCCAACTGGTTCGAAACCCTGGCCAAGGCCGAGAAGTCCCACGCGGGACGGTTCCAGAAGGCCCTCGACGCCCTCGATTGATTCTCTCTGGAGGCGGCCCGCCCGGGCCGCCTTCCTTTTTTCGCCTCCAGCCAGGGATGGGCCAGCGTGAGCGACGCCGCCAAGACGCCTGCGCGCGAGGGCAGTCTCGATGCGCCATTCCGCCGTCCGATCGATTGGCGCGACGAGGCCTATTACGACCTCGCCAAGGTCGAGGCCGAGATGGAGCGGCAGTTCGACGTCTGTCACACCTGCCGGCGCTGCTTCAACCTGTGCGACAGCTTCCCGCGGCTGTTCGACCTCATCGACGAGAGTCCGACGGGCGAGCTCGATAGCGTGCCGAAGGCGGAGTACGCCAAGGTCGATGAAGCCTGCACCCTGTGCGACATGTGCTTCCTCACCAAGTGTCCGTACGTCCCCCCGCACCCGTTCGACATCGACATTCCGCACCTGATCCTGCGCTACCGCGCCGCGCGGCGACGGACCGGCGAGAAGGAGACCGTGCGCGAGGAACTTGGCCGCGCGGACCGCAACGGCAAGCTGGCCGCCCCGATCGCGCCGTTGGTGAACTGGGCCACAGCCCAATCGAACGGGCCGGTCCGCAAGGTTATCGAGGCGCTGACGGCGATCGACCAGGACGCGCTGCTGCCGACCTACGCCTCGCGGACCGCGAGCCGCCGGTTGCGCGATCCGCTGACTCCCTCGCCCGAGGGACCCGCGTACGGCCAGCGGCGCGCCGTGATCTATGCGACCTGCTTTTCCGAATACAACGCGCCGCAGACCGCCGAAGCGGCGGCGAGGGTGCTGGCGCTCCAGGGCGTCGAGGCCCACGTCGTCTATCCCGAGTGCTGCGGCATGCCCCAGCTCGAAGCCGGAGATCTCGCCGACGTCGCCGCGCGCGCCGAGCGCGTGGCCACCGCCTTCGCCCCCTACATCGACCAGGGGTTCGAGATCGTCACCCTGACCGCCTCCTGCGGCCTGATGGCCAAGTTCGAGTGGCCGCTTCTGCACCCCGGGAATGCCGCCGTCTCGCGGCTCTCTGCCGCGACCCGTGACATCTGCGAGTACGTCGTGGGCCTCTCGCGCGAGTTCGGCCTCGAGCAGGGGTTGGCGCCCGTCGAGGGGGGAATCACCCTCCACCACGCCTGCCACGCGCGGGCGCAGAACATGGGCGCCAAGTCGGCGGAGATGCTCCGGCTGATCCCGGACGCCAAGGTGGACGTGATCGAGCGCTGCTCGGGCCACGGCGGCACGTTCGGCGTCATGAAGGACACCCGTCCGATCGCCCTGAAGATGGGCGCTCCGACGGCCAGGCAGGCCGTCCAGAAGGGTAACGCCACGCTTTGTTCGGATTGCCCGCTTGCCTGCGGACACATCGGTGAGATTCTGGCCGAGACGATCGAGAAGGGAGCCAGGCCGCGCCGCGCCCATCCCATCGAGATCCTCGCCCGCGCCTACGGCCTCGCCTGAAGAGGAGCGACATGCCCGCCACCCTCCATCGCATCACGCCCGAGGACCTGCTGCCGGACTCCGAGTACGCCAAGGTGCGGCGCGAGCGGCGCGCGGCGCTCCTGCCGGTCAAGCGCCTGCGCCGCGTGGCGCTCGGCCCGGTCTGCACCGTCTATTTCGAGTCCTACGAGACCATGCTGTTCCAGGTGCAGGAGATGCTGCTCACCGAAAAGGGCGGCCCGGCCCAGATCCTCGACGAGTTGGAGGCCTACAACCCGCTGATCCCCCAGGGGCGCGAGCTGGTGGCCACGATCATGCTCGAGATCGAGGACCCGGTGCGCCGCGACGCCACGTTGCGGCGCCTGAGTCACGTGGAGGACGAGTTCTTCCTCCAGGTAGGGGAGCATCGCGTCTCCGGGCAGCCCGAGGGCGACGTCGAGCGCACCCGCGACGACGGCAAGACCTCCTCGGTCCATTTCGTCCGCTTCCCGCTCGACGCCTCGCAGATCGTCCATTTCAACGACCCGGCGATCCACGTCCTCGTCGGCTGCGACCATGAGTCGTACGGCCACCTGGCCGTGCTGACGCCGGCGACCCGCGGTGAATTGGCCAAGGATTTCGCGGCCTAAGCGACACGTCCCGGGCATCGCTTGTGGCGCGGACCGCGATGCGTATATTGCGCGGCCTTCGCGGCCGGCCCTTAGGCGCCGGCCCGTCTCGCCCCCGCGGCGATGGTGAGTTGGCCGAGTGGTTGAAGGCGCACGCTTGGAAAGCGTGTTTACGGGAGACCGTAACGAGGGTTCGAATCCCTCACTCACCGCCAGGGGATCTCGTAATTAGTCGAATTCACGATGTTTTCTCTGTCGACGCTGAGTGTTACCGCAATATTCGCCCGAACATCTGCGGTCGATGCGCTCGGATTTCCTCGGAACGCCGTGGACAATCGGTCGCGCGTTTTGTGATCCCTTGATCGACTGTGTCCAAGTGGGCCAGATCAGGTTCCGCACCTGAATGTGGGCGGCCGCCTTCCAACCACCCGCGAGCACTCTCTGATAGTCCGAAGCTCGGCGAGGCACTCTGCCGTGAGCGTGCCGTGGCGAAAGCTCGTGTTAGGCTCGCCCACCGGTCCGCCTCCGCGGCCCCAGATGGTCTTGATCTCCCCCGAAGACAGCATGACGCGAGTGGGCGGCGGCCCCTCGATCAGGTCAAGCGCCTTCGAGGCCGCGCTGATCTTCAAGCTGTCTGGGGTCCCGGGATCGTCCAGAAGGCTCATTAGCCATTCGATCCAAACCTTCCTCCGCCACTTGCGCGCCTCACGGGAGCGCCGGGAAGCCGCCCTGGCGGCAGGGAGGGCCTCAGGAGGCCCCTCGCCTGGCCCTTTCGCCTCGCGGCGGCAGAACTGATCGCGGAACTGGATCGACGCACCGCAGCGCGCCCATAGCCGCCGCAACCCACCTCTCACCGGATGAGCGTGCGACCCTAGGGCTCCCTCACGAACTGCGCCGCCCTTAGCACCCGCGATGCCGCCCGCCGCTGGACTATGGCGTCATTAGCTAGCCGCCGGGCTTGTCCGGCCGAAAGTAGTCCATGGCGCAGAAGGAGCCGCCCTGGTAGCGGTCGGCGACCGGGTCGCCGCGGCCCCTGCCATCGAGTTTGTCCGTATACGGATCGGCGCTGTCGGCCGGTCGCCAGCCGATCCGCTCGCGGTCGTCGTCGCCCCACCAGTCCATCCGGGCGTTGTCGGAGACGCCCCAGACTACGGCGCAACGGTCGAGTTCGGCCAGCACACTGCGCTCGACCAGCCGGGTCATGTCCCCCGGCGACAGCCA
>DATBEN010000195.1:0-6836 GCA_036276055.1 Caulobacteraceae bacterium
CTGCCCGACGACCTGGTGCTCGGAAAGGTTGACCGCAAGCAGATCGAGCATCCGCCGGAGATCGGCCCTGCCGATCAAGAGCGGCAACAAACGCTTCATCAGCCAGACGGGCGCGGTCCGGGCAGGCCGGGGACCTGCGCCGATGGAAAACAGCGCGAAGGCGTCGAGCGGCTTGCCTTCGGCCAGCTTCCTCTCGTACGCGGGCGTCCAACCAAGATCGATGGAGCCGGCGACTGAGACGCCAGGCTCATAGATGGCCACCTTGCGAAAGGCGGTGCTGGTTCGCGCGGCCTCCAGAGCGATCAGTCCGCCGTAGCTGTGGCCGAACACCAGTTCCGACCCCGTGGCCTCCTGCACGGCGGCCAGGTCTTCGCACTCCTTGACCATGCCGTAGTCCTCGCCCTGAGGACCGCTGGGGCTCCGCCCCCGACGCTCGATCGTATGCACGGTGTGGGTCTGGCCCAGGGCCTCGGCGAACGCCGCATAGTCGGCGGCGACCAGGAGCGCGCCAGGGACGACGATCACCGGCGGTCCGTGGCCGGTCGTGAGAGAGCTGATCACCGTGCCGTCTGCAGAGACGACCCTCCGCGGAGGGTCGCGCCCAAGGGAGTCGTCTTGGTGTGTGGTCACTTGCCTGCCCGCCGATCCTGCCTCGGAGAGCTTGATACGCTCGTGTGAGACATATGTCCAAGACACATGTGCAAGACGCGCGTATGACCGCATGGTAGGCATTGGCGCATGGGGAATCGCGAAGAGCTGCTCGTGGGGGCGAAGCGCTGTCTGCGCGCCAAAGGCTTCGCGCGCACGACGGCGCGCGACATCGCCGCCGCCTCGGGCGTGAGCCTCGCGGCCATCGGCTATCACTTTGGATCGAAGGAGGCGCTACTCACCCGGGCGCTCGTCGAGGCGACCGGCGAATGGGTCGAGGAACTTGGCCGTGTCCTGGCCTCCGATCTCGATGCCGACGCCACGCCGATAGAACGATTCGAGCTGACCTGGACGCGCCTGCTGGGGTTGTTCCGCGGCCACCGCCAACTTTGGGCGGCGAATTTCGAGGTGTCGCCCTACGTCGAGACCATGCCCGAGGTGCGCGCCGTCATGGCGAGCGCCCAGGAGGCAGCGCGGCTGGGCCTTGCGAGGCTCTTCCTGGGGCTTGATGAGATCACCGACCCCGAGGGCGCGCGGGACGCGGGGGCGTTCTACTACGCGCTCCTGGCGGGGGTGATCATCCAATGGCTGGTCGATCCGGATCGCGCACCATCGGCGACGCAACTGGCCCGTGGACTGCGCATCATTTCCGGCGCTGGGACCGCGAAGGAGGCGAGCAACGGATGATCGAGGTTCCGCTCAAGTGTCGACAGCCGTTACGGCGATGGAGCCCCTTCGTCGCTCGCCCTCGGGCCCCTCCTTCGACGGCCTCCTAGCGCTTCGAGCCCAGCAGGTTGCGCGCCACCACCCATTTGTGGATCTCGGTGGGGCCGTCGTAGATCCGCATGGTCCGCAGCTTCGAGGCCATCAGCTGCAGGGGCAGCTCCTTGGTCATGCCCATGGCGCCGAAGGTCTGCATGGCATGGTCCACCACTTCCCACGCCATCTCCGTGGCGAAGGCCTTGATCATCGAGATCTCCAGGCGGACGTCGCGGCCCTGGTCCAGTTTCCAGGCGCAGTCGTAGGTCATCAGCCGGGCGGCGTGGATCTTCGTCGCCGCATCGGCCACCCACCACTGGATCGCCTGGCGCTGCGAGAGCGGCTGGCCGAACGTCGTGCGCTGCGGCGCGTACTCGCAGATCATGTCCAGCGCCCGCTGGGCCATGCCGATCGACCAGGCGGCCATCTGCACCCGCCGCGTGCCGAGGCGCAGCTGCATGGGCGCAAAGCCCTGGCCTTCGGTGCCCAGCAGCTTCCAGCCCTCGACACGGCAGTCCTCCAGGAGCACCTCGTAGGTCATCGCGCCGCCGACCATCGGGATCGGCCGCACGACGTTGAACCCGGGCGAGCCCTTGTCGACGAGGAAGGCGCTGATGCCGCCGCGCGCGCCCTTCTCCCGGTCGGTCACTGCCATCAGGATGGTGAAGTCGGCGTCGGCGGCGCGGCTGATCCAGATCTTGCGCCCGTTGATCACCCAGTCCTCGCCGTCGCGCACGGCGCGGGTGATCATGCCGGCCGGATCGCCCCCGGCGCCCGGCTCGGAGATGCCGATCGCCGAGACCGTCTCGCCGCGGACGTAGGGCTCCAGATAGGCCGCCTTCTGCCGCTCGTTCACCGTCGCGCGCAGCATCCGCAGGTTCGGGCTGTCCGGCGGCAGCGTGTAGGGCGTGATGGTCCGGCCGAGCTCCTCTTCGACCCCGACCATGGCCACGGCGGGAAGGTCCGACCCGCCGATGTCCTCCGGCGCGTCGAGGCCCCACAGGCCGAGCGACCTGGAGACCTCGTCGAGCCGCGCATGCGCTTCGCGCCCGATGCCCAGCCCCCGGCCCTCCGTTTCGCGCTTCAGCACATCCGGTTCCAGGGGCAGGAGCTCGTCCTTCACGAACCTGGCCACCAGGTCCTTGAGCATCCGGTGCTCCTCGGCGAGTTCGAACTCCATCCTGCTCCCTCGGCGTCTCTGAGGCCCGTTTTCCTGGCCGGTCCGATCACTGTAGGGTCCAAGCGCGCGTCCGTCATCGGCGCAGCGCCGGCGTTCAGGGATCGGAGTATGGGCATGCCAAAGGATCGCCAGCTGGAGACCGAGGCCACCGGGCCGCTCAAGGGCGTCCGGATCCTCGACATGACCAGCGTGGTGTTCGGCGCCTATGCGACCCAGATGCTGGGCGATCTCGGCGCGGAGGTGATCAAGGTCGAATTCCCTGGCGGGCGGCGCGGCGGCGGCGGGGACATCATGCGCTGGGCCGGCCACGGCCAGCCGGGCGGCCCCGAGGACCTGGGTCCCATCTTCATGACCATCAACCGCAACAAGCGCTCGGTGCTCCTCGATCTGCGGGAGAAGGACGCCAAGGAAGCGCTGGAGCACCTCATCCGCACCTGCGAGGTATTCGCGGTCTCCGTGCGATACGAAGGCCTGACGCGCCTTGGCCTGGACTACGACACCGTCCGCCAGATCCGCCCGGACATCATCTACGTGCACGGGGCGGGCTACGGCGCCGATGGGCCCTACGCGGGCGAGCCGGCCTACGACGACCTGATCCAGTCCGCCTGCGGTTTCGCCGACCTGCTGCCGCGGACCGACGGCAATCCCGCGCCGCGCCTGCTGCCCAGCCTCGTCGCGGACAAGGTCAGCGGGCATTTCATGGTCCAGGCGGTCCTCGCCGCGCTGTTCCACCACCAGCGGACGGGCGAAGGCCAGTTCGTCGAGGTGCCGATGCTGGAGTGCATGACGAGCTTCAACCTCGCCGAGCACTTCTTCGGCCACGTCTACGATCCGCCCACGGGACCCTGGGCCTACACGCGCGTCGCAAATCCCCAGCGAAAGCCCTATCGGACCAAGGACGGCTACATCGGCCTGCTGCCATATACCGACGCCCAGTGGGACCAGTTCTTCGAGGCCGCCGGCATGGGCGAGACTTTCGGGAAGGATCCCCGGTTCGCCGACTATCGCGCGCGAGTCACCCACATCCGCGAGCTCTACGCCCTGGTGGAGACGGTCACGCCCACCCGCACCACCGACGAGTGGCTCGCCCTGCTCAAGCCGCTGCAGATCCCGGTGGTGAAGATGAACCGGCTCGACGAGCTGCCGGACGATCCGCACCTCGAGGCCGTGGACCTGTTCCACCGCTACGAGCATCCCGAGGCGGGCGCCTATCTCGCCATGCGCCCGCCTCTGCGCTTCTCCGCCACGCCGGCCAACATCCGCCGCCACCCGCCCCGGCTGGGCGAGCATACCGACGAGATCCTTGCCGAGCTGGCTCCCGATGACGAGGAGGGTCGCCAATGCGCCTGAGGCAGGTCGCCCTCATCGCCCATCGCATCGATCCCGTCGTCCGGGACCTGGAAGCCGTGTTCGGTCTCAAGGTGGGCTACCGGGACCCGGGCGTCGGCGTCTTTGGTCTGGCCAACGTGGTCATGCCCGTTGGTGGAGACTTCCTCGAGGTGCTCGAACCGATCCGTTCCGACGCCTCGGGCGCGCGCTACCTCGCGCGGCGCGGCGGGGACGCCGGCTACATGGTCATCCTGCAGAGCGACGACGCCCTGGCCCATCGCGCCCGCCTGCAGGGCGCCGGGGTCCGGGTGATCGCCCGCAGCGAGAGGCCGAACTACCGCTTCACCCACTTCCATCCCGGCGACTGCTCGGGCGTGCTGATGTCGATCGACGACACTCCGGGGGCGGACTGGCGCGAGCCGATGTCCGACTGGCCGCCGGCCGGCGCCCACTGGCGGGGGTTCGAGAGCGCGGTCTCCACCGGGATCGAGAGCGTGACGATCCAATCCCGCGACCCCCGCGCGGTCGCCGAGCGCTGGTCGATGCTGCTCGACCGGCCGTGGTCGGAGGACGGCGCCGACGCCGTCGTACCGCTCGAACGCGGGACGATCCGCTTCGTGGGGCCCATCGACGAGGACGGCACGGGCGTGGTCGGGCTCGATATCCGCGTCAACGATCCCCAGGCCGTCCTCGCCCGCGCCGCCGCCGACGGCCTCCCCCTCCGCGACGACGCCGTCGTCATCTGCGGCACGGCCATAAGGCCGGCTCCGGCAGGCTGAGGCGCACTGTCCCTCCCTTCCTGAGCACGGTCCTGAACGGCGCGTTCACTGACGACGCCTTTGCGTCGGCGGCGGCTGGCGTCGACCCTGGCGAGGCACTGAGCGAAGTGCAGTCTCAGGTGTTGGCCGGCTCCTTCACCACCATCATCTCTCTTCTGAAGGAAATGAGGAACTCTTCGTGGACCTTCGCCCCGTCACGGGCGCCCGCAACATCCCGTCAGGGCCGTTAACCAGGTCGGCGTCGCTGTAACGTTTCTTGAGCGCCGACGAAGTCCAGGGGGTTGATCAGCCGGGCGTGCGCCGATGACGAACCGCGCGGCGCCGCGGCTACGTAGGAGAGCGCCCAAATGCACGCCGTCATGCAAACCTTGGAGGCGTTGTCGACGCTCTTCGTCTTCGTGTTGGGGGTCGGCGTCCTGCTGCTGGCGTTGGTGTTCGTCTTGGACCGTGTTCAGAGCCGAGATGCTGTACTGCGCAACTATCCAGTGATCGGGCATCTCCGTTATATCCTCTCGCGACTGGGTGAGTTCCTTCGCCAATACTTTTTCGCCGCCGATCGCGACGAATTGCCTTTCAACCGGGCCGAGCGCAGCTGGGTCGAACGTGCGTCCAGGAACGCCGATTCCACCAGCGCCTTTGGCTCGACCAAGTACATCCGGGAAATCGGCACGCCAATCTTCGCCAACTGCCCCTATCCCACCCTGGAAACCGACGTCGAGGCGACGCCTGCCTTCACCATCGGGCCGGACTGCCTGCATCCCTATGTGGCGACCTCGTTCTTCAACATTTCGGCCATGAGCTTCGGCGCCCTTTCTGCGCCAGCCGTGCTGGCCTTGTCCAAGGGAGCCAAGCGCGCCGGCTGCTGGATCAACACGGGCGAGGGCGGGCTCGCCCCCTGTCACCTGGAGGGCGGCGCCGACGTCGTCTTCCAGATCGGGACCGCAAAGTATGGGGTCCGGCGGGAGGACGGCAGCCTCGACGAAGATAAGCTCAGCTCAATCGCGGCGCTCGATCAGGTCAAGATGTTCGAGGTGAAGCTTTCGCAAGGCGCCAAGCCGGGTAAAGGCGGCATCTTGCCCGGCATCAAGGTGACGCCCGAGATTGCCGCGATTCGCGGCATCCCCGTTCACGAAGACTCCAACAGCCCCAATCGCCACCCGGAGATCAACAGCAACGACGACCTCCTGGACTTCATCGCGCGCGTCAGGATGATCACGGGAAAGCCAGTCGGCTTCAAGGCCGTCCTGGGCGCCTACGGTTGGCTGGACGACCTCATTGTCAGGGGTAAGGCGTGTGGCGTCATGCCGGATTTCTTCACCCTGGATTCGGGTGATGGAGGGACCGGGGCCGCGCCGATGGCGCTGATGGACAACGTCGGCCTCCCGATCCATGAATCCCTCCCGCTTGCATGCGACATCATCCGTCGCCATGGACTTCGCGAGCGCATTCCCGTGATCGCCTCGGGAAAGCTGACCACCCCGGCCGATGTGGCCTGGGCGCTGTGCGCGGGTGCGACTTTCGTCAATTCCGGGCGGGGCTTTATGTTTGCGCTGGGGTGTATCCAATCGCTGAAATGCAACAAGAACACCTGCCCAACCGGCATCACCACTCATGATCGCCGCCTGCAGCTGGGGTTAGATCCCGCCGATAAGGCGGTGCGTGTAGCCAACTACTGCACCAATCTTCGCCACGACGTCGAGGTCATCGCTCACAGCTGCGGCGTGCCTCATGTACGTCGCCTGCGCCGAATTCACGTGCGCGTGGTCGGCGCCAACGGCATTTCGAGTCCCTTGAACGAACTCTACCCGTCGGAAGATCTCCCAGATGCAAGGCCGGCCCATACGTTGATCTAACGTTCGCGCCCGCGCCCCGCCGCTGGCCTCCCCGGACGGGGAGGGACGGGGGTCAGGGCGCACCACCGAGGCAGTTCAGCACGAAGTCGGCCCGTTCGGCGACCGGAGCCTTGGGCATGATCGTCACCTCGTAGCCGAGCGCCGGATAGACCCGCAGCAGTCGTTCGTACTCTTCGACGCCCGCCTCGAGGCCGTGCCGGCGTTCCGGGTCGGTGACGTAGATCTCCGGCCATGGGGGCGTCAGGAACATGCGCCGGTGATAGCGCCGCCCGGTCTCGAGGCGATCCA
>DATBEN010000196.1:0-5817 GCA_036276055.1 Caulobacteraceae bacterium
ACCGGGACGTCCACGATCTCGCTCAGGCGGCGCACCTCGTCGCCTTCGGAGATGTCGGCGTCCGAACCGAAGATCACGACCCCGACGTTGTCGCGCTCGAGGTTGAGGGCCATGCCCTTCACCCCGGCGGAGGGGAACTCCACCATCTCGCCGGCTTGGACCTGGTCGAGGCCGAATACGCGGGCGATGCCGTCGCCGACCGACAGCACCTGGCCGACGTCGGAGACGTCCGCCTCGACGCCGAAGTTGGCGATCTGAGACTTGAGGATATCGGAGATTTCGGCGGCGCGGATGTCCATGGGCAGGGTGTCTTCTTAAGCTCTCTTCAGGGCGTATTTCAGGGAATCGAGCCTCGACCTGAGCGAGGCGTCATAGAGGCGCGAGCCGACGCGGACCTTCACGCCGCCGAGGATTGCGGGATCGACCCGCGCCTCGATCTCGGGGTCCTTGCCGATCGCCTGGCGAAGGGCGGACTTGAGGGCGGCGGTCTGGGAGTCGGTGAGCGGTATGGCGGTGGTGACCTGCGCCGAGACCAGGCCGCGACGGGCCGCGGCCAGGCGTCGGAAGGCGGCGATGATCTCAGCCAGAGCGTTCGTGCGTCGATTGGCCGCCAGAAGGCCAAGGAACTTGGCGGTGAGGGGCTGGACGCCGGCGCGCTCGGCGATGGCGGCGAGGCCCTTGCCTTTCTCCTCGGCGTTGAACCGCGGCGAGGCCAAAAGCCGACGAAGATCAGGGCTCTGGCGCAGCAGTTCGGTGAGGCCCTTCAGGTCGGCCTCGACGGACTCCAGCGCACGGCCCTCGACCGCAAGCTCGAACAGCGCTTGCGCGTACCGCGCGCCCACATCCGTCGCCTTGGAGTCGTCAGCCACGTTAAGTTCCGTCCGGTGTCATTTGCAACGCCCGGCCCAGGAAACCCAGACAGGCGGGAAGGCCTTGATCGCGCTCGAAAAATCGGGGCGTTCGGAGCGTCTCGGCAGTCCCCTCGCCGAAGGCCGCGGGCCTGATACCATGTGATCCTGGACCCCGCAACCAAGGCTGCGGCGCCGTTTGTTGCGGAGCCGAAAGGGCGCCGCGCGCTTGATCTTCGCCGGCCGGATGGCGGAGGAACGGCCGGAAGGGCCTGACCGCGCAGGGAGATCCCGATGAGCGACGACGCAGGATCCATCGATCCGACCCGCACCCAGTTTGACGCCTTCAAGGCGCTTCCGCGTGATACGCCGATCCATATGCTCAATCTGATCCGGCTGAGGCCCCTGGCCGATTACCCGGAGGGTCATCCCAATCACGATCGGGGCATGAGCGGCCTGGAGGCGTACCGCGAATACGGCCGGACCAGCGCCGCCGTGTTCGCCCGGGTGGGCGGCCGGCAGGTCTGGGCCGGGCGGCCCGAGGTCGTGGTCACCGGACCGGCTGACGAGCGCTGGGACCTCGCCTTCATCGCCGAATACCCCAGCGCCGGGGCCTTCCTGGCGATGGTCACGGACCCGGAGTACCGCGAGCACGTCAAGCATCGCACCGCCGGGGTGGCCGACAGCCGGCTGATCCGCCTCGGACCCGTGGTCCCCGGCGCGGGATTCGGCGAGTAGCGGCCGGCCCCCGCCCGGCGCTCAGGTCCTGAAGCGGATGAGCCCCAGGGCGTTGCGGACGGGAAGCACCTCAAAGCCGGCTTCGACCACCGCATCCACCGCCGCCTGCAGGAGTTCGGGCGTGCAGCCATAGGGGGTGGGCGAGTCGCTGACGTCGTGGGTGTAGAAGATCAGCCAGGCGCGAGGGCGGGCCGTCTCGCGCGCCAGGGCCCGGATCCGTCCGGCGTCAGTCGATCCCGAATAGAGGCTGACCGCGCGAAGTCCTCCGAGGTCGGCGACGTCACGGTTCAACCCGGGCGCGGTGGTCCGGCAGGCGGCGAACCGGTCCTGCATGAAGAGTTTCGTGCGCAGGTCGATGTCGCCGAACGGGAAGGCGAAAGTCGTCATGCGCGCGTCGCCCAGCGCCTCGCGGACGAAGGCGGCGTTCGTCTCCAGCTCCTTGACCAGGCCAATGCCGGTCAGGTCGGGTGCGTGGACGTGGGACGCGGTGTGGCAGCCGATCTCGTGGCCGTAGTCGAACAGGCGCTTGAGGTCGTCCCGATCGTAGTAGTCGACACCGTCCTCGGTGAGGCCCTGGAAGCGCGCGCTGAGATAGTAGGTCCCCCGCAGGCCGCCCTTCTCGAGGATCGCCGCCCCCTGGGAGACAGCCGACTTTGGGAAGTCGTCGAAGGAGAAGCTGGCGATCGGGCGCGGATTAACCATCCGCACCGTGCGCGTGCTCACCGCCGAGGCGGAGACGCGTCGTGCGAGATTTCGCAGGCGAATCTGCAGGGCGGCGGCCATCTGACGGCGATCAGGCGATGGCCATGGGCGCGGCGGTCCGGTCCGAGGCGCGATCAACGATGGTGACGACATCGTGGTCGGGCAGGCCGGCGAGGTCCGGCGATCGGAGCAGGTCGGGCGCATCCGAGGGCGCGAAACGCATTTCCTCGAGGACCTGCTGGGCCGACTGGTTGCGGCCCGAGAAGCGATAAGTGACCGTGATATTTGGCCGGCCCGCCTTGGCCGCCTTCTCGATCAGCCAGCCGAAGAAGGCGTGATCCACCTTCTTGTGCTGGACGCGGCAGCTCATGAAGAAGTTGTCGACGTGGAACGTCGCGCGATCGACGACGGCGAAGCCGATCACGCCGTAGTCGCCAAAGCGGTCGGAGCAGGAGAGCACGAACCCCACGTCCTTGCCGGCTCCCGCAGCCAGGGCCTCGACCTCTTCGCGCGACGACGAGCGACCGGCGTAGTTGAGTTGGTTCGTCCTTTGCGAGAGCTCGAATACCCGGGCGATGTTGGCCTGGGTGATCCTGTCGATCGTGAGGACGAGCTCGCATGACCGGAGGAAGGCGATGAAGTCGCCGCCGGTCTCCTCGAACGCCGAATCGCGCTCCTCCTCGACCTTGTACATGGCGCGGCGGTTGCGGGCCTCCTCAGTCACCGGGGTATCCAGCTCGGGAAGCTGGAGCAGTTCGCCGATGATCTGGTCGGAGACCACGCGCACGTCCTGGTGGACCGACTGCACCTCGGCCCGCTCGAACGGCTGGTCGTCGATGAAGAGGAAGCTGTTCTTGTGGATGTTGAGCCGGGCGGCGATGCGGTCGATAGCTTCGCTCTTCGGGCGCCATGCGATCTGGGGCGCGAGGAAGTATTGGGCCAGGCCGAAGTGCGTCAGCGCCGCCATGGCGTCGTCGGCGTTGTTCTTGCTGGCGATGGAGTGAAGGATCCCACGGCTGTCGAGCGCCTTGATCGCCGCGACCGCCGCGGGATCGAGCTCCAGCTTCTCCAGCCCGTCCTCGATCAGCGTGCCTCGCCACAGGGTGTTGTCCAGGTCCCAGACGACGCACTTCACCTTCGCGGCCGGCTTGGGCGCGGCGATCTGGACCGGAGCGGCGCCGGCGGCGGCTGATCCTGGCGCGGCCCTGTCCGACCAGCGGACGAACTGCAGCTGGGTGAAGACGAACTCGGCCTCCGCGGGCGGAGTCACCGGCTCGACCTGGAACAGCAGGGGCGCATCGAGGTCGACCAGCGCCGCGATCTCTTTCGCGTCGACAGCGAGGCGGTTGTAGCCGGGCTGGACCGTCAGGTGGCGCTGGAAATACCGGCCGGTGGAAACCTCTGGCTTGATTGTGAGGGTGAAGACCGTCTCGCGCGCCGCGCGGCTGACGCACTCCAGTACGAAGGCGTCGAAGGCCTTCGCGCCGGCGCGGTCTGCTATGCGCGTCTTGACGCGGTTCCAGCCGATCGCTGCGACGTCGCGCACACGGTGAGGCGCGACCGCCGCGCCGATGACCCCGGCGACGAGGTCGTCCGCGGCGGCCAGGGCGCGCGTCCCCCCGGCCGGCAGGGCTCGCGCCCTGCCGGAAGCCTCGAGCTTTCCCCATTGCCGGAAGGAGACCCGCAGTCCCCGCGCCGCAGGCGCCGCGCTTGCCTTCACCGCCTCGAGACCCTGGTCAAACCGCCGGCACTTCAGGTCACGGCGGGGGGTGTAGAACGCGCAGGTCGAGTAACAGGTGGGCATCACGCACTCTGTGCAGTGTTCACCCCAGACAAGAGCAGACTCACTGGCAATCGCGCGCCGTGTTTCGAGCACTTTCTGTAAGGTCTGCGGCTCCAGCTCGATCTGAGCCGTACGGGTTTCACCGACTACGGTCTGCCGCATGCTCGGATCGTCCTCGCTGCTCAATCCGGACGGCGCGAAATAGTAGAATTTCTACCAAGCATCGAGCGCCAATCGCGATTTTATATATCCTTCGGTCGATCGTGCGGCAAGGGTGAGCGCCGCGCGAACCCGGTCATCCCGCCCAACGCGCCAGCGGCGTTTCGGTCTCCGGGAACCTTCGCAGCAGAACGGACATTCGACGCTTGGCCGCCTCCCAGATCTGGAGATTCCGCGATGACGCAGTCCGCCCCCCATGCCGGGACGAGCGACAAGCCGTTCCTGAGCGACGTGATCAGCCTGCGGGAGCGGGCGCGCAAGAGCCTCGAGGACGGGGCGGTGACCGACACCTATCGCGGGGATCCGAAGAAGACGGTGGAGATCCTGCAAGCGGTGCTTGCGACCGAGATCGTCTGCGTCCTGCGCTACACGATGCATTCGATCGCGGCGATGGGCATCTCGAGCGAGGGGCCAAAGGCCGAGTTCCTCCAGCACGCCAAAGAGGAGCAGGAGCACATGATGGCCGTCGCCGAGCGGATCACCCAACTCGGCGGTCAGCCCAATTTCGATCCCGAAGGCCTCGCCTCCCGATCCGCCTCGCAGTACGGGCCCGGCGGCAACCTGGTGGAGATGATCCGGGAGAATCTGATCGCCGAGCGGATCGCCATCGAACACTACCAGGAGCTGATCCGCTATTTCGGCGATAACGATCCCACGACCCGGCGGATGCTCGAGTGGATCCTGTCGATGGAGGAGGAGCACGCTGACGACATGCACGACCTTCTGGTCGCCCATGAGGGACGTCCGCCGCTCCAAAGGTGAAAAAACCGCTTCCGCGGCGCCGCGACCGGTTGCCAGAAAGAGCGACTTCGGTATGAGGGGCGCGCCTTGGGCGCTGCCCTCAGCTTCCTAGATAAGGACTCATGAAAGATCCGCTGAAGACCGGCTTCGCCGATCGCCTGACCGCGCAGGCTGACGCGAAGAAGGCGATGCTTGCCAAGTTCAAACCCAAGCCGATGGTTAAGGCCGAGACGTTCGAGAGCCGCGAGGAAATCCGGCAGCGCGAACTCGAGGCCGTCCGCGCCGCCCGCGCCGAAGCCAAGGAACAGGCCCGCCGAGCCGCTGAAGCCAAGCGGCTGTCGGACCTCGAGATGAAGCGGGGCGAGCGCAAGCAGCGCAAGGCCACGACCAAGGCCGAGCAGCGCGCCGCGCGTGAGGCCAAGGCGGCCGCGCGCCGCACGATCATGCGCACCAGCTCCTGAGGCCCTTCTCGTCAGGCGAAGCGCGGCCCCTCGGCCGCCGCCTCAGTGCGCGACGTCGAGGCGACTGATCACCTTCTCCCGCGCCCAGTGGCTGGAGATGTTGTTCCGGAAGTAGCGTGGCCGCTCTTCCAGGACCTCGGTCTCGAGCCACAGGCGCTTGAGGTGGCGGACCTTGCCCGCATTACGATCGTCCGTATACGGAGCGCGCCCGTGCAGCACGTGATAGTTGTTGATGAACTGCATGTCGCCGGGCCGGAAATCCATGAACACGCTGTAGGCGCCGCTCTCGGCGCGGTCGCGCATCCAGTCGAGCGCCTCGACCGCC